>SHBB01000393.1 GCA_004213565.1 Sandaracinaceae bacterium
CACCCACCACCGCGAGCATCAGCGCCGCGAACGCCCACATCGGCAGCTCACGCTTCTCCCGCGCCGGCCCCACGCGCGCGACGACCTCGGGCTCGGATCCGGGGGCGAGCATCGTCACCCCGTCGGGAGAGACCCCGGTGGCGACCAGCGTCTCGAGGCGGCTCGGGTTCGACGGCTGCGTGGGCGCGTGCGCGTCCGCCGGGCCCTCCCCGATCAGCGGGCGGAGCTCCCCCGGGTCGAGCACGATCTGGCACTTGTAGCTGACGGCCAGGATCTCCTTGGTCAGGTCCCGCGCCGTCTCCACCCGGCGCTCGCGCACGGGCTGCAGCAGCCGCTCCACCAGCGCGTCGACCTCGGGCGGGATCCCGGTCGCGAGCGTGGACGGCGCCTGGTAGTCCATGCCGTCGAGCGTCGCGTCGGCCGAGGGATCGACCATGCCCTTCCAGGGGCGCTGGCCGGTGATCATCTCGTAGAGCACGATGCCGACCGCGAAGAGATCGCAGCGCGCGTCGAGCGCCTCGCCGCGGATCTGCTCGGGCGCCATGTAGAGCGGCTTGCCCGCCACGAGCGAGGTGCGGGCCTCGTGCGAGGAGAAGGCGGCGATGCCGAAGTCGGTCAGCTTCACCACGCCCTGCCGGCTGACGAGCACGTTGGCGGGGCTGACGTCGCGGTGGATGACGCCCGTCTCCTCGCCCTCCTTGCCGCGGAGCGAGTGCGCGGAGTCGAGCGCGCGCGCCACGTCCAGGGTGATCTGGAGGGTCTGGGCCAGCGTCGGCCTCTTCCTTTTCTCCGCGAGCGCTGCGAGGATGGTGTCGACGCTCTGGCCGTCGATGAACTCCATGACGATGAACAGCTCGTCTTCGTGACGCCCGAAGTCGAAGACCTGAACGATGTTTGCGTGCTGCAGCCGCGCGGCGATCTGCGCCTCGCGGATGAAGCGCTGCGCCATCGCCTCCTGCTGCGCCCACTCGGCCTTGATGCGCTTGATGGCGACGATCTTCTCGAAGCCGTGCGGGCCGACCGCGCGCGCCTTGACGACCTCGCCCATGCCGCCGACGCCCAGCGGTGCGAGGATCTCGTAGCGGTCGAACCGGGTCGAAGCGGCCATCGGCGCTCTCCCGTCAACGGTAGCATGGCCGTGATGCTCGCGGCCCTGCTCTCGGTCGCCTGCGGGGGCGGGGCGGCCGTGCGCACGACCACGGTCCTGCTGGTCCCGAGCGGCGACGCGGCGGAGAGCTCCGAGGCCGAGCGCGTGCTCCGGCGCCGCATCACGGAGCGCGAGGACCTCGAGCTGACGAGCCTCGCGCGGCTCGCCTCGCTGGCCGCGGACGCCGAGCGCGAGGACACCGACGCGGTCGAGATGGAGGCCCAGCACCGGATGGCGGAGGCGGACGAGGCCTTCTCCAACTTCGACTACGCGGGGGCGACCACGCAGCTCGCCGAGGCGCTCGATCTGCTGCGCCCGCTCGCCGCGCGGGCCACCGGCCGTCAGCGCCTCGCCGCCCTGCACCTCCAGCTCGCGAACGTGCTGCAGGTCCACGGGGAGCGCGACGCGGCCATCGAGGAGCTGCGCACCTGCCACCACATCGATCCGGCGTGTCACCCCGACCCGGCCCGCCACCCGCCGGAGCTGATCGCGCTCTTCGCCGAGGCGACCGAGAGCGTGAGCGAGGACGCGTCCCTGCACGTCATCACCGATCCGCCGGGCGCGCGCGTCAGCGTGGACGGGTGCGAGCCGCGGCTCTCGCCGGCGCGCTTCGGCTCCATCTCGCCCGGGCGTCACTACATCACCATCGAGCGCGACGGCTTCCGTCCGGAGGCGCAGCTCGTCAACGTCGCGGCCGGCGAGCCGACCGAGCGGAGCGTGGCGCTCACGGCGGGGGCGGCGCCGCACCGGGCGCAGGCCGCGCTGCGCGCTCTCCGCGGGGACGGTCCCGACGCGGAGCCCCTGTGGCGCGCGCAGGCCGCGACGCTGACCGAGGCCGACGTGCTGCTGGTCCTGCGGCTCGATCGCGACGCGTTCCGGCTCGCGCTCTTCGACGCCCGCGGCGCGCCGCTCGGCGAGCCCTTCGAGACCGAGCGCGACGACGCGTCGGCCGCGCTCGCGCACCTCGAGCAGACCCTGCCCGAGCCGACCCTGCCCTGGTACGGCCAGTGGTATTTCTGGGTGCCGGTCTCGGGGGGGCTCACCTTCGTGCTCGTGACCGCCGCGCTGCTCGTGCTGGTGGAGCCGGACGTGCACCTCGTCGGCGGGACGGTGATCGATGACTTCTGATCGGCGCGCGTGGCTCGCCGTGTTCGCGCTGCTCGCCGGCGTGGGATGCAGCGACACGGGGTTCCGCCGCGTCGACCTCGCGTTCAAGGTCCCCGGCATGTGCGGCCCGCCCATGGGGGACGCGGGGCCGAGCGATCTCGCGTGCCCGCTCGGGTCCGTCGGCTCCTTCCGCACGGAGCTGCTCCGGGTGGACGGGACGCAGGGCACCGAGCCCGACTGCATCCCCGCGCTCCACGCCGTCACCGCGGCGCCGCTCTGCGACTGGGACGACCTGCTCGAGCTGAAGTACCTGCGGCGCGGCTCGCCGTCGGACGGGGTCGACATCCTGATCACCGGCTGGACCGGGCCCGACTGCGACGGGAACCTCGCGCTCCGATGCGAGAGCCTCGGCGACGGGGTGATCGAGCTCGGCACGATCCAGGAGGTCGCGGTCTGGTGCGACTGCCCGCTGATCAGTCCATGAGCGTGACGGGCACGAGCCGGAAGCGCAGCCGCAGGTCGTAGCCGTCGACGAAGCCGTTGGCGGGCACGCACTCCGCCATCGGCACGGGCTCGCCGCCCGCCTCCCGGCAGCCGACGACCCGATCGCCCTCGAGGAGCCAGCGCTCGAGGCCGTCCTCGTCGAGGTCCACGTCGGGCTGGAGCTCCTCGCCGATCAAGACATCGAGCACGCTCCGCCCGATCTCCATCACCGGCACCGACGCGAGCTGCTGCGGCGGCCAGACCGTGTCGGCTTCCCCTGTAGACAGCACGATTCCGCGTCCGGCCAGCTCTCGCCCCCGCACGGTCAGCGCCCACCAGGTGGGGAACTCGTCGAGCGTGTCCGAGCCGATCTGGAAGCGCCCGAGCGGGATGCGGCCGTCGACCGTCACCCCGTCGATGAACACCGGGCCGCGCACCCGCGCCTGACGGTCCTCGAGCAGGCTGATCGGCTGCACGGCGAGCGTGCCGTCTCCGTCGCAGGGCTCTCCCTCGACGACCGTGGTCAGGACGAGCGACGCGTGTCCGAAGCCCTGTCCGTCCGTCGTCTCACCCTCCACGCGCAGGGCGAGGGGCTGCCCGCCCGTGCACGCCACCAGCTCGAAGATGTCTTCGAAGGGCTGCGCCAGCTCCGGTCGGCGTCGGAACAGCTCGCCCGGCTGCGTCACGCCGTCGATGGTCAGGCGCTGCACCACGAGCGAGGTCTCGAACGGCTCCGGCTCGGGCCCCGCGCAGGCGCAGAGCTCGAGCGCGGCGAGGCAGAGGGCGACCCAGGCGAAGCGCACGGCGCGATTCTACTCCGCCGCCGCGTCGGCCAGGAAGCGCTCCCGCGAGCCGGGCGGACGCGTGGCCAGCGAGACGGTGACGAGCAAGAGCACGTTGAGCGCCACCCCGTAGAGCCCCGCGTGCACCGGGAAGGGGCGCCACTCGGGGAACGCCACGAACAGGGTGGTCAGGGCCGAGCCCCCGAGGAGGCCGGCGAGCGCGCCCGCGCCCGTCGCGCGGCGGAAGTAGAGGCAGGCCACGAGGAGCGGCATGAACTGCACGACCGCGCCGTAGGCGCTGAGGAGCAGGAAGACGAGCGAGCCGTCGTAGAGGATCGCGACGCCATAGGCGAGCAACAGGTAGAGCACGACGAGCGCGCGGATGGACCCGAGCTCGCGGCCGGGGGAGAGCGTCTTTCGGAGCGCGGTGACCCAGCCGTCGCGCACGGTGATCGACGCGACCGCGTGCACCATCGCGTCGCCGCTCGACATGGAGGCCGCGAGCGCGCCCGCGCAGAAGAGCCCGACGAGCCACGGCGACAGCTCGAGGCTCATCAGCAGGTGCGGGAGGATCTGATCGGGCCGAGAGGGCGCGGGGAGGAATCCGACCCCGGCGAAGCCGATGAGGAAGAGGGGCACGAGGAAGATCTGGAACGTCGGGTAGAGGACCACCGTGCGCCGGAGCGTCGCGTCGCTCTTCGCGGTGAAGGCCTTCATGAAGAGGTGCGGCCAGGCGCTGAAGCCGATGATGCTCACCACCACGGCCGAGTTGTACTCGGCCCAGTGCCACGGCGCGCCGTCGGAGCTCAGGCCGGGCGCCGTCAGGAGCTCCGGGCGCTCGCTCGCGATCGACGTGAACATCTGCGTCAGCGACCCGTGCCGAAGCGTGGGGAGGTAGAGCCCGAGCCCCCACGCGAGCGCGATCATGAAGATTCCCTGGAACGTGTTCGTCCAGCCGACCCCGAGCACGCCGCTCTTCAGGACGTAGACGAGCACGACGCCGTACACGATGGCCGCGCCGAGCGCCTCGGAGACCACGCCCTCGGTGACGGTCTCGAGCACGAGCCCGGCGCCCTTCATCTGGAGCGCGAGGTAGGGCACGAACGCCACCGCGCTCACCAGCGCCATCACCCCCGCGAGGGCGGGCGTCTCGAAGCGCGCCGCGACCATCTCCGCCTGCGTGACGAAGCCGTGGGCCCTCCCGAGGCGCGCCGCGCGCGGGCCGAGGAAGTAGAACGGCAGGAAGCCGAGCGCGCCGTAGCCGAGGATGTAGAACGCGGCCGCGCCCCGCGAGTACGCCCAGCCCGGCAAGCCGAGGAAGGCGAAGGCGCTGAAGATCGTCGCGCCCGTGATGAAGTACATCAGGAGCAGCCCGAGGCCTCGGTCTCCCGCGACGTAGCCGACGGTGCTCGTGGCGCGCCCGCGGCTGGAGAACGTGCCGAGCCCGACGCACGCCAGCAGGTAGACGGCGCAGACGCCGACGACGATGGCGCCGCTCACCGCGCCTGGCTCCGCTGATCGAAGAGGTAGTAAGCGCCGAGCACGAAGAACGTCAGCGACACCCAGCCGATGTTCCACGCGAGGCTGAACGGCAGCCCGAGCACGAGCGGCTCGATGCGGTTGCCGAGCCACGCGTAGCCGGGCCACGTGATCGCGGCGAGGCAGACGAGCGCGTAGAGCGCGAGAGCGGCGTCGAGGAGGCGCACGGGGCGCGACGATGCCACGCGGCGCGCTCCGAGGGGAACGCGCCGTCAGGAGACGCGCGACTCGACGGCCGGCGCGCGCACCCCGAGCGCCTCCATGCGCGCGAAGAGCTCCTGCATGGTGAACGGCTTCGGGATCAGCCGGCCGAGCGTGTCCTCGTCCAGCGCGTCGGTCGCGTAGCCCGACATGAACAGGAACGACGCGCCGGCCAGCTTCGGGCGCAGCGCGCGCACCAGCGCCGGCCCGCTGCTCTCGCCGAGGTGCACGTCGCAGAGCACCACGTCGAGCTCCGGATCGTCCGAGGCGACGCGCATCGCCTCCTCCGGCCCGCTCGCGCTCAGCACGCTGAAGCCGCCGCGCTCCAGCATCGACACGACCGCGTCGCGGACGGCGTCCTCGTCGTCGATGACCAGCACGCGGTGGCCGCCGCGCGCGGCCTGCTCTCGCGCGACGGCGGCGGGGCGCACCTCGGCGTCCGAGACGGGCCAGTACACCGAGAACTCGCTCCCTCGCCCGGGCTCGCTGTCGACCTCGATCCGGCCCCCCGCGTTGTCCACGTGCGCGAACACCGTCGCGAGGCCGAGCCCCGTGCCGCCCTCCTCCGAGCGGGAGGTGAAGAAGGGCTCGAAGATGTGCCGCTGCGTCTCCGCGTCCATGCCCGCGCCCTCGTCGCAGAAGCGAAGGCGCACGTGCGGCCCGGGCTCGAGCGCGAGTGCGCTGGCCTCGGCGCGCCCGAGCACGACGCCCCCGCAGCTCACGTGCAGGCGCCCTCCCTTCCGCATCGCGTCGCGGGCGTTGGTCGTGAGGTTGAGCAGGATCTGGTCGAGCGCGCCCTCCTCCATGCGCACCATCCCGGGCGCGTCCTCGAGGTCGAGCTCGATGCGCACGGCCTCTCCCGAGAGGCGCTCGAGCACCGCGCGGGCCTCGCGGGTGACGGCGCTGACGTCGACCTCCACCATGGGGGCCGCGCGCCCGCGCGCGAGGGCGAGGAGCTTGCGGGTCAGCTGCACCGCGCGCCCCGACGCGGCGTCGATGTCGGAGATCCACCGCGCCTGGGCCGGGTCGGCGCTCGGCGTCGCGAGGAGGATGCTCGTCCCGGCGCGGATCACCGTCAGGAGGTTGTTGAAGTCGTGCGCGACCCCGCCCGCGAGCCGGCCGAGCGCCTCCATCCGCCGCTGTCGGTCGAGGATCTGCTGCAGCCGACGGCGCTCGGTCACGTCGCGCACGATCCCCTCGAAGTGTGACGGCTCGCCGTCCTCTCCCTCGACCAGGGTCCCGTGGAGCACGACGCGGATCGGCGCGCCGTCCGCTCGCTCGATGCGGAGCTCGGTGGGGCCGGCCGTCGCGATCTCGGCCCCGGCCCAGAGGCGCGCCGGATCGCGCGCCCCCTCGCCCAGGAGACCCAGGAGCCGCTCCGGATCGGCGTCGAGCAGGGACTGGACCGACTCGAACCCGAGCATGCGGACGAGGGCCGGGTTGGCGTCGAGCACGCGGCCGCTCAGCGACGCCTCGAACACGCCCACCGGGAGGTTGTCGAGCAGGGCCCGGTGTCGCCGCGCGCTCTCGCGCTCCGTCCGCAGCGCGCGCTCGTTGGCGAGCACCAGGAAGCCGACCGCGGTCAGCGGCTCGAGCACCGCCGCGAGCGCGTAGCCCCAGGGCGCCACCGCGGGATCGGGGCGCAGGAACGGGTAGTCGAGCTGATGCAGCCCCCAGACCACGAGCACCCCGCCCGCGAACCAGCGCGCGCCCCGGGCCCGCTCGGCGCGCCAGACGAGCACGCCGGCCGCGATGCTCGTCGCGCCCAGGAACGCGAACGTCGGGAGCGTGAGCGCGAAGAACGGGAGGTTCAGCCCGTGGGCCGTCACGATCCAGATCAGCCCGACGAGCGCGAGGGCGACGTAGCGGCGCGGCAGGGTCCGGCCGGAGAGCGCGAGCGCGCCGCCGAGCACGAGGCTCGCCTGCGCGAGCGCGGCCGCCTGCTCGAGCATGGTGAACCCGGAGAGGCCCGAGAGCGCGCCCACGACGCTCATCGCGTGCCGCACCACCGACGCGGCGAGCGCCGCCGTCCACCAGCCCAGGAACGCCTCGCGCCGCGCGCGATACAGGTAGGCGAACACGCCGGAGAGGACCGCGGCCTCCACGAGCGTCATGAGCAGCGCGGGGATCATGCCAATCGAAGCCTATCGCAGCTGCCGGCCGAGCCCTGACCGCGCGCGGCGATCCGACGAAAAGGAGCCCCTCCGCGCGGAGCGCCGCCAGACAGCCCGCCGTAAGGCAGAGTAAGAAGTGACACTTCCTACTTGTAGCTCATACTCCGCGCCGTGAACCGAACCATGCTCAGCGCGCTCCTCTCCTTGGCCCTCCTCTCGGCGTGCGACGGCGAGGGGCCGTCCCTCGACGGCGGCCCTGCCCCGTCCGACTCCGGCCCTGCGGCGCCGACGGACGCGGGCGTCACGCGACCCGCGGGCGACGCGGGTCCGCCGCCGCCCTCGGACCCGCCCTCCGACCCGGACTCCGGCGTCGCGGCGTCGAGCGCGAGCCTCGTGGGCGTGGTCACGCGGACGGCCGAGCCGCGCGCGGGCGGGGTCGGGCACCTCTACGTGGCCGTCTTCGATCGCGACCCGGTGCTCGACCGCGACTCCGCGAGGGTGGTCGGGAACGCGCGGGTGGACGACGCCGACATGCGCGACCCGGGCGCGGCGGTCCCCTATCGCGTGGACGGTCTGCCGCCGCGGAGCGAGCCCTACTTCGTCATCGCCTTCCTCGACGACAACGCCAACGTCGACCCGAGCGCGCCCGGCCCCGACCGCGGCGACCTCGTCTCCCTGAACGGCCTCTCCGCGCCGAGCGTCACCGCCGCCGGCCCGGGGGACGTCGCGCTCGACATCGTGCTCAACACGAACCTGCCCTTCTGAGCTCCCCCGACGGGTACTCCCTACCCCCATCCCCAAACTCCCGCCCGTCGGGGGCGCTCGGACTCTCTCCACGGAGGTCCCATGAATCGCCCGCTCGCGCTCGCTCTGTTGATGGTCGCCGGCTGCGACCAGCCCGAACCTTTCACCGCCGACTGCAGCGGGCTCGACGAGGCGCGCGCCTACGAGTGCGTCGAGCAATACTACTGGCGCGTCTTCCAGGTCGATCGCGACGAGCGCGTCGACGCGCACGCGGACTTCGGCGCCGTCCTCGACGAGCACGCGCCGGGGGACCCTGCGCTGTCTTTCGAGCGCGCCAACGTCTACTTCCGTCGCGGGCAGCTCGCGATGGCCATCGCGATCGAGGAGAACGTCGGCGACGATCAGATCCGCTTCGTCGCGAGCATCGTGCCGGACTTCGAACAGACCGAGCGCCTCGCGCCCGACTACGGGATCGTGGTCAGCTGGAAGGCGTCGATGGAGATCGCCATCGCCCACGTGACCGGCGACGACGCGCGCGCGACGGAGCTCTACGACGCGGCGGAGCGCGAGATCCGGGAGGACCCGCTCGGCAACGTCCCCTCCATCAGCGGCACCGCCATCGGGCTCCCGCTCTCGACGGGCGTGCCGCAGCGCGTGATCGAGGCGATCGACGAGTGGGAGTGCGAGGGCCCCGAGTTCTGCGAGCGCAACACCGAGCACGCCCCCTGGGCGCGGCCGGGCATGGCCTATCACTGGGCCGAGCACTACGCGCGCGTCGGCGACCGGGAGACCACCGTGCGCTACCTCGACGAGTCACTGCGCGCGGAGGGCTTCGACGCGTGGCCCTATCGCTGGGTGGTCGAGGAGGCCGCGGCGGATCCCGACGCGCTGCTCGCGCGCTTCGCGGAGCGCGGCGAGGACGGCAGCTGCTTCGACATCATGTACGCGAACGCCGAGTACGGCTGCGTCTTCTGCCACGCGCCCTGAACCGGATACACTCGCGCGATGGACGGCACGCCCATCGCCATGTTCGTCGCCGTGGGGCTCATCTTCCTGCTGACCCTCGTGTGGCTCGTCGTGCAGGTCGCCTTCGCGGTGCGCCTGACCCGCCTCGAGGGCGCGCTCGACCGCACGGCGCTCGTGGTCTGGATCGTCGCGGTGGCCGGGATGTTCACCGGCCCCTGCGTGGCGCCCATCGCGCTGGCCGCCGTGGTGTTCGCGGCCGTCCGCCTGCGGAGCGCGGAGGGCAAGGACCGGCACGCCTACCTCGCGGTCCTCGCGGGCGGCGGGATCGGGCTGGTCATCGTGGCCGTGGCGCTGCTCGGCGCGGGCCTCTCCGGCGCCTTCAGTTGAGGTTCTCGCAGCGCGAGTCGATGTAGCCGAGCAAGCGCAGCTGCTCGCAGAGCTGGGCGTCGATCTGGCTCTCGGCCTGCGGCAGGACCCGGCTCTCGCCGCCCGTGCCGCCGAGGAGCCAGTCGCCGCGGTCGGCCGCGCCGAGGTGCTGG
>SHBB01000394.1 GCA_004213565.1 Sandaracinaceae bacterium
CGCCTGCACACGGATCAGCCCCACTACGAGCTGCCCGCGATCGCGCTCTGCATGCACGCGACGCCCGAGCTGGCGCGCCCGTGTCTGGCGAAGCTCCGCTCCCTCCGCGAGGGGCGCACCGCGCGGGCCGGCCGCCTCGACGGCGCCGCGGCGTTCCTCGCGGGCGCGGAGCGCTACGTCGAAGAGGACTGGCAGGGGGCGGTCGACGCGTGGCGCCCGATGGTGCGCTCGCGATCGCCGTTCTTGCCCGCCGCGCCGTTCCGAGAGGTCGGCGAGACCGAGATCGCGCGCCGCCTCGAGCGCTCCGCGCTGCGCCGCGGCGACTTCGCGGGCGCCCACCCCGTGCACGCCCTGCGCGCCCAGCGCGCCGCGGACGAGGGGGACGCCGCGCGCGCGAGGGAGCTGGCCGAGCGGGTCCTCCGCGCCTGGGCCTCCGCCGACGTCGAGGTCCCCGCCGTGACGCGCATGCGCGCCCTCCTGGAGAGATGATCCGCTTCCCCCTGGGCCCCCTGAGCCCCACGAGCCAAGGTTTCCCGTCGGCCGCGCGTACCAGGAGGCGATGCGCGCGCTCACCCTGTGTCTGCTCCTGCTCGTCCAGTGCGACGGAGGAACACGAGCCGCCGTCGAAGCGGAGGCGGAAGCGGCTGCGGTAGCGGAGGCGGAGGCGGAGGCGGAGGCGGAAGCGGAAGCGGAAGCGGAAGCGGAAGCGGCGGCGGTAGCGGAAGCGGAAGCGGCAGCGGAAGCGGCGGCGGAGGCGGAGGCGCCGCCCCCGATCCCCGATCGCCCTCCCCTCGTGCAGCCGGGCCCCGGCCAGGTGCGCGTGCGCGGCCAGGTGCTCGACGAGCACGGCCATCCCGTCGGCGGCGCCCGGGTCTCGCTCGGCCGGCTCCGCGTCGCCGCGGCCGAAGACGGCTGGTTCGAGGCCGCCGTACGCGACGCGCCGCACCTCCGCGTGGACGCCGCGCATCCGGACTACGGCCTCCAGTGGACCGACTACCAGCACGGCGGCTGGATCCATCACGACGCGATCCCCGATCACCCCATCCGGCTCGTCCTGCGGCGCGGCGTCGTCTTGCGGGGCCGGCTCCTCGGGCCCGACGGCCGCCCGGCCGCGCGGACGCGCCTGTTGATGGTGCCCGCGTACGTCGGCAGCGGCCCATCGACCCTCCAGGTCCGCACCGACGACGACGGCCGCTTCGCCTTCGAGCGCGCCGCCCTGGACCACTTCGAGCTGGTCCCGGAGGCCTTGCGGAACTGGAACGCGCGCTACGAGGGACCGGGCGCGTACTTGCGCATCCCCCACGACACAGCGCGCTGGGTCGAGGCCGCTCGAGACGGACGCGACGTGGCGCTGCAGATCGAGCCGTACGCGCTCGTGCCGCTCTTCGTCCGCACCACCGACGCAGACGGACGCCCGCTCGGCCGACGCGAGATGGCGCTCTGGATCCGCAGCTCGGAGCGCCGCGGCGGCGGCGATGACGTGATGGGCACAACCCGGCGGACCGACGCCGAGGGGCGCCTGCGCGTGCTGCTCGAGGCCGGCCGCGCGTACGAGGTCTACGTCCGGCTCCGCGAAGAAGGGGCGCCGCTCACCGCGCCATGGACGCACGGCGGCGAAGCCAGCTGGACCGGCACGATCGAGCGCCCGCAGACCGTGGACGCGCTCTAGTTCTAGTCAGCCGAGGACGGCCTCGCGGATCTCCTCCGCGCGCTCCTCGTCCACACCGAAGACCTCGGCCAGCTCTTCGTGCGCGGTGCGCTCGTCGTCGTCGAGCGCGCCGTCGGCGAAGGCCAGCTGCCAGCTGAGGCCCAGCACGAGCTCCCGGAGCCCGCGCTGCGTCAGCTCCTCGGCCACGTCCTCGAGCTCGAGCGGCTCGTCGAGCGCACCCGACATCTCCTCTTGCACCTTCGGGGGCAGCTCGCTGTCTGCGATGACGCGCTCGAGGAACTCGATCTCGTCGGTGGCGAGCTCTCGGTCGGCCTGGGCCATCCAGATGCACGCGTGCACGGCGCCGCGGCGCTCTCGCTCGACGACGTCACGGGTCTGCGACGAGAACCACGCCCGGAGGGCCTCCAGGCGCTCGAGCCCCAGGACGTCGAGGGCGAGCTGGGCACCCTCTTCTTCCTCGTACCCCATCAGCACTCCCCCCCGAGAGAGCGCGCCTATCCAGGTCGACATCGCTTCGATCGCGTTCATCGCCGCGCACCATAGCGGAGATGACGCGCTCCGCGAGTCTTGATGCCGAAAGGGCTCAGTCGGGCACCGAGAAGCGCTCGATCTCGAGGTGCGCCTTGGCGGCGCAGCTGTCGGGGACCTCGTCCCGCAGCATGCCGAACAAGACGAGGTCGCCGAAGCTTCCGTCGGCGTTCTCCCCGACCCCGCGGATCAGGCCCTCTTCGCGGTAGCCCAGCTTGCGAGGGATCGCGACGCTCCGCGCGTTGTGGGGGGCGACGCGGATCTCGATGCGGCGCGCCTCCATCACCTCGAAGCCCACGCGGGTCAGAGCCGCGGCGACCTCGAACGCGAGGCCCTGCCCCCACCGCGCCGGCACGATCCAGTAGCCGATCTCCAGGACGCCGCCGCCGCCCCTCGGGTGGAGGCCCGTGCCCCCGAGGAACGCGCCGTCGTCCTTCGAGAACACACCATAGAAAAAGTCCTTGCCAACGTCGAAGCTGCCTCGGAAGCGCCTCAGCTGTGCGGCGCGCTCCTCACGCGTCATCGGCTCGTTCTGGAACCAGCTCATCCAGGGGAGCAGCGCGTCCTTGTTGGAGACGATCCCGGCGTGGACCGCGTCGACGTCACCGCGCTCGTAGCAGCGGATCACCAGGCGCTCGGTCCGGACGACGTAGGCGGGTTGAGGCCAGCTCATGGTTCACATGCCGTAGGTCGTGCCGCTCGTGCGCAGGCGCCCGTTCATCGTGCAGATGGAGCCGTCGCGCATGTTCTGCAGGCTCACGTTCCGAAACTCGAGATCCACCGTCGCGAGCTCCGCGTCGAAGGAGTGGACGACCAGGGTGCCGCTGACCGGATCGGGGATGCGCCCGTTCCGCACCGCCATCACGTCCATGGTCATGTTCGTCCAGATGGACTGGCCCACCATCACGTTGATGGCCGACTGCGTGTCCATGCGCTGCTGGGTCGAGAGCTGCACCGTGCCCGTCACGTCGTTCGGAAAGTAGAGCTGGACCGAGCCCGTGAGCCCGCCCGCGCTGCTGGACATCACGTTGACGCTGTCGGCGCTGCCCGTGACCATGCGCCGCGCGTCGAAGCGTGGGTTGCACGTGCCGGTGAAGGTGAGATCGATCTGCGGATCGCGCGGGTTGCTCGGCTGGAGCGGGTTGCCGCCGCCGAGGATGCCACCGCCGCCGGTGGTCCCTCCTCCCGTCGCGCCGCCGCCGCCAGCGTCGTCGCTGCCGCTGAGCGCGAACCACGCGACACCGCCGCCCACCACCGTGAGGAGCCCGAGCCCGAGCAGCGCGACCAGGGCGACGATCGCGATCTTCATCCCGCCGCCGCTCGACTGGGCCTGCATGGGCGTCGCGGTCGAGCCGCTCGGCGGCGCGCCATAGCCCCCGCCGGAGGCGGGCGTCCAGCCGCCCCCACCCATCGGACCGGTCCCGCCGACGGGCGCGGGCGTGTACTGCGGCGCGTGCATCATCGCGCCCGCCGTCTGCGGGATCTGCGGCGCGGGCTGCCCGCTCTGCATGCGCGCCTGGATGCGCTCGAGCTCCGCGACCATGTCCTTCATCGTCGGCGGTCGCTGATTTCGGTCGACGTGCATCGCGCGCATCGTCGCCGCCTCGAGGTCCGGCGGCACGTCGGGCACGAGCGCGCGGAGCGGCGGCGCCTGACCCGACGCGATCTGCTGCACCAGCTCGAACAGCCCGTCGGCGTTGTAGGGCGGCCGGCCCGCGAGGCACTCGTAGAGCACCACGCCCATCGCGTAGACGTCGTAGCGCGCGTCCGGCGTACCGGCGGCGTTGATCTGCTCGGGCGACATGTACCAGGGCGTGCCCATCGCGATGCCCGTGCGCGTCATCGGGGCGCCCTGCCCTGGCTGGTCGTCGTCGAAGAGCTTGGAGATGCCGAAGTCGAGCACCTTGGGCGGGCGCGGCGAGCCGTCCTTGCCCTGACAGAGGAAGATGTTGTCGGGCTTGAGGTCGCGGTGAATGATGCCCTCGGCGTGCGCCTCGGAGACCCCCTTGCAGGCCGGGATCATCACGCGGAGCGCCTCGTCGGCGGTGAGGCGGCCGGCCCGCTCGAGCCGCTCGGACAGGGACTCTCCGCGCAGGCGCTCCATCACGAGGAAGGGCGCGTCGCCGTCCTGCCCGACGTCGAGGATCTGGATGACGTTGGGGTGCTCGATCTTTGCCGTCGCGCGGGCCTCGGCGAGGAAGCGCGCCACCGCCTCCTGCGAGCGCGCCGCGCCGGGCAGCATCCACTTGATGGCGACCGCGCGGCCCGTCGCCTGGTTGACGGCGGCGAAGACGGCGCCCATCCCGCCCTGTCCCAGCAGGGACTCGATGCGGTAGCGGACGCCGATGAGATCGCCTGCGTTGGGTAGCGCTGCCTGGCCCATGCCCCTCCGTGTGCCGGAGCGTACGAGGCGCGGGCGCTTTCCACAACGCTCTGTCAGCCGCTCAGGCCCGGTGCACGAACTCCCGGATCTCCCGCACCTTGCCCATCGTCATCTGACAGGCGGCGAGGCAGTGCTCCGAGCCCTCCGCGTGCTCGTCCAGCGTTGGCGAGCGCGTGTACTCGAAGAACACGGTGTTCGCGTCCCCGTGCACCGTCGTGTGGAGCAGTCGGAAGTTCCCGAGCCGCTGCTGCTGTCGCCGCAGCATCTCCCGGATCGCGTCGCGCCCCTCGTAGTGGCCGCCCTCGGGGAGCGCGTGCGCCACGTCCCACTTGGCGTCCTGATCGAGCTGCGTCACCGCTTGGTCGATGTCGCCCTCGGCGATGGCCGCGAAGGCGCGGCTGACCGCCTCGATGTTGCTGTCCGCTTCCTTCATGAGATCCCCCCTGGGTTCGGGGAGGAAGTACGCGCCCGTCAGACCGACGCAATCCGATCGAACGCGGCGCGCACGTCGAAGGTCCCGCCCAGCTCCTCGAGGTGCACGTAGAGGGTCGCCAGGTAGAGCCCGAGCGGGACGAAGTCGCGGTGCAGCGACGCGCCGCCGTCCCTGCAGCTGAGGAACGTCTGATGAAAGGTCTCGGTGAACGAGGCGACGTCGAAGGCGACCGCGCGCTGATCCTCGGCGCCGAAGTGCTGGAGGAACGTGCCCTCCGCGCAGCGCAGATCGACCCGGTCGAGCCCGGCCTCGAAGCGCGCGTCGTCCCCCGCGTAGAAGCCCGCGTAGATCTCGCGCATCGCCCCGAGAAAATCCTCGTCGAAGCGATACCAGAGCGGCTTCGGGTTCCAGCGGAGCTGCTCGATGCCCGCCTCGAAGCGCTCGGGCCGCAGGTCCAGGAGCACCGGTCCGCCCGCGTAGAGCTGATGGAAGTAGAGCGCGAGCAGGCGCTGCCCGCGCGTCTCGCGGTCGATGGCGCCGTGGGCCTCGGGCTCGCCGAGACGGACCCCGAGGTCGGCGCGGTCGAGCGTCTCGGCGCGGTGCGCGCGGGCCTCGGCGAAGCCGTCTCGGTCGAACCAGGCCTTGCTCAGCGTCCCCGTGGCGCGCCGGAGCGCCTTGCCGGGGAGCACATCGAAGAAGGAGGGGGACGCCAGATCGACGATCTGCCTCCACTCCGTGCCGCGGACGAGGGATCTCCACATGCGGACGACCTAGGCTCGTCGAGCCCGATCGTCACGTGCCCCCTTCGAGCGCGTCCGCGAGCGCGGCCAGGAGCGCCGCCCCGTCACCGCGCCACGCGCTGCCGTGCATGCACGCGAGCGTGGTCGGGCGCGTCTCCCCCAGCTTGGCCAGCAACGCGCGGGTGTCGGGCGCATGCGCGTAGTAGTCCATCGGCTTTCGGAACGCCTCGCTCGGGCCGAGGATGTCTCCCTCCACCAGCGCCTCCGACCCCGAGCCGGGCTGCGTGAAGAGGTCGCCGCAGAGCAGCGTCGCGCTGTGTGCGTCGAACATGTAGCCGCAGTCCCAACCGTGGGGCAGGTGGGGCGCGTCGAGCCACGTCAGGGTGCGCGCGCCCAGGGTGAGCCGCTCCCCATCCGCGAGGCCGCGGGGCGCCCGGTCGGCGTAGTCCCCGAGCGAGACCATCGCGCCGACCTCGCTGCACACCGCGGTCGCGCCCGGCGCCGCCTCCAGCCACGCGTTCAGCGCGCCGCACTCGTCCGCTTCGAAGTGCGAGACGGCGAAGAACGCGATCTTCTTCGCCGGCACGACCCGCTCCACGGCCGCCTTCACCCGCGGAAAGATCCCGCGCAAACCGCAGTGAAAGAGGAGCGGCTGATCATCCATCACCAGGTACTGATTGAACGAGAAGCCGCCCGGCAGAGCCGGCGCCTCGAAGGGCGTGTGCACCCGGTAGACTCCGTCTGCGACCTCGTCGATCACCGTATCCGACGCCATGGCTCCCCTCCGGTGAACGGGGGGAATCGCCCCGCCCACGGACGGCACATACGCGCCATTTCACGGCCGGGGAGTGGCCGCGACGATACCTGGTCAGTCGGCGTGCACGTCGTCCAGCTTCCAGGGCCCCGGTCCGGGCGGCTCGAACCTCGGCGGCGCGAGCTCGCGGCGCGTCCGTACGGCTTGCGCGAGTGAGGTCACGAATCCTCCGCGTCTCGAACGCGCCGCGAGAGATCGTCGACGACCAGATCCACGACCCACTGCATGGTCTCCGCCGTCTCGGCGCGACCGAGACCGAGCTCCCTGCGCATCGCGCGCCAGGTCGCCGAGCCGAACATGGTGGCGAAGGCCGCGTACGCCCGTCGCCGCTCGCGCGCGGGGAGCGGCGCCAGCCACGCGTCCATCGTCTCGCGGATGGCCGCGCGCCTTCGCTCGCGGCCACGCTGCCGCACCTCTCGACCGATCTGGGTGAGATGACCGGCCTCGATCAGCGCCGCGTTGTCCTCGAAGAAACGCACGACCCGCCGCATGTGCGCCCGCAGGGTCTCGCCATCCCGCGGCAGGTCTGCGCCCTCCAGACCTTCGAGGTACTCGTCGAGCCCCTCGATCAGGTCGTCGCGCGTGGGGAAGTGTCGGTAGACCGTGCGCTCGGAGACCTCCGCGCGGGCCGCGACCTCCGCCACCGAGAAGTCGGCCCTCCCGGACTCGCAGACCTGCTCCGCCAGCGCCTCCACGATGCTCTGACGCGTGAAGCTAGCTTGCTTCTGTCGGAGGGTGCTGTGATAGGCGCGCCGCTCGGGCTTCTTCTTCGCGCTCAAGAGAGTCCTCTTTCGCTCAACGTCCGCCGAACGGGCGCGGCTCCACCGACTGCAAGTAGGCGTAGAGCGCCTCGATCTCACGGTCGCTCATGTGGCGCGTCGCGCTCACCGGCATCATCTGCGTGTTGAGCGGGCCGTTCGGCGTCTGGCCCGTCCGCAGCGCGGTCCTCAGGTCTTCGAGGCTCCAGCCCGCGAGCCCCGTCTCGTGGGGCGTGAGGTTGCGCGGGATGCCCGTCTCCTCCTCCGGGGCGCCCGGGATGGGACCGCCCGAGAGGCCCTGCCCGTGGCAGCCGCGACAGCCCGCGGCCAGATACTCGCCCAGCTCCGCGTCGCTCAGCGGCGAGGGTGGCGCGTCCTGGTCGATCACCTCTGCGGGAAGGAGCGGCGAGTCGAACACGCCGAACAGAGCGAGCACTCGACCGAGCGGACGGAGCTCGCTCGGAGGAGGCCCTCCGTCTCGCGTCGGCAGCGAGCGGATGTGCGCGACGATCAGCCCGAGCTCCTCGTCGGGCATGCGCACGTATTCGTGCGACGGCATGAAGAAGACCGGCTCCCCCGACGGCTTGACCCCGCGTCGGATCAGCCCGTGCAGCGCGCTCCCCGACATGCTCGTCACCGACGTGGTGAGGTTGGGTCCCGCGACGAAGAGCGGCGGCGCGTCGATGAGCACCGCGCCCGCCCCGTCGTCCCCATGACAGTCCGCGCACCCACGCGCTCGGTAGAGTCGCGCCGCCTCTTCACGGCTCTCTTCGTCCAGCGCCGGGATCTCGAGCTCGTGCGGCGCGGGACGGTAGCGCGCCTCCGCCCGTGACCCGTAGGCCCAGGTCGCGACGCCGAAGAGCACCAACCCCGTGAGCGCGAGGCCCCCGAGCAAGACCCCGATCCACTTCCCGATGACTCGTACGCGACGCATGTTCCCTCCCCGTTGGCGACGCGCGATCGCCATTCATGTCGTAACCTCTGACACGAAATAGAGTCAAGCCTCACTATCGAAGGATTCGCGCGACGGCTCGCCGCGGCGAGGGCACGGCGTCAAGCCCCTTCCCGACAGTGCTACCCTCGCGCCATGACGCGCTCTCTGCTCCTCCGCGCCGCCTCGCCTTTGCTCGTCCTGCTCGTCCTGACGCTCGGCGCGGCCGCGGCGCTCGCGGAGCCCTCCGGCCCCGTGCCCGACACCCCCTCCCGTCAGGCGGTCGTCGAGGCGATGAACCGGGTCACCCCCGCGGTGCAGGCATGCAGCAACGGCTGGGTCGGGCGCGCGCAGGTGAGGTTCGTGTTCGAGGGGAGCTCCGGCCGAGCTCTCAGCGCGCAGGTGGTGACGCCCGACGTGCCGACGACGGTGGCGCGGTGCGTCGAAGCCGCGGCGCAGAACGCCCGCGTGCCGCGCTTCGGCCGCGAGAACTTCTCGGTCAGCTTCCCCTTCCGGCTCCCCTGACCCGCGCTCGCGGGACCTTCAGTCGGCGAGCTGGCAGCCCGAGAACTGGCGATGCGCGCGGACCCGCGACATCGCGTCGGGCGGCGCGTCGGTGGGCCAGGGCGCGCTCGAGCGGCCGAGCCTCTCGAGCCAGCGCTCGCCGAGCGGATCGGAGAGATCCTCGCGCCGCATGGCCGCGATGGTGGTCTGCGACTTCGACGCCGACGCCCCGCCCGCGCCCACGCAGAAGCCCGCGAGCAGGAGCGCGGAGCGGGTCGCCGTCGCGGCGCTGTAGGTGTGCACGTGGGCCTGCGGACCACAGGCGACGCGCAGCGCCTCGAACGCCGCGACCGTCCACAGGCGAGGGTTGGCGCGCGGAGAGTACGCGTCCCAGTAGACGACGTCGGCGGGGCCCCACGGGCCGCCGGCCAGGGTGTCGGGCAGCTCGCCGAGCGCGAGCGTCCACGTCGTCGCGTCGGTCTCGTGGCGGCCCGTCGCGAGGAGCGCGCGCGCGGCGTCGCCCGCCTCGCCTTCGAGGTCGAACGCCGCCGCGTTGTCGGGCTCGACCGCGAGCGCCAGGCCGGCCGTGGTGCGATCGAAGCTCACGATGTGCAGCCGTCGGCCAGGCGCCTCGCGCGCCTCGGAGACGCGCCACGCCGCGATGGCGTTGGAGCCCGCGCCGAGCCCCACGTCGAAGAGCACGAGCGGCGCCTCGAGGTCCGAGGACAGCCGCTCGGCGATGCGCGACGGCTCGATGTAGAGCTGCGTCGCCTCCACGAGCGGGCCGACCACGGGGTGCATGACCTCTCCGACCTCGCGGTCGAGCATCGCGCGGGCGTTCCCCGTC
>SHBB01000395.1 GCA_004213565.1 Sandaracinaceae bacterium
GTAGGGGGCCTTGTCGACCTTGTCGTAGTAGCCGAGGTGCGCGAGCGGCGTCATCAGGTGCGGCTCGGGGTGCGTGTAGATCTCGCTGTGCGAGCTCAGCATCCGCTGCATCAAGGTCGAGCCACTCCGCGGGGTCGAGATGAGGAAGAGCAGGCGATCCTTCATCGGCGTCTCCATGGGCGCGGTCTCCTCCCGCGAGGCGTCGCGCGGGCGGCTCTGTATGGTCTCGATGGCGGGATGGCTCAACACGATTCGGCTCCCTTCGACGGTGTACCAATCGGCGGAGTGGGGCGACGCACGCCGGGCACGTGTCGGTGGTGGAACAGCCCGAGATCCATGTCAAACTTTCGTCGCGTGAGCGCGCCGTGCGCGCCCGTGCGGAGGGCCAGCCGCTGTGGTATGGCGCCGCTCTCCCCCTGCGTGGCTCCGCCGACCGGCGTCGACGCCACCTGACGAGACGAAGAGGACGCGATGGAGCTGAAAGTCATCGAAGGACAGGACTCGCCGGCGCACGCCCAGCGGCCGCCGGTCGACCCCACCACGCTCGCGCACCGCGACCTGCTCGAGGACGACTTCTGGCGGCGGATCCCCGCCTACGCAGGCGTGGACGAGGCCACCTTCCTCGACCACCGCTGGCAGATGAAGAAGTCGATCACCAAGGTCGACAAGCTGCTCGCGGCCCTCGAGGGCCTCGTGAGCGCGACCTTCCTCGACGACGCGGCCGAGGGCTTCGCGCGCGCGCCCATGGCGGTCCGGGTCTCGCCCTACCTGCTCAGCCTGATCGACTGGGAGAACCCCTACGAGGATCCGCTCCGCCGCCAGTTCATCCCGCTCGGATCCACGCGGCTGCCGGATCACCCGAAGCTCCGCTTCGACTCCCTGGCCGAGCAGGCGGACTCGCCCGTGCCCGGGCTGACCCACCGCTACCCCGACAAGGCGCTCTTCCTCGCCCTCGACACCTGCCCCGTCTACTGCCGCTTCTGCACCCGCAGCTACGCGGTCGGTCCGAACGTGGAGCAGGAGGAGCTGGAGAAGGTCAGCCTCAAGGCCAACAAGAAGCGCTGGGACGACATCTTCGCGTACATCGCGACCCGCCCGGAGCTCGAGGACATCGTCATCAGCGGCGGTGACTCGTTCAACCTGCGCGCGGATCAGATCCGCGAGCTGGGCAACCGCCTGCTCGACATCTCCAACGTGCGCCGCATGCGCTTCGCCACCAAGGGCCCGGCGGTCATGCCGCAGAAGGTGCTCTCGGACGACGACTGGTTCTCGGCCCTCGTCGAGGTCGTCCAGCGCGGTCGGACCATGGCCAAGGACGTCGTGCTCCACACCCACTTCAACCACCCGAACGAGCTGACCGGCATCACGAAGCGGGCGATGGACCGGCTGTTCTCGGCCGGCGTGACGGTGCGCAACCAGTCGGTGCTCCAGCGCGGCGTCAACGACGACGTCGAGACGATGCAGCTCCTGGTCAAGCGCCTCGGCTACTGCAACGTCCAGCCGTACTACGTCTACCAGCACGACATGGTGAAGGGCGTCGAGGAGCTTCGGACCACGGTCGATACTGCGATCAGCCTCGAGAAGAACGTGCGTGGCGTGACGGCCGGGTTCAACACGCCGGTCTTCGTGGTCGACGCCCCCGGCGGCGGCGGCAAGCGCGACGCGCACTCGTTCGAGTACTACGACCGAACGACGGGCGTGAGCGTCTACACCGCGCCGAGCGTGAAGTCGGGCCGCTACTTCCTCTACTTCGACCCCATCCATCTCCTGCCCGAGGCGGGCCAGGTGCGCTGGAAGGACGAGGTCGAGCACAACAAGATCGTGCAAGAGGCGCTCGACAAGGCCCAGGCCCGCGCGCGCTGATCGACCGACACCTGAACGGTGTGACGAAGTGGCCTGACCTCTCCTGGCCACTGGAATGGTCGGGTCTGGAGCCCCGGCTGCGCCAGCCTCGCGCGATCCTGCGGCCCTCGCGCCGCACTCTCGGGGTGGTTTCCACGTCTCGCGCCCGGGAACGGTGCTTGCTGCGCACCGGCTCGTGACCGCGCGCAGTCTCCCGGTGATCATCCTCTGGCTTTGTACGTCCGCCGCCCACGCCCAGACCGTGGACGCGGTGGTCGCGTCCCACCGCGGGGGCTGCACCACCGCGGGCGTGGAGGGGCTGAGCGAGCAGCTGGTCCGGTCGCACCTCTGCGCGTTCCCGGGGGCGGTGTCCGAGTTCGCGCCGCACCCCAACATCGAGCTGACCTCGAGCCGGGTCCATCCCCTCGGCACGGCCGAGACGGTGCGCGCGGTCCGCGCGGCCGCGGACTCGCAGCCCCTCCGGGTCACCAGCGCCTTCCGCACCCTCGTCGAGCAGTACCTGCTGTATCACGAAGGAGGCTGCGGGCTCGCGGCGCGGCCCGGGCGGAGCAACCATCAGACGGGGAGGGCGGTCGACCTGTCGAACTACTCCGCCGCGCGCTCCGCGATGACCGCTCAGGGCTGCACCCAGAGCTACCCCTCGAGCGACCCGGTGCACTACGACTGCCCGGGCCCCGACATGCGCGAGGCCTCCGTGCTCGTCTTCCAGCGCCTCTGGAACGCAAACAACCCGGGCGACCTCATCGACGAGGACGGGATCTACGGGCCGCAGACCGAGGACCGCATGGGGAGAAGCCCGTCCGGAGGGTTCGGCGCGGACCTCTGCGTCGCGGCCGGCCGGTACGCCGCCGCGTTCGTGATGCAGACCTTCCCGGTGGCCGCCGCCGCGCCCATCGCGCTCGCGCCCGGCGAAGAGGTGCTCGGCACGATCGAGCTCGAGAACGTCGGCACGGAGGACTGGACGGGCGACACGCGCCTCGCGCCGACGCCCCGCGACGCGGCCAGCTCGCTCGCCGCCTCCGACTGGGTCAGCCCCACGCGGGTGCAGGCCGTCGACGGCGTGGTGCCCCCGGGCGAGACGTTCCCGTTCACCTTCAGCCTGCGTGGGCCCTCCGAGCCGGGCCGCGTCTGCCAGACCTTCGGGCTGGTCCAGGAGGGGGTGACGTGGTTCTCCGATCCCGGCCACGGGGGGCCGCCGGACGACCTGCTCGAGGTGTGCGTCGAGGTCGGCGAGCTCCCGCCCCCGCCCTCGGACGGAGGCACGCGCTTCGAGACGCCGGACGCGGGCATGGCGAGCGCCGACGCGGGGCGCGAAGGGCCGGGCCGAGATCCCGGGGTGGGCGGCTGCAGCTGCCGCGCGTCCGGCGACGGCCATACGCCGTGGCTCTGGCTCGTCGGCCTGGCCCTCGCCGGATGGGCGCGTCAGCGGCGCAGGCGGGCGATCACGACCAGCGACTCGGTGTAGGCGTCGATCGGCTCGGCGCCGAAGCCTCCATCGAGCCGCAGCATCTCGAAGCCGTTGTAGTGGAGCAGCGCCTCCAGCTCGCGGGGGAAGAACTGTCGCTGCGGCAGCGTCTCCCGGAAGCGCTCCCGACCGTCCTCGAGGTCCGAGAAGCGCATGGTCGTGGTCTGGATCTGCCGCTCGTGATCGTAGTCGAACGCCTCGTCGTAGCCGTAGCGCTTCCCGTCCGCCGGGTGCGTCACCGGGCGGCTCTTGTAGTAGCGGTTGGGATCACGCGCGAGGCTGACGGGATCGGGCATGAGCACGTCGAACGCGAGCCGCCCGTTCGGCGTCATGTGGGCGGCGACCGTCGCGAGCGCGCGCTCGACGTCGTGTCGCCCGTAGAGGTGCTGGAAGACGTTGAACGGCGCGGCCACGAACGGGAAGCGGCGCTCGAGCCGCACGTCGCGGAGATCGCCTTCGACGAGGGTGACGCGGTCGCGCACCTTCTTGGGCGCCTTCTCGAGGCGCCGTCGCGCTCTCTCGAGCATGGTCGTCATCTTGTCGACGCCCACGACCTCGATGCCCTCCCGCGCGATCGCCGTGGCCACCCTCCCGGTCCCGACGCCGAGCTCGAGCACCGGCCCGCCGCTGCCCGTCGCGAGCTCCACGTAGAAGCCGACGTCGGACTTGTAGCGTCGGTAGGCGTGGTCGTAGTAGGCCGCGTCGCGGTAGTGCGAGTCGGCGTCCGGCGGATCGTCGGTCATTCTGCGCCCTGGAAGATGTCGGGCAGGTCGGTCAGCACCTCGCCCAGCTCCATCTCGCTCACGCGGTACGCGCCACCGCCCGGCTCGACGTGAAAGGTCACGCGCCGGCGGTACGGGCGGCCGACGAGCTGGTACTCGGCCACACCCTCCAGCCGGTAGCGATCTCCGTCGAGGACATCGACCTGGTCGAGCAAGAGCGAGAGCGGGGCGCGCGAGAGGGCGTCCCAGGTGCGCTCGGCGACGATGCGCTCCTCGGGCGGCAGCGCCTCGTCCCGCGCCTTCTTGTCGCGCGCCGCCTGCCGCGCGGCGCCCGCGCTGATCTGGATCGCCTCGTCCCAGCGGCGCCTTCGCCACGCGTCGTAGAAGCTCTGCGAGACGAGCTCTGGCGACGAGTCGTCGAGGCGGAGGGCCGGGCGGTCATGGGTGTCGGGCTCGGGAGCGGCGTCCTCGGGCCCCGGCAGGCTGAAGAACGCGACCGCGGCGACCGCGAGCATGCCGCTCGCCGCGGCGAGCACGAGCGGGGCGGGGATGCGCTTGTCAGCCATGGGTCGATCCGCGCGCTGCGAGGAGGGCCTGGCTCAGCTCGACGAAGCCCGCGCCGCGCTCGGCCTCGGTGACGTACGCCGGCGGGGAGTCGATCCGGTCGAGGTGCGCGCGCACGTTCGCGACGCCCACCGTGTGCGAGAAGAACGCGAAGGCCGCCGCGTCGTTGCCGGAGTCCCCCACGAAGAGCCACGGCTCGGTGCCGACGTCCGCGCCGAGCACCTGATCGGCGGCGCGCACGACGCCGCGGGCCTTGTCCCAGTCGCCGACGAGCGCGTGCGCGTGCACCGAGCTGACGAGGCAGCGCGCGCCCTCGCGCTCGATGGTCTGGCGCAGCGCGTCGACGGCGTCGTCGCCCACGTCGTCCCGCTCGCCGACGTCCCACGCGTGATCGCAGCGGCGGGCCGGCTGGTCGCTGGCGGGGCGCAGCTCCGGGTGCTCGGCCTCCACGTGCTGCACCAGCGACGCGAGTCGGGCCGCCTGCTGCCGACGCGTCGCCTCGTCGTGGAAATAGCCCACCGCGATCGCGCCGCCGCGACTGTGCGCCCAGCCCGCGCCGTTCTCTCCGAGGGCGAGGTCGATCGGCCAGCTCGCGGCGAACGCGTCGGTCCAGCCCAGCGGCCGACCGGTGACCGCGATCAGCGAGAGCCCCGCGTCGTGCAGGGCGGTCAGCGCGCCGTAGGCCTCGGCCGTCAGGCGCCCGCGCGTCGTCAACGTGTCGTCCACGTCGAAGATCACCCCGCGCAGCGACGCGGCGAGCTCGCGCGGGAGCTGAGCCAGCGGCTTCACGTGAGCCTCACGAACGCGCAGTCGAGGTAGCGCCCCTCGGGGAAGGCGGGCAAGGTCGGGTGGTCCATGCCCTGGTGCCCCACCGCGAGCAGCGTCGCCTCCCGGCGCGCGTCCTTGGCGGCGAGGGCGACCATGCGGAGCAGCTCCGGCTCGGTCATGGCGGCCGAGCACGAGCAGGTCGCGAGCACGCCGCCCTCGTTCACCAGCGCCATCGCGCTGGCGTTGAGGCGCTGGTAGGCCTTGCGCGCCTTCGCCAGATGTTTGGCCGTCGGCGCCAGCTTCGGCGGGTCGAGGATGACCATGTCGTAGCGCTCCCCGTCCTGTGCGAGCTTCTGCATCACGCGCCGCGCGTCCCCCTTCGCGAAGCGCACCTTGTCGCCCAGCCCGTTGGCGTACGCGATCGACGCGCCCTCCGCGATCACCGGAGCGCTGCTGTCCCAGGCGTCGACGATCTCGGCGCCTCCCCGCGCGGCCGCGAGCCCGAAGGCGCCGACGTAGCTGTAGAGGTCGAGCACGCGGCGACCGCGCGCCAGCCCCTCGATCCGCGCCCGGTTCTCCCGCTGGTCGAAGTAGAAGCCGGTCTTCTGCGCCAGCTCGATCTCGATCGCGTAGGAGAAGCCGCGCTCGGTGAACTCGAGCCGCTTGCGCTCCGGTCCCCGGATCACGCGGGGCTCGACGCTGAGCCCCTCGCGCTCCTGGGCGCGCCGGGAGGCCACCTCGAGCACCGTCTTGGCCCCCGAGACGCGACCCACCGCGTGGGCGATGACGTCCTCGTAGCGCTTCATCCCGTGGGTCCCGAGCTGGATCACCGCCGCCTCGCGGTAGACGTCGGCGATCAGCCCGGGCAGGCCGTCGCCCTCGGCGTGGATGAGGCGGTAGCCGTCGGTCCCTTCGCGGGGCAGACCGAGCTGTCTGCGCAGCGCGGCCGCGCGCTCGACGCGCCGCACGATCGCGCCCTCGTCGAGGGGCTCCTGCGGATCGCGTGTGACGATGCGCACGGGGATGGCCGACTTCGGCGACCAGAAACCCCGGCCGAGGAAGTGGCCCTCCGGATCGCGCACCTCCACCGCGTCACCGGGCGCGGGCGCCCCGTCGACGCGCGCGATGGCCTGTGCGAAGACCCAGGGATGCCCGGCCCAGACCGGCCGGACGCGACCCTTGCGAAGCGTGACGCGCGCCATCCGAGGCGACTCTAGTACGCTTTGCGCGGGAGGCACTCCCTCGGGCCGCGTGCTCATCGCCGCGCTTCGCGCTACGCCCTGGTCGCTTGCCCGGAATCGGGTGGAGCCGTACCTTTCGGGCACGCGTCGCGCTTGCGGCGCAGGAGGAACACGTGGGTGGCATTGGCTGGCAAGAGCTCCTGATCGTGCTTCTGATCGTCCTGGTCGTCTTCGGCTCGGGGCGACTGCCTCAGATCGGCGAAGGTCTCGGCAAGGGCATCCGCAACCTCAAGCGCGCGCTCAAGTCCGACGACGACATCGAGGTCACCTCCAAGGACAAGCAGGTGGAGTCGAAGTCGAGCGCGAAGCGCGTCGCGGACGAAGACGTCGCCGAGGCCGAGGTCGTCGAGCGCTGAGCCTCGCCTCGGTCTCTCAGTGAAGCGTCTGGAGGCCCGCGACGCGGGCGCAGGCTTCGCGTAGCGCGACCGGCAGCTCCGGCGCGTCCATCACCTCGCGCGCGTCCTGCGCGTGGAGGTGGGCCGCGAGCTGGAGCGCGACGTCGAGCGGCGTGAACGGGTTGTTCACGATCGTCCGGCGCACCCGGTAGCGCAGCACCCACTTCGTGGTGCGGAACACCTCGCGGAGCACCTCGGACGCGACGGGGCGCTGGGCGCAGAGGCGGATGACGTCCTCTTCGGTCAGCGCCGGGTTCGACAGCAGGATGCGGATCACGTCCGGGTGGGGGTCGCGTAGGACCCTCGCCAGCAGGTCCCGATCTCGGGTGCGCGCCAGCGACTTGCGCTCCCCGAGCGTGACCGGCCGGCCGCGCCCGAAGTCCGGGACCGCGAGCGGCTCTTCGCTCTCCTTCGCCGACGGCCGAGGGCTCAGGAGCGCCGCGGTGTCGTGCTGTCCTCGCGCCAACGCCTCGCGCACGACGTCGTCCCGCAGCTCCGCCCGCTCCGGCTGCGCGAGCGCGAGACAGAGCGCCAGCAGCAGCGAGCCCAGGTCGCCGTCCCGGGCCTCGGCGCCGTGCACCGAGACGGTCACGAGGTCCGCGATGTCGCCGGGGGCGGTGCGGGACAGCACGCTCGCGACGTACCGAACGCGCATCGGCGCGTCCGCGATGGCCGCGATGCGGCGCACGAGTCGACGGGCGTGGGCGCGGGCGTCCTCCATGTTGGCTCCCTCACTCTACTTCCCGCGCGGACGACCGTCCGCGTCACGGACGTGTATACTGATGACGCGCCGCGTCGCGAGGGGCCGCTCGAGCGCGCATCCCAGGAGGATTGCTTGGAAACCAGTCAGCAGCACGACGGGGACGACGAGAAGCCCCGGCTGATCAAACGCTACGCGAACCGCAAGCTCTACGACACGCGCGACAGTCGCTACGTGACGTTGCATCAGATCGCGAAATTCGTCCGCGAGGGCGAGCACGTCACGATCATCGACAACACCACGAAGGAAGATCTGACGAACGTCACGCTCGCCCAGATCATCTACGAGGAAGAGAAGAAGGGCGCCGAGGACAACCGCGCCGTCGCCTCGGTGAGCACGCTCCGCACGCTGATCCAGCAGAGCGGGGAGCGGCTCATGAGCAGCCTGCGGGAAGGCCCGATGGGCAAGCTCATCCCGCGCGACAAAGACGAGGAAGGCGAGGGCGCCGAAGCGGCCGAGGCCGTGGCCAGCAAGAAGTCCGAGCCGCCCAAGGCGAAGGAGGCCAAGCGCTCGGTATTCGCGACCTCGAAGGAGGCGATCGACGAGCTCCAGCGGCTGGCGGACGACCGGATCCGGGGCCTGCTCGGTCACGCGCTGACCCACGTGCAGCAGCTCCAGGGCGAGGTGAAGCGCATGCAGACGCGCATCGAGGAGCTGGAAGACAAGCTGGTCAAGCTGAGCCGCCGGGACGACGCGGACGGCGCGGACGAATCCGGTGAGTAGGATTCCAGCCGCAGCGAAAACAGGTGCGGCGAGGCCCTGGATGGTTACGGTGCTCCTGTCGCAGACGAGGGGGAGCTAGCGCAACCATTCCGAGGGGTTGCGAGGCGCTGCCCACGACGGGCCGGCCGCACTTGCGTTGGAACGCAGGTTTCTGGAACAGGCGTGCCGCTCTCCTCGTTCAGCGCCTTGAAAGGATGCCGATGGCCGTCACCCCCCACACGAACGACCCCGTGCGCGAGGACTTCGAGCGCGAAGCGCTGCAGCACCTCGACGCGCTGTACGGGGCGGCCCTTCGACTCACCCGGAGCCCGTCCGACGCCGAGGACCTCGTGCAGGACGCCTTCGTGAAGGCCTACCGCTTCCACGATCGGTTCGAGCCCGGCACCAACATGAAGGCCTGGCTGTTCCGGATCCTGACCAACACCTTCATCAACAAGTACCGCCGCAAGACGCGGGAGCGGAAGGTGCTCGAGGGCCGCGACGCGGAGCCGGTGGGCGACGGCGTCATGAGCCGCGCCGCGATGCGGTGCCTGACCGACCCCGAGTCGGAGGCGCACCGCCGCCTGATTCACGCGGAGATCCAGGACGCGCTCGACGCGCTGCCCGAGGACTACCGGATGATGATCATCCTCGCCGACGTGGAGGAGCTCTCCTACAAGGAGATCGCCGCCATCGTGGGCTGCCCGATCGGGACGGTGATGAGCCGTCTCCACCGGGCCCGCAAGAAGATGCAGAAGCGGTTGATGGCGCAGGCCATCCAGCTCGGCATCGTCGAGGAGCCGGCGGCCAGCGAGCCGGTCTCCCTCGAGGCGTACCGTCGCGCGAAGGAGAACGCGGGATGATTTCGTGCGAGATCCTCCGTCGCCACGTCGACGCCGTCGTCGATGGTGAGGTCGATCCCGATACTCAGATCGAGTTCGAGCAGCACCTCGACGCGTGCGGCCCGTGCCGCGTCCACCTCTCGTTCGTGCGGGGGTTCAAGGGGCGGGTGAAGGAGGCGTGTGCCGACGCGCCCGCCGCCCCGCCGGACCTCGCTTCGCGACTGCGCAAGGCGCTCGACGCCGAGGACGCGCGCCTCGCGGCATCTCGTCCCGAG
>SHBB01000396.1 GCA_004213565.1 Sandaracinaceae bacterium
GCCGATCGCGTCGATCGCGTGGCGCAGCCCCTTGATGGGCACGAGCCGACCCACCGACAGCAGGGTGAAGCGGTCGAAGCGCAGCCGCTGTCGGAGCGCGCGCCGTGAGGCCGACGGCGGCTCGAGCTCCACCCCCATCGCGCTCGCGTGCGCGCGGCTGGCCAGCCGAGCCCGCGGCACCGGAGCCAACAGGTGGAGGAAGCGCTTGCGGAGCGCGTTGGACGCGAACCACAGCTCGTCCGCGCTCGCGCCCACGCGCGCGGCGATCCGGCCCGACAGCGGGAGCCTCGCCATGAGGTGCACGTCCGCCGAGTGGAGGACCGCGAGGTGCGGCCGCTCGCCTCGCACCCTGCCCGCGACGAGCGTCGACGGCAGCGCCCAGTGGCTCACGAGCGCGTCCCAGCTCTGCGCCCGGGCGCGGGTCTCCTCGAGCAAGGCGCGGGGGAAGCTCAGCAGGCCGGGCCAGGCGCGCGGGTCGCGGCGCACGTTGTCGGGGACGCCCGCGCCGTAGAAGGTGCGCAGGCCCGCCCCGTAGTCGATCCACCGAAGCGTCACGCCCGGGTCGGTGAGCGGCGCCTCGCCCGCCGCGGGCTTCGGCGCGAGGACCTCCAGGGTGTGCCCCCGCGCGGCGAGCGCGCGCGCCATGCCTCGCACGAAGACGCCCGCCACGTCGCCCTCGAAGCGCGGGTAGCTCGTCGTCAGCACTCCGATCCGCATGGCCCGGAGAGTGTGCGCGGCTCAGCGCCGATCGGCCACGAAGACCCGACGCGCGAGCCCGAGGCCGAGCACGAGGGGGAAGCTCAGCAGCAGGTCCTGCGTGCGGATGCCGCTCTCCTCGTCCGCGTAGACGGGGCGCACGGGGACGTCGCGCACGCGGAGCCGCGCCACCGCGAGCCGGGACAGGAGATCGTTCGGGTAGCCGTAACGGGGCCAAAGGCGCTGCAGCTGGACGCGGTCGGCCACGCGGCGGTGCATGGCGGTGTAGCCGCACTGCGAGTCGTAGACATCGAGCCCGGTGACGAGGCGGGTCAGGGCGCTCAAGGCGTGGTTGCCGACCAGCCGATGCAGCGGCATCGCGCTCAGCGCCTCGGGGTGCGAGAGGCGGTTGCCCTTGACGTAGTCGGCCTCGCCGCGGGCCACGGGCTCCACCACCGCGCGGAGATCGGCCGGGTCCATCTGCGCGTCGCCCGCCATCACGGCGGCGACGTCGGCGCCGTCCTCGAAGGCGCGCCGATAGCCGGTCACGATGGCCGCGCCGACGCCGCGGTTCACCGCGTGGCGGACCACCGAGACGCGCGGGTCCCCGAAGCCCTCGGCGCGCGCCGCCGTGTCGTCACGCGAGGCGTCGTCCACCACGACCACGCGATCGATCCACGTGGGGATCGACGCGAGGGTTCGCGCGATGAGTCGAGCCTCGTCGTGGGCGGGCACCACGACGGCGATGGTGGCGCCGTGCAGCATGGCGGCGGGCGAGCCTACTCGACGGTGACGGTCTTCGCGAGGTTGCGCGGCTGATCGACGTCGGTGCCTTTGAAGTCGGCCACGTAGTAGCTGTAGAGCTGGAGCGGCAGCACGGTGAGGAAGGGCGTCAGCTCCTCGCGCACCATGGGGATCTCCACCAGGTCGTGGGCCACCTCGCGCGCGTCCTCGTCGCCCTCGGTCGCCACCGCGATGACCTGTGCCTCGCGCGCCTTCGCCTCCTGGAGGTTGCTGAGCGTGCGCTCGTACCAGCTGTCCTTCGGCGCGAGCACCAGCACCGGCACGTTGCTGTCGATGAGCGCGATCGGCCCGTGCTTCATCTCGCCGGCCGCGTAGCCCTCGGCGTGCACGTAGCTGATCTCCTTGAGCTTGAGCGCGCCCTCGAGCGCGATGGGGAAGTTCAGCCCGCGCCCCAGGAACAGCACGTCCCGCGCCTCGCTGTAGCGCTTGGCCAGGTTCGCCACGAGCTGACGGGTGCCGAGCAGCACGTCGCGCATCAGGTGCGGCAGGCGGGCCATGTCCTCGACCAGCTCCCCCGTCTCCGCCTCGCTCAGGACGCCGCGGCGTCGGCCGAGCCAGACCGAGAGCATCAGCAGGTTGGCGAGCTGCGTGGAGAAGCACTTCGTCGAGGCCACGCCGATCTCGGGGCCCGCGTGCGTGTAGAAGGCCGCGTCGCTCATGCGCGGGATGGCGCTGCCGATCACGTTGGCGATCGCGAGCACCTTCGCGCCGCGCTCCTTCGCCTCCTTCGCCGCGACGAGGGTGTCGAGGGTCTCGCCCGACTGGCTCACCGCGATGACGAGGTCACCCTCGCCGACGATGGGCATCCGGCCGCGGAACTCGCTCGCGAGCTCGACCGTGGTCGGCACCTTGGCGAGCTTCTCGATGAAGTAGCGCCCGGTCATCGCCGCGTGATGGCTCGTGCCGCAGGCGAGCAGGTAGACGCGCTTGATCTCTCTCGCGTCCTCGTCGCTGAGGCCGATCTCGTGGCCGTTGATGTCGCCGTTCTCACGATCCAACCGGCCGCGGAGCGTGTCCTCCATCGCGCGCGGCTGCTCGTGGATCTCCTTGAGCATGAAGTGCTTGTAGCCGGCCTTCTCGGCCATCACGGGCGACCAGTCGATGTGTCGCGGGGCGCGATCCACCGCCACGCCTTCGATGGTCGTGATGACCGCCTCGTCCTTGGTGAGCACGGCCATCTCGCCGTCCTCGAGGAAGATCATCTTGCGCGTGTACGGCAGAAGCGCGGGGATGTCCGAGCCGGCGAACATCTCTCCGTCGCCGATGCCGAGCACCAGCGGCGAGGCGCTCTTGGCCACCACCAGCCGGTCGGGCTCGGCCTCGCTGAGCACCGCGAGCGCGTACGCGCCGTGGACCTCGGAGAGCGCCTTCCGGACCGCGGCCTCGATGTCGAGGCCCTCCCTGACCTGCTGATCGATGAGGTGCGCGACGATCTCGGTGTCCGTGTCCGAGAGGATCTTCGCGCCGCGCTCCTTCAGGCGTGCGCGGAGCGAGAGGTGGTTCTCGATGATCCCGTTGTGGACCACCGCGACGCCGCCGATCAGGTGCGGGTGCGCGTTGACCTCGGACGGCCGGCCGTGGGTCGCCCAGCGGGTGTGACCGATGCCGATCTGCCCGGTGGGCTTCTTCTCGTCGATGGCCTTCTCGAGGTGGCGCAGCTTGCCGACGGCGCGCACCACCCGGATGCTCTCGCCGTCGTAGATGGCCGTGCCCGCCGAGTCGTACCCGCGGTACTCCAGACGCTTCAGGCCATCGAGGAGGATGGGGGCGCACTCTTCGTCCCCGACGTAGCCGACGATTCCGCACATGTTCTTCGCTGCTCCTGGCGCTTTCAGCCCAAGCCCTTAGTCGCGGGCGGGGCCGCCGCACCATACGATGTGTGGCGCGGACGCGCCCGACGTTCGAAGGCGAACGCAGACGGCCCGGACCGTCCCGACGGAAGGACCCGGGCCGCTCATTCCCTGGAACCGACTCTATTCGGCGTCGGCCGCGGGGAACGTCTCGATCTCGTTGCCGTCCGTGTCGATGACCCGCACCCGCCCGTAGCGGCGGAGCGGCTGCACGATGTCGGCGGCCTTGCCCACCGCGACGATGATCGCCCGGTCGGGGCGGATGTACTGCTCCGCCGCCGCGTGCGCTTGCGCCGCCGTCACCTCGCGGATCGCCGAGCGGTAGCCGTCCCAGTAGTCGTCGGGGAGGTCGTAGACCCGCAGCTCCTCCACCATCGCGGCGACGCGGCCCGCCGTCTCGATCTGCAAGGGGAAGGAGTCGCTGAGGTAGCTCTGCGCGTCCCGCACCTCGTCCGCGGGCGGCTCCTCGGCCACGATGCGATCGAGGTGCTCGACGAAGCCGGCCATGGCCTCCTCGGTGACCTCGTTGCGCACCGCGGCGAAGGCGACGAACGGAGCGACCTGCGCCCGCTCCGCCACCTGGCTGTAGGCGCCGTAGGTGAGGCTCCGCTGCTCGCGCAGATCCATGAACAGGCGCGACGCGGCCGAGCCGCCCAGCACCTGGTTGGCGACCTGGAGCCGGACGAAGTCGGGGTTGCTCCGCGCGAGCGCGAGGTTGCCCACGTAGATCACCGACTGCACCGACTGCGGCCGGTCGACCACGAGCACCTCACGCTGCGCGCGCTGCGGCGGCTCGGGATAGGTCGTCTCGGCCACGTCGCGGCGGCGCCAGCCGCGGAAGGCGCGCTCGGCGGCCTGCTGCACGGCCGCCGGCTGGACGTCCCCGACCGCGACCAGGAAGGCGTTGTTCGGGACGAAGTTCGCCCGGTGCCAGCTCTGGAGGTCGCGGCGCGAGATGTCGCCGATGGCCTCCATCGTCGTGTCCACGTGCGCGTAGGGGTGGTTGCCGTAGAGCTCGCGGTAGAGCTCTCTGCGCGCGAGGTAGCGCGGCTGCTGGGACGACAGCGCCAGCCGGTCGCGCTCGCGCTGCTTGAGGCGCCGCAGCTCGGTCTCGCTGAAGCGCGGGTTGCGCGCCACCTCGGCGAGGAGGTCCATCGCCTCGTCCAGGTGCTCCGACAGCGCCCGGACCATGATGTAGACGTTCGCCTCGTCCGAGCCGACGTAGAGGTTGGCGCCGAGGAACTCGATCGCCTCGGCGAGCTCCGCGCTCGAGCGCTGGCGGGTGCCCTCCTTCAGCATCTGCGCGACGAAGTGGGCGAGGCCGGGGAGGTCCGCGGGGTCCTGCGCGCTGCCGCTCCGGATCACGAGCCGCAGGTACACGAGCGGCAGATCGCCGAAGCGAACGGTGTTGACGTCGAGCCCGGCCGCGTCGGCGCGCGCGATGTCCGGGAACTGAACGTCCCGCGGCGGGCCGCTCTCCGGCGGGGGCTGGCGCGGGGGCGCCTCGCGGACCACCTCGACGACCGTCTCGTCGCCGGTCGTCTCGTCGCCTTCGTCCGGCGTCGCGCCGGGACCGCAGGCGAGCATGCTCAGGGCCGTCAGGCCGATCAGGGCGCGCTTCACTGCTCGCCTCCTTCTTCCTGCTGGGCTTCCTGCGGGGAAGCCTCTTGCTGCTGCGGCGGCTGGGGGACCACGTCGAGCACGGTGCGGTTGGTCTCGGTGAAGTACTGGCCGGCGACGCGCTGGATGTCCTCGCGGGTGACCGCCATGTAGCGGGCCATCTCCTCACGGATGAGCGCGGCGTCGTCGTAGTAGAGCTCGTACTCCGCCAGGCGCTGGCTGCGCTGGAGGTTGGACTGGAGGCCGAAGATGAAGCTCGAGCGGATGCGGTTCTGCGCCTTCTGCAGCTCGCGCTCGGTCACGCCGCGGCGGGCCACGTTCTCGATCTCGCGGAAGATCACCGCCCGCGCCTCTTCGCCGGTGTGGCCCTCGCTGAGGATCACCCAGGCGCTGAAGAGGTCGGGCCCGCGACGGTCGTCGGTGCCGATGAAGATCTCCTGCGCGAGCTCCTGCTCCTTGACCAGCTCCTGGTACAGCCGGGACGACTCACCGTCGCCGAGCACCAGGCCCATCATCTCGAGCGCGTAGTGGTCGGGCTCGCGGTTCTGCGGGATGTGCCACGCGACGTGGAACGCAGGGCGCTGGGCGAGGGGGTCGTGAATGGTGTCCACGCGCTCCGAGGTCTGCGGCGCGAGGTCGCCCGGCGCGTACGTGGGCACCTCGCCCGAGGGGATCTCACCGAAGTAGCGGCGCACCAGCGCCATGGCCTCCTCGGGGTCGAAGTCGCCCGCGATGCTGAGCACCGCGTTGTTCGGCTTGTAGTAGGTGTCGAAGAACTGCTGCACGGCCGACAGCGGCGCGTTCTCGAGGTCCGCGATGTCACCGATCGTCGAGTGCGAGTAGGGCCAGTAGTCGCCGTACGCGAGCTCGTTGATGCGCAGGAAGCTCATCGAGTAGGGCTGGTTGCGGTAGCTCTGGCGCCACTCCTCCATCACGACCTGCCGCTGGTTCTCGAAGTTCTCCTCGGTCACCGCGAGCGAGCGCATCCGGTCGGCCTCGAGCCAGAGCCCGAGCGCCAGCTCGTTGCTCGGGAGGGTCTCGAAGTAGTTGGTGCGATCGTGACTGGTGGTGCCGTTGAGGGAGCCGCCGCGGTTCATGATCAGCGAGAAGTGCTCGCCCTTGGCCACGTTCTCCGAGCCCTGGAACATCATGTGCTCGAAGAGATGAGCGAACCCGGAGCGGCCGCGCTCCTCGTTCCGCGAGCCGACGTCGTAGTAGACGCTGACGGCGACGGTCGGGACGGTCCGGTCGGGGCTCATGACCACGCGCAGTCCGTTGTCGAGGCGCTCGCGCTGGATGGGGAGGCTCGCGAGCGGCGTCTGCGCCTCGGCCTCGTCGGCTTGCTGTGCCGCGGCGAGACCTCCCAGCAGCATCTGGCCGCCGAGGCAGAGCGCTCCGAGGCCGAGGGCGCCGAGGCAGAGGCCTCTCACGCCGAGGCTCCCCGCCATCGATTGGATCTTCTTCATGCCGGTCCTTTCGCGAAAGGGCACATGGGGTCGCCGCGCGCCCCCGCAACCCCGAGCGGTCCTACCATGGGGTGACGTACGAGAGTAGGGGGCGATCTGCGCGCGTCGTGCTTGACGCTGCGGCGACCCAGGCCCTAGCCTGGTCAGCCCTTTTCTCCGAGGTCCAGATGACCGCCGCCGTTCTCTCCATCGGTACCGAGCTCACGCGCGGCGAGCTCACGAACACGAACGCGAGCTGGCTCTCCGAGGAGCTGACCGCGCTCGGATGCACGGTGGTCGAGCAGGTCGCGGTGGGCGACGACATCGAGACCATCGGCGCGGCGCTGAAGCGCCTCAGCGCCGCGCACACCCTCATCGTCGCCACCGGCGGGCTCGGCCCCACCACCGACGACCTGACGGCCGAGGCGGTCGCGCGCGTGGCCGGGGTCCCTCGGTCGCGGCACGAGCCGTCGCTGCGCATGATCGAGCGCCGGTTCGCCGCGGTGGGCCGCGTGATGAGCCCCTCGAACGCCAAGCAGGCCGACCTCCCCGACGGCGCGGACGCGCTCGAGAACCCGGTGGGCACGGCGCCGGGCTTCGCGATGACGCTGGGCGCGTGCCGCGCATGGTTCCTCCCCGGCGTGCCGCACGAGATGAAGCGGCTCTTCGCCGACCACGTGCAGCCCTCCGTGTCTCGCTCGGTCGAGCGCACCACGCATCAGGTACATCTGCGCACCTTCGGGCTCGCGGAGTCGAAGGTCGGCGAGCTGCTCGAGGGCGTCGAGGCCGCGTACGAAGGCTTGACCCTCGGCTATCGCGCGAGCTTCCCCGAGATCGAGGTCAAGCTCCTGGCGCGGGCCGAGACCGAGGCGCGCGCCGAGGAGATCGCGCGGGCCGCCGAGTCCGAGGTCCGCACGCGCCTCGGGGACGCCGTGTTCGGCACGGGCGAAGAGCGCTACCCGGTCTACGTGGGGCATGTCCTCCGCGAGCGCGGCATGACCATCGCGCTGGCCGAGAGCTGCACCGGCGGCATGGTGGGCTCGCTCATCACCGACGTGCCGGGCAGCTCCGAGTACATGCTGCTCAGCGCGGTCACCTACGCGAACGCGGCCAAGACCAAGGTGCTGGGCGTCGGCGCGGAGATCCTGCGCGGCCACGGCGCGGTGAGCAGCGAGTGCGCAGCGGCGATGGCCGACGGAGCGCGTCGCCTCGCCGACTCGGACCTCGCGGTCGCCATCACCGGCATCGCCGGCCCCGGGGGCGGCACGGAAGACAAGCCGGTGGGCACGGTCTTCATCGCGGTCGCGCGTCGCGAGGGCGAGACGGTCACCCAGGCGCACGCGCTCGGCGGCGATCGGTGGCGCATCCGGCGCCTCTCGGCCTACCTCGCCCTGCGTGAGCTCGTCCGGGCCGCGAAGGGCGCCTGACCGGGGCGCCTTCGAAGCGTCGGCGTGATATCCCTGAGTCGTGGGTGACGAAGAGGGGGTGTCGGTCGCGATCGCGCACGCGATCCTCGACGCGCTGCGCGATCAGGGCGTGGACGTCGACGCGACCCTGGCCTCGGCGGGGATCGCGCCGGCCGACCTCGAGGATCTGGACGGCCTGATCTCGGTCGCCCGCGAGGAGGCGCTCTGGCACGAGGCCATCCGGCGGGGGGGCGAGGACATCGGCCTCCACGCCGCGCGCAGCCTCCAGCGCGGGCGGTTTCGGGGGCTGGAGTTCGCGGTCCGCTCCGCTCCGTCCTTGCGCGACGGCTTCGCGGTCCTCGTGCGCTTCGACACCCTGCTGCACGGCCGGGAGATCTTCAGCGTCGAGGCGGACGACGACGGGGGGCTCCGGCTCGTCTACCAGTCGCCTCACGAGGAGGACCCGCATCGGCGCGTGATGTCGCAGTTCGCGATGCTCGGGACGCTCGAGCTGGCGCGGAGCGCGACCGGCGTGCCCCTCGTGCCGCGCGGGGTGGAGCTGCGTCAGCCCACGGCGCGGAACGCACCCGAGCTGGGCCGCGCGTTCGGGGTCCAGGTCACGCTGGGCGCGGAGCGCGACGCCATCGAGTTCGGCCCAGAGCAACTCGCGTTGCCCATGCTCGACGCCGACCGCGAGCTCGCGAGCACGCTCGAGCGCTACCTGGAGCGCGAGGTCGAGGGGCGTCAGCGCGACGACCGCCTCGAGGGGCGGGTCCGGCGGGAGATCGGGCGGCAGCTCACCGCGGGCGGCGTGTCGCTCGAGGCGGTGTCCGAGCACCTCGAGATCTCGCCGAGGGCGCTCCAGCGGCGGCTGGCCGACCAGGACACGTCCTACCAGGAGCTCCTCGACGAGACCCGCCGCGAGGTCGCCGAGCAGCTCCTCCGCCAGGACGGCGTCAGCATCGCGGGCGCGGCGTACCTGCTCGGCTACTCCGAGGTCTCGGCGTTTCATCGGGCCTTCAAGCGCTGGACGGGCCTCACGCCGGGCCGGTTTCGCCGCGTCTCGTCGCGATCTGCATGAGCTGGGTCGCGTCCGGTCAATGAAGCCCGGTCGCGGGCCCCTCATGTTGTTCGTGCCGTGCGCTGCCATCTCGCGACCCTGGGCGAAGCCTTCGACGACGTCGGTCTCGGGCTCCTGCTCTCCTGTGACGACGGGCGCACGCACGTGAACTCCACGGCCGCCTTTCTCCTCCACGCGCGCGGAGACGACGCGGTCGCGCTCCTCGCGCGAGCGAGCGGCCGTAGCCGCGCCGCGGTGGAGCGCTGGCTCCGGGCGGCGCGATCCGGCGTCGCGCGGTCGCTGACCTGGAGCGAGCCGCTGCCCTGGGGGGGACACGTGGTCGTCTCGGCGCGGGTCCGCCACCCCTTCGGCGGCATCGAGGGCTGCTCCGGCGTGGTGCTCGAGGACGTGGCGGCGGTGCTGGGCCAGCAGAAGGAGCTGGACGCGCTGCGCGCCGAGAACGAGCGCCTGCGAGCGAAGCTGGAGGGGGACGCCTCGGGCGTCCTGCGACGGCTCGACCCCGAGCAGATCGCCGAGTAGGACTACTTGGTCACATGTCGGCGGATGATCGCGACGGACAGTGGTTTCGGGCGCGCCGCGACGATGAAGGAGGGGCTTTCAGCCCCTTCGAAGAGGAGCGACGCGCCCGGAGCCGCTGAA
>SHBB01000397.1 GCA_004213565.1 Sandaracinaceae bacterium
GAGGTCCACGCCGCGATCGATCGCGCGCTCGAGCGAAACCCGCGGCTCGGCGAAGGCCGGGCACGGGCGCCGCGCGCCTCGACGCACGGTGCGGCCGCGCGCCTGGGCTCGCCGCGACGCGTGGAGGTTCCCGAGAGCCCGTACTCGGCGCCCGCGGTGCCCGCGGTGACAGTGCCGGCCAGCCCCTACCGCCCTGGCGCGGACGCGGACCGACGCGTCGCGGACGCGCGGCCCGTGCCCGGCAATCCGTTCTGAGGAGGCTTCAGTAGCGGAGGGTCGCCGTGAGGCCGCCGCCCTGGTGCGAGAAGGTCGGCGTCACCGCGAGGTCCACGCCGTCCCCGAGGTCCGCGTAGACCTGCACCTCCTGCTGGATGCTCGCGCCGATGATGATCATCGTCAGGCCGCCCACCTGCAGGATGGAGTCGAGGATGAGCCAGGGCATCCAGCCCTCGTCCGCCTGGACCACGACCATCTGCGCGATGGGGCCGATGACCGGGATGAGGCCGTAGTAGAAGAAGTCGCTCCCCGAGTACGTCGTGGTGCCGCCCACGGTGTCGTCGAGCCCGATGGCCAGGCCGCCGATGAGGCTGACGAAGATGTTGGCCACGTAGCCGCCGGCGAGCAGGCCGATGCCCGGCCCGATGAGCCCCCAGATCGGGCGCGTCACGGTCTGCGTCGGGCGCTGCTGCTGGTACATGGGCTGCGGCTGCGCGTAGGGCTGCGGCTGCGCGTACCCACCCTGCGGGGGCGGAGGCGGCGGCTGCTGCTGGTACTGGCCCTGCCCCTGAACCTGCGCGCCGCCTTGCACCTGCGCGCCGCCCTGGCCGCCCTGGACCTGGACCTGCACCTGCGCGCCGACCTGCACGCACGTGCCGCCCTGGCAGGCGTAGCCGTCGCCACACTCCACGTTGCTCTGGCAGTACTGGGCCTCGGCGTCCGCGACCCCCATCGACCAAGCTGCGAAGACCGACGCGGCGACCAGCGCCGCACGCATTCCAAGCTCCCTCATGAGACCTCCCCGGTAATTTTCGAGAGCCAGAGTAGCCGATCGGCGGCTCATCCGGTGACAAATGCCCCGGATGCAGGCTCCCCGGCGCCGGACGCGAGCGGCGGGAGCTCTATTCAGATCATTCGTCGCGGGGAGGCGGCTCGTGCCCGAACATCGTGCGGAGCGGGTCGCGGCTGACCCGGTTGCTGCCGTCGAGCGAGCTGACGTCGGACTGGCTGAGATCCACCCGCGGCGCGAAGGCCTGCTGGTGAAAGTCCCGCACCAGGCGCGCCGCGAGCTCGTCCGCGTCCTCGCCCTCCGCCGACGCGTCGGCCTCCGCGCAGCCGAGCTCCGCGCCGCCGCCGTCTCGGAGGCAGATCCGGGCGCGCGAGCGGTCGCCGCGGACCTCCACGCGCATGCCCCAGTCGGCGGTGGTGAAGCGCGGGCTGCCCGAGACGAGATCCGCGAGGTCTTCGGCGAAGCCGTCCCCTCGGACGTCGTAGCGGACCGGCACCTCGAACCCCATGCGGCGGAAGACGCCGGGGTCGACCTGGAACGCCTCGCCGTAGGCCCGGGTCGCGCGCGGCACGTCGTCGTCCCGGCGCGCCGCCTCCGCGCGCACGGCGAGGGTCCGCGCGCGCAGCATCGCCTCGGCGGGGTTGAGGGCGGCGAGCGCCTGGGCCGCGAGCCGGTCGGCCTCCGCGGTGTCGCCCTGCGCGAGCGCCGCCTCCGCCGCGAAGGCGTCGTAGTAGGCGTCCGAGCCCGCGCGGTCGTCGCGTCGTCGCGCCCTCCGTACGGCGGCGTCGACCACGCCGGCGCCGAGCACGTCGACCAGCTCGCCCGCGAGCCACGGCGGCATGACCGCGCTCCGGTGCGTGCCGATGAGGAAGGTGCCGACCAGCCGCTCGTCGTCGGCGAGGTTGCGCGCCGCGACGCGCCCGCTGAGCGCGGCGCGCCCGCGGTCGGCGAGGTTCTCGAAGAACCCCCAGAGCCGCGTGTACCAGGGCTCGCCCAGGTTGTCTTCGGCCCTCCGCTCGGCCCGGAGGCGCACGGCGGCGCGATGCAGGAGCGCGGCGATCGCGCGGTCCTGCTGCGGGTCCCGGCTGATGTGCGCGCGGCGATCCGGCGCGTCGAGCGCCTTCTGCGCGATCTCGATCGCCTCGTCCGCCTCGCCGACCACCAGGTAGAACGAGGTCAGCGCCCGCCGGCCCTCGTTGCGATCCGCGTCGCGCACGTGCGGGGGGCGACGCTCGCGATATTCGGGGACCTGCTTGAGCGCGTGCAGCGCCTCGACGAAGCGCCCCTCGCGCACGTAGAGCTCTCCGAGCTCGACCCACGGGTTGCCGTACCAGCTGACGCGCGCCTCGGTGGCGAGCAGCCCCACGCGCTCGGCCTCGTCCAGCCGGAAGACGCTGCGGGCGGCCTCGGCGAAGTTGGTGAAGTCGACCGCCCCCTGGAGCTGCGGATTCGCGCCGTGCAGCTCCATCGCCTCGCGGCACGCGCGGTAGCTCGCCTCGTCGTCGCCCGCCTCGAACTCGATGGCGCAGAGCGCGTTCAGCGCGAGCTCCTCCTGGCGCGGATCGCCGCTGAGCCGACCCAGGTTCGCGGCCTCGCGCGCGTCGTCGAAGCGGCGCAGCTTCATCAGGGGCCAGGCGCGCTCCGCGATGAAGTCCGGCTCGTAGAGCTCGCTGTAGAGGAGCATCCAGCGGAGCTGCTCGTCGTAGTGCTCGAGGTCGCCGTGCGTCATCGCGAGCTCACGCATCATGCGCGCGTGCCAGCGCCACGGGGCGGGCGGGACCGGCTCCTGCCCGTGCTCGGCCGTGAACAGCGCGTAGGCGCGGTCGTGGTGGTAGAGGGCCCGCGCGAAGTTCGCCTCCCCGTAGTGATGCACCCAGCCGAGCACGAAGTGGCCGACGAACGAGTCGGGGCGCGCCTCGAGCACCGCCTCGGCCAGCTCGCGCGCCTTGATGTGGTGGCCCTCCTCCGCCTCCGCCCACGCGCGCTCCTCGTCGAGCTCGGCGCCGAGCCCCGCGGGCACGCCCGAGGACTCGAATTGCGCGGCCGCCCCCACCGCCACGAGGGAGGCGGCGAGGGTCACGACGACGAGGTGGCGGAGACGCCGCATGGCTACCGGAGCGACTCCTTGCTCAGCCGCTCGATCTGCGGGCCGAGCGCGTCGCGGATCACGTCGGCCGGGTCGTCGACGCCGGGCGCGCACTCGAGCCGGTGGCGGAACACGTGCGGCGCGAGCACCTCGAGGTCGCCGGGGCTGACGAAGTCGCGCCCCTTCACCAGCGCGTGCGCCTGGAGGGCGGGCATCATCAGGACGAGCGAGCGGGTCGAGGCGCCCTGGAGCACGCGCTCGTCCTCGCGCAGCGCCCGCGCCAGGTCCACGAGGACCTCCCGGAAGATCGGCGCGAGGTGCACGCGGTGGCGCAGGGCGTCGCGCGCCCCGAGGAGCTGGGCCCGCGTCACGCCGGGCAGCTTCGCCGCCGCGTCGAGGTGCGGCGTCGGGTACTGGGCCAGCACGTCGAGCTCCGCCTCGCGCGAGATGTGCTTCATCTCGATCTTGAACAGGAACCGGTCGAGCTGCGGCGTGGGGAGCGGATACGTGCCCGCGAGGTCGAGCGGGTTCTGGGTCGCGATGACGAAGAAGAGCGCGTCGAGCGGGTGGGTGTCGTTGTCGACCGTGACCTGCTTCTCGGCCATCGCCTCGAGCATCGCGGCCTGCACCTTGGGGCTGGTGCGGTTGATCTCGTCCGCGAGCACGACGTGGGCGAAGACCGGCCCGTGACGGAAGGCGAAGCGGCTCGTCTCGACGTCGAAGACGTTGGTGCCGGTGATGTCGCTCGGCAGGAGATCGGGGGTGAACTGGATGCGCCGGAAGGCCGCGATGTGCGCGTCGCCGTCATCCGCCGCGATGGCGCCGCCGAGCGCGCGCGCCAGCGTCGTCTTGCCCGATCCCGGGTAGTCCTCGAGCAGCACGTGGCCGTCCGCGAGCAGCGCGGTGAGCACGAGATCGATCACGTCGTCCCGGCCACGCACCGCCGCGCGCATGCGCGCCCCGAGCCGCTCGGCCACCGCGCTCGCCTGCTCGGTTCCCATCTCGGCGCCAGCCTCGCTGTCGGCCTCGGCCTCGGGCCGCGCCTCGCTCGTCGTCATCGCTTCCATCGTCGTCCTATCGCGTCAGCATCCAGGAGCCTATCGCGTCAGCATCCAGGAAAAGGGGTTCATGAGCCCGATCAGGCGGCGCCACCAGGGCACGGCCCGGCCGAGCTCCACGCGGAACACGCGCGCGTCTTCGATCATGCGGCTCGCGGCGTCCCCGGGGAGCTGCCCGCCGAACGCGGCCGCGAGGTGGCGGTGGGTCAGCCGCGTCAGCGAGGGCAGCGGCTCACCGAGGCGCGCCGCGAACGCCTCCGGGCTCTCGCCCCAGCGCCGCCGGAGCCCCGCCTCGCTCAACCGATCCAGCGCAGCCCGGTAGACGCGTCGCGGGGTCCGCCCGAAGCGGCGCAGCGCCTTCATGACGTAGCTCAGCGCCACCACCGCGAAGAGGAGCCCCAGCACGACCCAGAGCGCCGGCATCGCGACGGCGCGCGCCAGCTCCCGCATGGGCCGCGGCGGCTGCACGGCCTCGTCGATCGGCTGAGAGCCGCGCGCCATCTCCCCGAGGAGTCGCTGCAGCTGCGGGTCCGGCGGCTGCCCCTCGCCGTCGAGCACGGTCTGCGGCGAGACGTCCATCACCACCCAGCCCGCCGCGGTCGAGGGCTCGGCGCGCTCCGGCACCCCGGCCTGCCTACGCACCCGCGCCACGGCCCGCTCGAGCAGGACCGGGATGGACTTCTCGGAGCGCTCGGCCAGCTCGTCGAGCGCGGTGCGCGGATCCATCACCGCGAGCAGATACGCGTCGCGGCTCCGGACGGGCGTGGCCAGCTCGACCTCGGCCGTGCGCAGCACCTCCGCCATCGCGTCCGCGCGCACGCCCCAGTCGAGCTCCGTCAGGCTGTCCGCGTCGTAGGCGTCGGCGAGGGTGTAGAGCGCGATCTCCTCGGGGGTGCGCGTCGCCTCCAGATCGGCCGCGGGGCCGAAGTAGATCTCGGGCCACGCGTGCTGATCGGAGTTGCGGAGCAGCAGCGCCGAGCCGCCCTGACGGTTCGCCTCCGGGAGCGCGTAGCCCGTGCCCACGCGGGCCGGCAGCCCGGCCTCGCGCATCAGGTAGACCGCGGCGTGCGCGAAGTGCACGCAGTAGCCGGTCAGGTCGCCGAAGAGGAAGCTCGCCGTCGGATCCTCGGCCCCCGCGTGGCGGCTCTGGAGCGAGTACGTCCCGTGCTCGCCGAGCCACTGCGTGATCGCCATCGCCTTGGCCACGGGCTGATCCGCGAGGTCGGGCGGCAGGGTGGCGAGGATGCGCTGCGCGAGCGCCGCGTAGCGAGGGTCGTCGGGCGCGGCGAGGTAGTGCGCGCGCGTGTCGTCGTCCCAGGTCGGATCGCCCGCCGGCCGGTCGAGCAGCCCGAGGAATTCCTGGGTCAGCGAGACCGAGTGCACCCGGTACACGCGCCGGAAGCGCTGCTGGTTCGGGTTGGTGGCCGGGACGAAGCGCTCGGGGGCCTCGAGGCCGAGGGGCGCGGTGTTCTCGGCCAGCATCGCCACCGTCGTCTCGACCGTGGTGCGGTCCATGCCCGCGTCGGGCGCCCAGGCCACGTCGCGGGCGCCGCCCGACGGGAAGACGTTGTGCACGTCTTCATCGATGCCCGCGAGCGTGGCCGCGACGAGCTTGCGGCCGTTGTACTGGCTGAAGGCGTTCTGCCGGAAGTAGTAGTAGCCGCCGGGGGGCGAGTAGTCGTCGTGGAAGATCACCACCGCGTCGGGCGCGCCGCCGCCGCTCGGGTACTGGTCGCGGAAGTCCAGCTCGTCGCTCGAGCGCCGGTTGCCTTGCCCGCCCTCGCCGCCACCTCCCTGGCCGTCCTCGCGCTGCTCGCGGTCGTCGTCCTGGAGCCCGAGCGCGCCGCCGCTCGAGGGCGGCGTGGGCAGCTCGGTCATCGTGGTCGTGCCGAAGATGATCAAGAGCAGCGCGCCGACCACGCCGAGGTGGAAGGCGGAGCGGATGAGGCTGCGCTCGCTGAGGAGCAGGAGCACGATCACGAACGCGCCGAGCGCCCCGATGGCGAGGATGGCCAGGGTGGGATCCTCGCCGCGCGCGATGAGCTGATCGGCGAGCGCGTACGGGCGGTGAATGGCGCCGTTGCGGTGCGCGACGAGGAGCGCGGCGAAGGCGGAGGCGACGGTCCCCGCCTCCAGGATCGACATCGCGGGGTAGCGACCGCTGACGGTGCGGAGCATCGCGCCGTACACCATCGCGCCGCCGCCGAACGCGATCGCGTCGCCCACGAGCAGCGCGCCCGCCGGTCCGAGCGAGTCGGGCACGAGCCCGAGCTGAACGGCGAAGAGGTGCAGCAGCGCCACGCCGATCCCCGCGGCCAGGCCGAGCAGCAAGATGGCCGGGAGACGGATCGAGCTCGCCGCGAGGAAGCGCGCCGACAGCGCGCCGAGCGCCCCACCTGCGATCGCCGCGAGCACGCCCTCGGTGACGGTGAGCGGCCACGCGATCACCCCGGCGGTGACCCCGTGCACGATCACGCGCAGGATCGTGGAGAGCCACGGCTCGGGCAGGCGGGCGCCTGCGTCGGGCGCGGTCGGCTCGCTCACGCCGCCTCCTGCTTCTTCTCGAGCCTGCGCATCGCCGCCCGGTGGGCGTCGCCGAGGCGCCGGCCGCTCTTGCGGTCGAGCACGATCACCTCGGCGCGCGAGGTGGCGAGCGCGCGCAGCACCTGGTCCAGCTCGTCGGCCGGCGTGCCCTCGCGGGCGGGCTGCGCGAGCAGCAGGCGGCGCCAGAGCGGGGCCCTCGCGCCGACGTCGATGCCGTCGGTCGCGACCACGAAGCGCGTGCGGGCGGCGCGGGCGCGGGTCGCCCGGACCACGTGGTCCAGCCAGGGCCCGGGACGGGGCGGCGCGAAGATCACCGCCGACGCGGGGCCCGCCTGCTCCGCGCGCCGGAGGAACGCCTCGAGGCCCTTGCCGCCGTGCGCGCGGGCGTCGGCGGACCGCACGATCCGCTCGATCGCCTCGTCGGTCCGCTTCGTCTCGCCCGCGGTTCCGTCGGCGCCGAAGCTCCAGTCCGCGCCGAAGACCCCCGCCTCTACCGCCACGCGCGCCGCCGCCGCCGAGGCGTCGTCCGCCGGCCCCGCCACCTGATAGGCGACGGTGCGCCGCGAGGGGGAGAGCGCGCGCTCGGGCACGCGCACCACGAGCTGGCGGGTGCGGCTGAAGACCTTCCAGTGGATGAAGCGCGCCGGATCCCCGGGCACGTAGCGGCGCAGCTCCACGCGGTCTCCGTCCTCCACCCCCATGGGATGCGGCCGCTCGTCGCCGCCGGCCAGCGAGACCAGCATCGGCGTCTCCCCGAGGCGGCCCGCGTGCGGCAGGACGGTCAGCTCCTCCGGATCCCGCTGACGGATCGCGAGGCGCGCGAGCCCGAACGCGTCCTGCACCACGATGCGGCGCCGGATCCCGCGCACGTGGCCGCGGCGCGAGAGCGCGACCCGCTCCTGCCAGCGGCCGCGCACCTTGCGGAGCTCGACCCGCGCGTCCTCGGGCGACTCCCACGACCAGCTGACCTGCACGAGCGGCAGGAGCCAGAGCGTGCTCGCGTCGAAGCCGGTGGGGAGCGCGCGGCCGGTCTCCATCTTCCGCCGCTCGACCTCCTGGTGGGGCGCGCGGCGCGTGGCGATCTTCAACCAGACGGCGCCGATCACCACCGCGACGAGGGCGGCGGCGAGGAGCCCGAGGGTGGCGAACCCGACCACGAGCCAGACGAGATCCAGCTGCGGGAAGGCGAGCCCATACAGCGCGGCGGTGGCGCCGAGCCCCACGAAGAGGCCCAGCGGCGTCAGCGGCACGAGATCGAGCACGCGGCGGGCGATGCGCCCGATCTTTCGTAGTACTTTCGACATCTTGCGAGCGCCGTGCGGCTCATCTCGGCTGCCGGAGGGTGACACCACGGCTTCTCCCACGCCAGGGAGGCACCGTCTCAGGCGGATCGAAATGAGGCAACGCCTCAAGCGCGGCCTCCATTCGGCCGTTGGCGATCATTGCCATGACGACGCGAACCGTGACCGACCCGCACCTCAGCGAGCGCCCCACGATGCCGTGGCGGCCGCACGACAGCCTCCGGCCCACCATGCCCGTTCCGAAGGCGACGGAGATCGGCGAGCCCATCCTCGCCTACGCCTCGGTGATGCCTTCGAGCAAGCCGGCGAACGACGTGAAGCGCAGGGGGCGCGGGGGCCTCTGGCTCGCCGTGTTCGGCGCCGTCGTGTTCGGCGTGGTCGTCGCGGTGACCGTGACCCCCACGCTCGTGCAGGAGCTGGGCGCGAGCGAGGCGCGCGAGCTGGCCGGCGTGCCCCCGAGCGCGGCGCGGCAGAGCGTCGTCGCGCCTTCGGAGCGCGCGTCCGTCCCCGCGGCGACGGCGCCCGAGGCGACGCCCTCCACGCCTACCGCCGCCCCGCGCACCGAGGCCCCACAGGCGAGCGCGCCCAGCGTGGCGCAGCCGAGCGAGGACGAACCGCGCGCCGAGCCGGTGACGATCGAGGCCATCGACGCCACGCCCGCTCCCCGCGAGCCACGGCGGGCCGCGTTCGGGCTCCAGCGCCGCGGCGCGGGACGACAGGTCGCCGAGGCGCGCGTGCAGGAGCGGCGGGTCGGCCGACGGCCCGAGGCGCCGCCCCCCGAGACCTCCGACGCGCCGCTCACGGCGGCCGCGGTTCGCCCCGTGCTGGAGCGCGGGCAGGCGCGCTTCCGGCAGTGCTACGAGCGCGCCCTGAGGCACGCGGGCACGGCGGTGGACGCGCGGGTCCGGGTCACGCTCGACATCGCGCCGAGCGGCCAGGTGACGAACGCGGACGTGGACGGCCCCGACTTCGGCGGCATGGCCCGCTGCCTGCGGAACGCGGCGCGCCGGTTCCAGTTCCCCGCGAGCGCCGCTGGCGGGCAGGTCCCCGTGCCGCTCTCGTTCACGCCGCTGCCCTGACGCCGCGAGGCCTGGCCCCGACCCGGCCGGTATCGTAACGTGCGCGCCGATGACGGTCCGAGACCTGGGCTATCGGGCGTACGAGGGGGAACGGCTCCCGAGCTCGCAGAACACGTGGGTGCTCCTGCGCTACGGCCTGTGGCGCGCGTGGGGCTCGTGGATCGTCAAGCTGACGCTCATCGCGGCCCTCGTGTCTGGCCTGATCGGCGCGGCGCTCGTGGCGGGGACGTGGTGGATCCGCAACCAGACGGTGGGCGCGGGCGCAGGTGACCTGCCGCCGCTGCCGGGGGGCGAGATCACCTCGTTCTTCTTCAACCTGCAGGTCTGGCTCTTCGCGACCGTGCTCACCCTGCGCTCCGGCGCCGGGGTGATCGCCGAGGACTTCACGTTCAAGGCCTTCCAGTTCTACTTCGCGAAGCCCGTGACGATCGTGCAGTACATGATCGGGCGGGTCGCCGCG
>SHBB01000398.1 GCA_004213565.1 Sandaracinaceae bacterium
GATGCCGCGGCCCGTGCGGCGGTGGAACGCGTCGGCGATCTGCGCGAGCGTGCCGCGCATCTCGGGGGCCAGCCGCACGCCCTCGGCGAGGGTGTAGTGGGGCGCCTCGGCCCGGCTCGGCTCCGGGCCGAGCGCGAAGGCGACACAGAGGAGCGCGCCCATCCACCACGGCAACTGCTTTCGCACCGCCCCCGAAGCTACCAGCGACCGGGCCGTGGTCCGAATTTATGGAGACGCGTTTTCGGGAGGCGCGAGCGGCTCGATGGGCTCGAGGGCCACCTCCACCACCACGTGCGCGTTGCTCGCCACGTCCAGCTCGCGCGTCGTGTCGTGGTAGCCGTCGGCGAGGATCGTCACCGCGTGCTGGCCCGGGGCCACCTCCTCGAGGCGCAGCGGCGCGGTGCCCCGGCTCGCTCCGTCGAAGAGCACCATCGCGCCGACGTCCGGCACCGTGCGCACCTCGATCGTCGCGCGGCCGCCCATCGTGAACCAGACCCAGCCGCCCGCGATGCCGAGGGTCAGGAACACCATCGCGAGGAGGACCTTCGCGAAGAACCCGCCCGAGGATCGATGCGGCGGGGACACGGGCTCGGCGCGGTCGAGGCGCTGCCGGGCCGTGGGCTCGCGGGCGGAGCGCTTCCGGTCCTCGGCCTCCTCCGTGGGCATGAGCGAGCGGATGACCTGCGAGTCGATGCGCTGGGGGGCGACCGAGACGTCGTCGCTCTCGGGGTCTGGATCGGGCGGCGGCAGCTCCGCGGGCGGCACCAGCACCGGCGGGATCGACTCGCCGGCCTCGTTCATCTGGGTGGTCGGCGGCTCCTCGTCGATCGCCTGCCCCGGATCCGTCACGGGGATCGGGGGCTCGGTGATCTCGGTGGCGCTGAAGAAGACCTCGTCCGGTCCGACCGGGCCAGCGCCGTCGAAGGACGCGACCATGTCCAGATCGATCGTCGGGTACTCGGTCGCCCACTCCGGATCGGGGGCGCCGGCGTCGGGGATCTGGAGATCCACCACCGAGGTGCGGCGGGGCTCGTCGGTGGGTCGGACCTGCGGTCGGCCGAGCTGGTCGAAGGCCTCGAGCCGACCCCGCTCGAGGTGGAACTCCTTCCGGAAGGCGTCGCGCATCCAGCCCACCGTCGAGACGCGGTCGAAGTTCGGGTCGACGTCGCTGACGAAGCGGAGCAGCGCCTCCTTCATGTCCCGCGCGCTCTGCCATCGCAGATCGGGGTCGCCCGCGAGCGCGCGGTCGAGCACGGCGGCGAAGTCGTCCGGCACGTCCGGCCGCAGCTTCTGCACCGGGAAGGTGCGCGCGTGCCGCACGTTCTCCATCGCGTCGTAGTTGTTCTCGCGCGCGAAGAGCGAGCGGAGGGTCAGCAGCTCCCAGAGGCAGGTGCCGACCGCGAAGAGATCCGAGCGGTGGTCGATGCGCTTCCCCTGCACCTGCTCCGGGCTCATGTAGCCGACCTTGCCCTTGAGCACGCCCGCCTGGGTGTGGGTGCTGCGCGAGGCGGCCTTGGCGATGCCGAAGTCGATGACCTTCACGCGCCCGTCGAAGCTCACCAGCACGTTCTGCGGCGAGACGTCGCGGTGGATCAGGTGCATCGGCGCGCCGCGCTTGTCGGTGCGGGTGTGCGCGTAGTGCAGCGCCTCGCAGAGGTGCGCGCCGAGCCACGCGACCAGCTGGGGCGAGAGCTGCGCGCCGAGCAGCCGGCAGCGGCGGATGATCTGGAGGAGATCCTTGCCCCAGACGAAGTCCATCGCGAGGTAGTGGCTGCTGCCCACGCGGCCCAGCTCGCGGATCTGCACGATGCCGGGGTGCTCGAGCTGGCCGGCGATCTTGGCCTCGTCGAGGAACATGCGGATGAAGTCCGCGTCGGCGGCGAGCGACGGCAGGATGCGCTTGACCGCCAGCAGATCGCTGACCTGACCGCCCTCGCCGAAGTGCTTGGCGAGGTAGACCTCCGCCATGCCCCCGGTCGCCATCCGCTCGAGGAGCAGATAGCGACCGAACGCGGCGAAGCGCGGTGGGGCGGGGACGGCGGACGGAGACGGCATGCGGGCGCTCGCGCCAACTTACGCGGGCGGGCGCGAAATCTTCAACGTGATTCGCCGGTTCGACGCGCGCCTATCAGCCGCGCAGGCGGTCGCGGAGCCCCTCGACCTCGGCTTCCCAGCCGTCGAGATCACCCGCCTCTTCGTAGATCTCGCGCAAGGCGGACTCGCCGAGGACCACGCCGAGCGCCTGCAGCGCCCGCGGGGTGATCTCGTCGAGCTCGGCGCCCGGGTTGTCGAAGCACCACTGACGGACCTCTTCGGGCAGCGACGACGCGGGCTCGCTCGCGAGCGCGGCGACGGTCTCCGCGGCGGCGATGGCGCGCGACGCGGAGCGCGAGTCGGGGGCGTCCCCCGCCTCGTCGAGCTCCAGCACCTCGTCCAGCGAAGACACCACCCACTCCAGGTCGGGCGCGTCCTCCAGGTGCTCCACCCAGCGCATGGCCGCTTCGTTCTCGAAGCTGCCGGTTCCCCAGACGCGAAGGTCACCGCGCTCGGATGATCGGACCGAGACCGCTCGCATGCTTGCTCTCCTTCAGGCGAAAATGGACCGCGAGCCCGTCACCGGGCCGCGACCCCCGCAGCGCTGATAGATCAACGCGGGGTCCGGATGAAAGGCTTCGATCTTTTTTGGTGCCCGCCGCGCGCCAGCGGCGTTCAGCCCGGGGGCGCGTGGCTCTCGGGCCGCTCGAGGCCGAGGATCTGGGCCTGAGCGCCGCTGACGAGCAGGTGGAGGCGGAGCGGCGCGGGGTGATCCTGGCCGGGGCTCCGGGCCGTCACGTCGAGCACGACGTAGCCGTCTTCGGGGCGCGAAGGAGAGAGCGCCGGGAGCGGGACGCAGAGCTCCCCGGTCGAGCCGGGGTGAACGGTGGGCGTCGCGAGCGGGGTCAGCGGCTCGCCCGCGTAGGCGCGCGCGGAGTGCTCGCGCCCCGCGGCGTCGCGCAGCCCGCTCGTGATGGAGAGGTCGGTGACGCACAACTCGGCCCCGGCGGCGGAGCTGCGGATCCGCGGGTCTGCGAGCGGCGAGAGCCGCGTCAGGTAGCGCTCGAGGATGCGCGCGCGGCGTCCCTCGAGGACGCGCACCAGCTCCCGCTCCACCGCGGGATCGGCGTAGCGGCCGAGACGCGCCACCGCCTCGAGGTGCGAGCGATCGAAGCGCGCGATGATGCGCGCCATCCACGCCGAGTCCGCCTCCGAGCGGGCGTCGAACGCGCCGTTCCAGTAGTCGGGGCGGAACTCGTCCGGGTCGAAGTGCTCGACGTCGAAGTTGCCCAGGACCTCGGGGCCGTCCGGCGCGTCGTCCCACGGGCGGTGCACGATGCCGAGGGTCAGCGCGTCCTCGACGACGTGCTGGGTGTCGAGCCACTGCGAGTGGCCGAAGCGGCGCGCGCGGCGGTGGTTGCCCTCGACGAGGCCCAGGCACTCACCGAAGTCGATCACGTAGTGGCGCACGTAGCCGCCCTGGCTCCCGCGCTCGACCCAGGCGCTCAGCGTGTTGTGGGGGCGCGCGTCCCAGCGCCCGACCCAGGAGGCGAGCACGAACATGCCCCGCAGCTCGCGGCGCCGCTCGTGCGGGATCACGTCGTTCGGGTCGCCCTCGCGCGTGCCGCGGTAGTCCCAGGGGCCGATCGGGCGCCCGTCGATGAAGAGGCTCACGGCCGCGCGGTAGCGGCCATCCGCCGCCCGGTGCGCCGCGTCCAGCACGCGCTCGACGTGCTCGGGCGTCAGCGGCTCCTCCGCCCCGCCCGCGCGGCTGAGCGTCGCGTCGGCTGCGATCACCAGCTCGTCTCGCTCGAAGTGGACCACACGATTGCAAGGCACGTGATAGCCCGCCGCGTGAAAGATCGACGAGACGACCGCGTCCGCGGCGGTGGCCTGCTCGGGCTGCTGAGCCCGGTCGATCTTGAGCACGTAGCGGTTCTCGTCCGCGTCTTCGATCTGGAAGCCGAGGGTCGCGCCGTCGACCTTGCCGGCGACGATGCGCCACGGCCGTCGCACGTCCATGTCCTGCTCGGGACACGCGCCGCGCGCGACCTCGGCCGGGCTCATCGGGCGCCGAGACAGCCGGTTCTCGTACCAGCTCGAGTCCGGGACCTCGTCCAGCGCATTGACGTTCAGCGAGCGCGTGCCCGGCTCGAACAGCCAGACGCGGCTCAGCGGCCGGAACAACAAGCTGTCCATGGCCGGCCACGAGTTGGTCACGTGGGTCTCCTCCGGCGCGGGCCGGAAGGGGCGCCGGTCCGCGTCGTCGTCCCAGATCACCGGGCGCGCCGCGAAGCGACGCAAGCTGGAGCCGCCACACGCGCTCATGGCGAGCGCCGCGGCGAGCAGGGGGAGGGAGCGCAGTGCGACCTTCTTCACGCCCCTTCTCCTAGGACCACACGCGCGCGACACAATCTGGAGCACTTCAATCTTCCTCCTCCTCCTCCTCCTCCGCGTCACCCTCGCCGGGGCCGGGCACTCCGTCGTCCCATTGCTCGTTGCCGTTCATCTGCTTCTTGACCGGCCCCATCACGCGCAGGGTCAGGAAGCTCACCAGGCTCAGCACCACCGCGACCTCATAGAGGCCGTGCGCGACCGCGGCGCCGATCCCGGCCGTCCCCCAGAGCGCCGCCGCCGTGGCCGCGCCGAGCACCCGCTCGCGTCGCTTCAAGATGGCGCCACCGCCGATGAAGCCGATGCCGGTGAGCACTCCCTGGAGCACGCGCGCCTGTGCGTCCGGCGCGCCCTCGAACGCCGAGCGCGCCATCATCACGAACGCCGCGCTGGCGACGGCCACCAGGGGGAACGTGCGCAGCCCCATCGTCCGCGTGCTCTTCTCGCGATCCCAGCCCACCGGAAGCGCGATCACGAAGGCGAGCGCCAGCGCGATCACGTTGACGCTCAGCTCGACCGCGTCGAAGCGGTGCAGGTGAAGGCGAGTGATGATCTCTTCCACGCCCCACCTGGGAGCACGCGGTGTGCCGACTTGCCTCGCTCGCGTCTGTCGTCTCCGCGGCGTGTCGCGATGCCACGCCGTGGTGTCCGAGCGCCGCCCGAGCGGTGCAGCCCGTCCGCACGCGCGGCTGGTTCGGGTCTTGCGGACTCCTCGGGAGACCCTCAACCCAGGAGCGACCGAGATGGAAGACGACGACCTGAACCTCGACCCGAACGCAGACGACCTCGAGCCCAGCGACGAGGTGTACGACGTGTTCGAAGACGACGGCGACGGCCCGCCCAAGCGTCAGCCCCTCAACCCGGGGATCGACGATCTGGGGCGGCGCTATCTCGAGGACGCGACGGAGGCGCCGGCCAAGCCGATGAAGAAGCGGACTCTCCAGAGCATCACCGCCTACCCGCTCGCGGATCTGTTCCGACGCTGATCGCGATCAGAAGGACGCGACGACCACGGTGATGTTGTCGAAGCCGCCGCCGGCCTTGGCGGCCTCGATCAGGTTCGCGCAGACCTCGCGTGAGGTGTGCGCGCCGCGGAGCTCGCTCAGCATCGCCGCGTCGGAGACGTGCCCGGTGAGCCCGTCGCTGCAGATCAGGACGCGGTCGCCGGGCTCGAGCGTCAGGGCGTGCGCCTCCGCGTTCACCGTCTCTCCGCCGCCCCCGACCACGTTGACGAGGATGTGGTCGAAGCGGCTCGGCCCCGCCGGGATGGCCCCGGACTCCCGCAGCGCCTGGCCGACCGTGTGGTCGCGCGTGATCTGGACCAGGCTCTCGCCGCGCTGGAGATACAGGCGGCTGTCGCCCGCGTGGCTGACGTAGAGCTTCGGCCACAGCACGTACCCCACGGTCAGGGTCGTGCCCGGGTTGAGCTGGTCGATCTCCTTGCGGAGCGCGACCTTCTCGAGCCGCGACTGGCACTGACTGAGCGCGTTCCCGAGCTGCTCGCAGAGCTCCTTCTCGTCTTCTTCGTTGGGCGCGGTCACCCACGGCATCGCGTAGAGCGCGAACTGGGCGATCATGTCGACCGCCACCGCGCTGGCCACCTCTCCGCCCCCGTGCCCGCCCATCCCGTCGGCGACCATCAAGAAGGTCCCCTTGGGGCCCGGGATGCGCCGCTGCGCCTCCGGCATCGAGAGCGAGGCGTCGCGCACCTCGAGCCAGCGGCCGAGGTCGGCGATCAGGTAGGTGTCCTCGTTGTGGTCGCGCACGCAGCCGATGTCGGTCTGACCCGCCACGTCCATCGGGTGCGCCTCGGGCGCCTTGCGCGCCGCCTGCCGCGGACGCAGCACGGGGAGCGTCTCGTCGGCGAAGTCTGGTCCGTTCCACTCTTCCGCCATCAGCCTCCCTTTCCGCGCCTGGAGCATACTCTGAATCGTTCTCCGCGGCGCCATCCTTCCGGAGATGGCGGACCCTCGTCGGCGGTCTCCATCACCGGAGTGGCGCGGCGCCGCCCAGCGGTCCATCATCTTGCTCGCGTGAGGACGTCGTGCAGAGAGTGATCGTCGTGCGTCCCTACCCGGCGCGTATCCGGAGGAAGGTGTTCGGCATCCTCCGGTCGGTCGGGCTGAGCATCGTCGACGCGGACATCATCGCGGCCGGCACCTCCGACGACGAGGTCATGGCGAGGCTGGCGAGGGAGGGCCCGTGCGCGGCGCTGCTGGTGCCCTTCCATGCCCACCGCGACGCGAACGGCGATCTCGTCAACGGGCTCGAGGTGCTGCGCCGCCTGCCGCGGGAGGCGCCGCGGTTCGTCGACACGGCCGTCTTCTGCCCCATCTCACGCATGGGGCGGGCGGCCGCGGATCTGATGCTCACGCGCTCGAAGGAGAGCGGCGGGCTCGACCGCGCGGAGCTGTCCAAGGTGCTCTTCCTGCACGAGGGTGACCTCGACGCGCCCGAGATCGGCGACCGCGTGCGACGCCACGTCGGCGCCTCCGGCCAACGCTAGCGAGAGTCGACGAAGAACTCGACGCGGCGGTTCTCTTCGTTGCACGCGTCGCTCTCTTCCCGGCAGATCGGGTAGGTCTCTCCGTAGCCCTGGAACGTGACCTCCTGCGTCACGCCCTGGCTGCGGAGGTACTCGGCCACCGCCTCCGCGCGCGCGGCGGACAGCTCCTGATTGTGCTGGACCTCGCCGTCGACGCTGGTGTGCCCTTGCACCTGCACGCGGAAGATCTCCTCGTGCTCGCCCAGCAGCTCGCAGATGCGGTCCAGGACGGGGAAGGACGGCTCGAGGATCTCGGCGCTGTCGTGCCCGAACTGCAGCTGGTGGTTGAAGACGATGCGGTTGCCCCGCAGCTCCACCTCGAGCGGCTCCTCCCCCTCCGCGACGGGCGGCGTCGACGCGCCGCAGGCGGAGGCCGAGAGGAGCGCGCCGAGCAACCCGAGGAGGGTGCGTCGGCGGAGTCGGGGGCGGGCGGTGAGAGATGTGGTCATGGGAGTCCTCCGAAGCCGGCCGAGCATACGACGTGGGCCGCTCGAGGTGGACAGCGAAGGCGCCGGGGCTATCACGCGGCTGAACATCTCGAGGCCGACCGACGTCGGAGGATCGACTCATGCGAACCCTCTCCATCTCATCTCACGCGGCGCTCGCGCTGCTGGTCCTGACCGGTTGCCTGACCGGCTGTTACGTGGAGCGCGTGGACGACCCCGTGCGCCACGGAGGCGTCGTCACCGCGGAGGTGCCGCGCCCGCGGGGGCCCGAGGACGTCCAGATCGCCGACAACGTTCACTTCGGCGAGACGCGCGAGGGGCAGTTCACGGGCCAGGACGGCGTCGCCATCGGCTACGTGCTCGCCGCGGCGGCGGGGACCTCGTTCGGCGTCGCGCTGACGGCGGAGCCGACCAGCGAGGTGCTCGTCTACGGCCCGCTCGCGGAGGGCTGGCACGACGCCCCCTTCCTCGCGCGCGGCGGCGGCGATGGCGAGCTGAGCGTGAGCGCGCCGCAGGACGGGAGCTACCTGCTCGCCGTGCTCGGTCCGGCCGGCACCCACCGCGGCTTCTCGCTCACCGTGCGCTGCGCCTCGGAGGAGTGCCGCGTGGAGTGCGGTGAAGGGGGCGCCTGCCCGACCGGATCGCAGTGCGCGTTCGTGCAGTGCATCCGCGCGCCGTGCCCCTCGTACTGCCAGGGCATGCCGCCGGTCAGCGAGCCTCCGGAGGCGAGCGAGCCGCCGGGCGCGGGCGGAGACCGGATGGGGACCGAAGGCGAGACCTGTGGGACCCGCGGGTTCGCGCCCTGCGGGGAGGGCCTCTTCTGCCGTCACCCCGAGACCGCGCGGTGCGGGGAGACCGACGCGCCCGGCACGTGCCAGCGCCGCCCCGACATGTGCACCCGCGAGTACCGGCCGGTCTGCGGCTGTGACGGCCGCACCTACGGCAACGCCTGCGGCGCCTGGGCGAACGGCGTCTCGGTGCGCCACCAGGGCGAGTGCGGTGGGCAGCGCCCCGACCCGGGCGCGCAGGCCTGTCGGCGCACCGGCTGCGGCGACGAGCTGTGCGTGGATCCGAGCCGGGGCGACATGATGGGCACCTGCGTCGCCCGCCCCGAGCACGCCTGCTACCGCAGCGCGACGTGCGAGCGACAGGCGGACGGAGACTGCGGCTGGACGCAGACCCCCGAGCTCCGCGCCTGCCTCCAGAGCCCGCCGCCGCTCCGCTGACCAGCCTGCGTGCTCCTTGCCCGTGCCCTTGCCCCTGCCCGCGAATCAGCGGACGCAGTGTTCGAGGAGCGCGACGAGATTCGAGACGACTCGTTCGAGCTGCCCGAGCGCCGTCGCCAGCGCGGCCTGGTGCGCTTCTCCGCGGCGCGCGATCGCCGCGCCATTCGGTAGAAGCGGAGGTTGTCGCTCGAGCTGAACTCGCTCAGCGCCTTCGGTGATGTTCGCCACGCCTCGAGATCCGAGGGCAGGGGCAGGGGAGCAGGCTGCTTCTTCAGCCGCCTGCCAGGCCGTCGAGCACGTGCTTGGCGAGCACGAAGGCGGTCAACGTGCCGGTGAGCACCTCGCGCTCACCGACGCGGGCGCGGACCTCGACCTGGCGCTTCTTGCCCTGGGCTTCCTGGACGCGCGCGCTCGCGACGACCGTCTCGCCGACCTTCACCGGGGCGGTGAATCGGAGCTCGGCCGCGCCGAGGACCACGAATGGATCGTTGACGGCCAGCATCGCCGCGTGGTCGGCCAGCCCGAACACGAACCCGCCGTGCACGAGGCCGCGGTCGTCGGTGCCCATCTCCTCGGTCGTGACGAAGCGGGTGGTCGCCTCCCCGTCGGAGAGGGACACGATCTCGCCGCAGAGCCGGGTGGAGATCTTCGGGTGCGTGTTCGGCTTCGTCATGGATCAGCCTGCGCGGAAGACGAAGAAGAGCACGCCGGTCCCGACGCAGCTGCCGAGCACGAAGACGATCCCGAGGCTGACGAGGAAGAGCATCATCGGGCTCATCCCACCGCCGCCCTGCGCGGGCTGCGCGACGGGTGCGGGCTGCTGGGGCGCCTGCGGCTGCCAGGGTGAGCCGCCGGGTCCCCACCCGCCCGGC
>SHBB01000399.1 GCA_004213565.1 Sandaracinaceae bacterium
GCCCGCGAAGTTCTGCGTCCAGAACGGCTCGCCGCCCGCGCTGAGCGCGTGTCCGACGCCGAGGAAGTGGAAGCCCGGGTTCATGATGTTCCGGCAGTGGCCCTCGGAGTCCATCCACGCGTCGACCACCGCGCGCGCGGTGGGCTGCCCGCGGGCGATGTTCTCCCCGAGGAAGGTGCCGCCGAACCCCGTCGCGGCCACGCGGTCGCCGAGCATGCGCCCGTCGAGGCTGTCGTGGCTGAAGTAGTTCTGCTCGGCCATGTCCTTGCTGTGCAGGCGCGCCGAGAGCCGCAGCAGGGGGTCCATCTCGAGCGGCCCCGCCGGACCGAATTCCTCACCTCCGCAGACCGCGCCCTCGGCCCGCCGCGCGTTGGTCTCCTCGAGCACACCCCACTCGAGCGCGGTCCAGTCCTCGGGCCAGTCGTCCCCGGGCTCCGCGCACTCGGGCGTGAAGCAGTCGTCGTCGTCGCAGTCGGTGAGCCCGTCGAGGTCGTCGTCGACGCCGTTGCCGCACAGGGTCTCGTAGCCGGTGACGCGCAGCGTGAAGTCCCCGACGTCGTCGACCCCGGCTCCGTCGACCACCACCGTGATCGTCTCGCACTCGTCGAGGTCGGCCGTGAGCTCCGAGTGCGCGCCCCCCGCCGCGTCGTCGCTGCACGCGAGCGCGCGCCCTCCGCACGCGCCCTGCCGGAGCGTCAGCACCGTGTCGATGGCGCTGCCCTCGGTGCTGAAGGTGAAGCGCCCCGCCCAGGGCGCGGTCCAGCGGAACGACACGTCCTCGATGGTCACGCCGCCGCCAGCCACGCAGGGCGCGTCCCCGTACTGGTCGTCGAGCCCCACCGTGCTGCCGTGGCGCGTGAACGGGAAGAGCCCGCCCACGTCCTCCGCGCACATCACCGGGTCGCGCTCCGGGCAGTGCGCGGCGCGGTCCTCCATCGGCGGCTCGACCGGACCGGAGCCGCCGTCGCAGGCGGCGAGGAAGAGGGCGGTGAGGAGAAATCGGCGCACGGCGAAGAGCGTAGCCGCTGCCGCGCCGAGGGTCATGGCCAGCCGGCGGCCTGGAACGCCGCGACCACCAGCGCGCTCAGCAACACGCAGCTGACGAGGCCGAGGGCGCCGAGACCGAGGAACGACGCCCACCCCGCGAAGGTGGCGCGACCGGGGGAGAGCCCATGCTGCGCGCGCGCGACGGTGGTGAGCGTCAGCGCGATGCGCGCCTCGATCGCGAGCCAGCCGAGGAGGACGAGGAGCCCGCCCACCCCCGGCACCAGCCCCGCGAGGGTGAGCAAGAAGCCGAGGAGCTGCGTCGCGTGCACGTAGCCGCACGCCCACACGCTCACCCCGAGACCGCCCCGGCCTCCGCCCAGGCGCGCGCCGGCGTGGAAGAGCAGGCCCCGCAACCCCACGAAGCAGATCTGCGCGGCGGCGAACCAGAGCGGCGCGGTGAGCGCGACCCACCCGCCGGTCTCCCCGTAGCGAAGGCTCGCCTCGGCCAGGGAGCCCGTGCGGTAGAACGTGGCCAGACGATGGACGTTCACGGCCAGCGGCAAGAGGCCCTGCGCGGCGCCCACGAGCGCGGCGAACGCGAGCGCCCTCTTCCAGGCGCCCCCCACCGCGCGCTCGAAGGTGTCGGTCGGGCGCACGATCACGTCGCGGACCGTGCGCCACCAGCGCGTGACCCACGCCCCATCGTCGCGCTCCCACGGCAACGGCACGCCGACCTTCTCGCGGCACGCGTCACAGAGATCGGGGAGCTCGGACTCCGGCTCGAGACACGACGGGCAGACGTTGTTGCCGCACCGGGCGCACGTCGCGGTCGCCTCGGCGCCCGGGTGCACGGCGCAGATCGCGCTCACCGGGTCGGCCCTCCCAGGATGACGACGACGACGATCAGCGCGCAGCCGAGCACGCCAATTGTCGAGAGCGCGAGGAACGGCGCCCAGCCCGCGATGATGGCGCGCCCGGGCGAGAGGCCGTGCTGGGTGCGGGCCACCGTCGTCTGGAGCAACGCGGCCCACACCTCGAGCAGCACCCAGCCGAAGAGATAGATGAACGAGCCGAGGAGCGGGATGGCGCCCGCGAGGGAGAGCACGAGGCCCCCGAGGTGGAGCACGCTCACGTACGAACAGCCCGCGACGCTCACACCGAAGCCGCCGCCGCCGCCGAAGAGCGCGACCGGGAGGTGGAAGCACAGCGACCGGAGCGCCACCACGAAGAGCTGCCACAGCGTCATCAAGAGGGGCGCGAGCAGCGCGAAGGCGAGGACCGCGCCCTCCGGGAAGCGCCCTCGCCCGATCTCCCCGATCTGATCGGGGCGGCTGAGGAGCAGCAGGCAGCCGGAGCCGCAGCTCATCACGGCGGTGATCGCGGCGCCGTGAAGCGCGCCGCACGTCGCGGCGTAGCCGACGGCCGCCTTCCAGGAGGTGAGCCGCGTCGACTCGAGCGTCTCTCGGGGCCGCAGGAGGAGCGCTCTGGTCTGCCGTCCCCAGCGCCGGGCCCAGGAGCCCCCGTCCTCCTCCCACGGCATCCGCGCGGCGCCGACCCGATCCCGGCACGCGGCGCAGTGATCGGGCAGCGCCGAGCTCGCGTCGAGGCACGCGGGACAGACGTTGTCACCACATCGCGGGCAGATCCCGACGGCCAGGGCGTCGTGCGCCCCGCAGATCCCGTCGCGCCGCTCGGAGACCTCGGTCATTGATCGGGCCACATCGGCGTGCTGACGAACCAGAGGATCATCAGCGCGCAGCAGCCGACGCCGATCGCGCTGAACACGAGGAAGGGCGTCCAGCCGGCGAGCGTCGCGCGCTGGGGCGTCAGATGGTGCCGCACGCGGGCGATCGTCGTGAGCTGGAGCGCGGTCCAGACCTCGATCGCGAGGTACACGAAGAGCGTGATCAGGGGGCCGATCAGGGGCAGGTTCCCGAGGATCGCCGCGACCAGCGTCGCGAGCTGGATCGCGTGCACGTAGCCCGCCCCCCAGAAGCTGACGGCGAATCCCTCCCCACCGCCGGAGACCATCACCCCCGCGTGAAAGAGGAGCGCGCGGACCACGACCAACAACAGGTGGAAGCCGACGACCATCAGCGGGTAGGCGACGAGGACGCCGACCATGATCCACACGAAGAGGGGTTCGCGCCCCTCGGGCCCGATCGTCTCCTCCCAGAGCCCCGCCGCGAGCAGGCAGCCCACCCCGCAGAGCAGGAAGCAGAATTGCACCGCGGCCTGCAGCGCGCCCGTGACCGCCGCGTACGCGAGCGACGCCGTCCAGGGCCCCGGCGCGCACCGCTCGAACGTGTCGGTGGGGCGCAGCAAGACCTCCCGGGTCGTCAGCAGCCAGCGCCGCAGCCACGGCAACCCTTCCCTCTCCCAGGCCATCTGCCCGCCGCCGACCCGCGCGCGGCAAGCGCCGCAGTGATCGGGCAGCGCGGAGTCCGGCTCCAGACAGAGCGGGCACACGTTGTTGCCACAGCGCGCGCACGTCGCCGTCGCCTGCGCGTCCTCGTGCGCCGCACAGACCGCGAGCCCGGGCTCCGCACCCATCATCGCGACACTCCCACGCTCGTCGCGTCGATGCAGGCGCGCTGGAAGCGTCCTTGCACCTCGACGACGAGGTCCAGCGTGATCCCGGAAGTGACGGTGCCGTTCACGGTGGGCTCATACACCGATGTGATCCGCAGAGGAAAGGCCGGCGACGACCTCGACGCGGCGGTCGCGGAAGCCGGGGTCGGACGCGATGCGGGCCGCGAGGGGGGTGAAGACGCGCTCCTCGATGACGCGTCGAAGCGGGCGGGCGCCGTAGCGGGGGTGGAAGCCGAGCTCGGCGAGGCGGTCGCGGGCCTCCGGGTGCACGAGGAGCTGGAGGTTGCGGCGGTGGAGGCCGGCGCGGCGCAGGGCCTTCGAGAGCTCGAGGTCGCAGATGCGGCGGACGTCGGCGAGATCCAGGTGCCGGAAGCTCACGACGTGGTCGAGGCGGTTCACGAGCTCGGGGCGGAAGCGGTCGCGGATGGCGCGCGCGAAGTCGTCGGAGGGCTTCGCGTCGAAGCCGACCGGGGGGCGCTCGGCCGCGCCGACGTTGCTCGTCAGCACGATGACCGTCATGCGGAAGTCGACGAGGCGGCCCATGGCGTCGGTGAGGCGGCCCTCGCCGAGCACGCCGAGGAGGAGGTCGAAGACCTCGGGGTGCGCCTTCTCGAGCTCGTCGAAGAGCACGAGCGAGAGCGGCTGGCGGTGCACCTGCTCGGCGAGGCTCGTGACGCCGTGGCCGACCTGACGCAGGCGCTCCACCGCGCCGGGCACCATGTACTCGCTGAGGTCGACGCGGACCATGCGGCGCGCGTCCCCGAAGAGCACGCGCGCGAGCTGCTTGGCGAGCTCGGTCTTGCCGACGCCGGTCGGTCCGACGAAGAGCAGGTTGCCGAGCGGCCGCTCGGGATCGCTCAGACCCGCCTTGAAGCGCGCGAGCACGCGACCCGCGCTCTGACACGCGGCGTCCTGGCCGATCACGCCTTCGCGGAGCCGGGCCGCCATCTCGTCCACCGTGGCCGACGCCTCGTCCGCGATGAGCTCGAACGGCAGCCCCGCCTGCTTCGCGAACCAGCGCGACGCGTCGCTCGGATCGATCCGCCCCGGTCGCTGCTGGGCCAGCCAGTCCAGCATCGCGAAGGCCTTGCCCGGGAAGCGCTGGTGCCGTGAGAACGCGTCGAGGTGCCGCACGAGCCGGTCGAGCGCGGCCGGGTGGACGTCGAGCTCGCGGCGGGCCGACCAGGTGCGCATGAGCGAGACCACCTGGCCGCGCGGCGGCTCGGCCAGCCGGACGACGCGGAAGGCGTCGACGAAGCGGCCGGCGCGGCGACGGGCTTGCACGAGCTCCGCCTCGGTGCACTCGGCGATCACGGGCAGGCCGCCGTTCAGCACCGCGGGCGCGAGCAGATCGGCGATGGCGCTGCCGTCTCCCTGCGGGCGGAGGATGGGCGGCAGGGCGCCGAGATAGAGCAGCTCGTCCTCCCCCTCGAGCTCGCGCACCATCTCGAGCACGCGCTCCTGCCACATGCCGAGGTAGATCATGCCCGCGAGGACGCGGTCGGCGCTGGTGGCCCACAGGCGACGCGGCACGTCGCGGCCCGCGCGCTGCTGTCGGAGGAGCCAGCGGGCGAGCCGGCGCACGAACGTGGTCTTGCCGACGCCGCGCTCCCCGACGAGCAGGAGCGACGGGCGCAGAGGCTGCGCGAGGACGCGGGCCTCGGACTCGAAGCCGGGGTCGTCCCCGATGACTGGCGCGAGCTTCTTCTTCGCCGCGCGCGCGACCCAGTCGTCGGCCACCGCCTCCATCGTCGGCACCTTCGGCCGCGCGAACGAGAGCAGCGGCGACTCGGGGCGAGACGCCTGCTTCTTCAGCCAGTCCGGCGTCCACTCGATGACGCGCTCGTCCCCCTGACGTCGGAACTCGAACAACCACGCCGGGTCTTCGCCGAGCAGCGCGCCGCTCACGGCCTGCTCCAGCACCTTTCGCGCGCTCTCGAGGTCCTCGAGCATCATCCACCAGCGGAAGCGCGGGAGCATCACGCGGAACGCGCCGCTCTTCATCTCGCACCAGACGTAGGAGAGCCGCAGCGGCACCTCGCGCTTGCCGACCACGGGCTGCTTCTCGATCACCGTCGCGGGGTGGATCGAGAGCGGCACCGCGCGCACGTGGAACGACTCCTTCCAGAGGTAGCGCGCCAGCTCGTCTTCCCGGGTCGCGAGCAGACCGCGCAGCGCCACGTCGAGCTGACCGAGCACGTCCTCCGTCGTCTCGCCGTACGCGCTCGGTGGGAAGGCGTCGAAGAACGACTCGCGCGTCCGGATCAGCGTCGCGAGGACCCGGCCGTCGTCGAGCTCGACCAGGTGCACCCGCAGGCTCTTCGTCCGATCGCTCACGACGCCCCCCGCGCGCGGCTCGCGCGGAGCCAGGTCAGGGCGCGGAGCGCGTCGGGGATGCGGCGGACGCTCTCGACCATCACCTGCCCCGTCACGTAGTCCTCGACCTCGAGGAGCGAGGACTCGCCCGGCCGCGTGGGCGGGTCGAAGCGCAGGCGGCGGACGGCGGGGAGCAGGCGCGCGGGGTCCTCGGGCAGCCCCTCCCCCCGGCGTTCCTGCAGGGCTCGCTCGAACGCGCGCGCCGAGCGATCGTGCTCGTGCAACACATCCTCACAGGACTCCGCGTCGGCCAGGCGCACACGCACGATCTCGGCGCCCGAGAGCAGCGAGGACCAGACGTGGCAGCCCTGCTCGCCCTCGAGGAAGGTCCGCATCGCGACCCCGTGGAGCTCGAGCACGAGGTGGTTCGGGTGCGCCGCGAGGAGCGCGCCGAGCTCCAGCGGCTCTTCGAGGGTGAGGATCGATCCGTCCGGTCGCCGCGCCGACGCCGCGAGCACGTCGCCGCGCAAGCCGGTGTAGAGCTCGGCGAGCCACTCGAAGAGCCCGTCCGGGGCGCGGTCGTAGCGCGGAGGGCGCCGCCCCTGGCCGACCCGGAGTAGCTCGAGCAGCACGCGGTGCTCGCGCGCGTCGCCGAGCCGATGTACCGCGCGCTCGAGGAGCGCGATCTCCCCCGCGCGGCGCAGGAGCTCCTCGCGAGACAGGGCGGCGGAGGGCGGCCGCACGTGGCGGCGGTCGAGGCGCTTCATCTTCGACGGGCCGCCGCGCCACCCCCACGGCTCGCGACGCTCACGGACCGCGTCGACCGACAGCTCTCGCTCCACGTCTCGGTTCGCGCTCGTGCGCAGCTCGAGGTCGTCGCGCAGCGCCCTCAGCTCCGCGCGGAACCGATCGAGCGCGTAGAGCGTCCGGGCCACCTCGGGGTCGCCCCCACCGAGCTCCGCCACGAGCGCGCCGACCCGCTCGGCGAGCGCCTCGACCTCGGCGCTCTCGGACAGATCACGCACGCGCGCGAGCATGCGGGGCAGGAGCCGGTTCAGCACCGACGCGGGCTCGTGGAGGAGCCCCTCGAGCTCGTACCGCGCCTCTTCGGGCTCCGCCTCGATCAGCTCGTCGACGTGCAGCCGATAGCCGTCGTCCGCGGCGTAGACCCGCGCCATGCGCATCTCGGCGCGGCTCCCCCGGGCGAGCTCGTCCGAGAGCAGCGCGCCCACCGTCGCCTCGAGGTGGCGCTTGACGCTCCGCGCTCCATCCCGCGCGTCGAAGGCGTCGGCCGCCATGCGCTTCACCGCGTCGGGGTGCGGAAAGACGAACACGCGCCGGTCGGTGAGCCCGCGGCGCGCCAGGAGCTGCGCGAGCTCCTTCTCGCACACGAGCTCGGCGATCTCCGGCGTGAGCGGCGCGAAGGGCACCACCCGGTCGATGCGGTTGAAGAGCTCGGGCGGGAAGAAGTCCCGGACCGCGCGGTCGACCTCTCGGAGCACCGCGTCGGCGCGCTCCCCGAACCCGACCGACGCGCGGGGCCTGGCGCCGAGGTTCGACGTCATCACGATCACCGCGCGCCGGAAGTCCGTCACCGCGCCGCCCGCGTCGGTCAGCCGCCCCTCGTCGAGCAGTTGCAAGAGGAGCTGCAGCACCGCGGGGTGCGCCTTCTCGACCTCGTCGAGCAGGACCACCGAGAACGGCTGCTGGCGCACCGCGTCGGTCAGGAGCCCGCGCGGGTCGTAGCGATCCCCGATCAGGCGCGCGACGGACTCGGGCCCGGTCATCTCGCCCATGTCGACCCGCACCAGGCGCGACTCGTCCCCGTACAGGAAGCCGGCGAGCGCCTTGGCCATCTGCGTCTTGCCGGTCCCCGTGGGCCCCGTGAAGAGGTAGGTCGCGAACGGCCGCTCGGGATCGGTCAGGCCCGCGCGGATCCGCGCCACGAGATCGACGGCCGCGCGCACCGCCTCGTCCTGACCGAGCACGTGCTGGCGGAACGCGTCCTCGAGCGCGGCCGGATCCAGCGACGCGTCGGGCCGCAGCAGCACCTCGGGAAGGCCGGTGCGACGGGCGAGGAATCCCACGACCGCGTCCGCGTCGAGCTCGGTCCATCCGTCCGCCGAGAACGCGGCGTCCGCGGCCAGGCGCCGCAGCAGGTCGACCGCCACGCCCGGACGCGCGGTGCCGGGATGGAGCGTCTCTCCCAGCTGCATGACCGCGCGATACACCTCCGGTCGGAAGGCCACCTCGCGCGCCGGCTCGAGCTCCCGCGCCTCGTGCAGCAGCAGCTGTAGCGTCTCGGCCGCGTCGGTGGGCGTGACGCGCAGGGTGGTGAAGCGGTCGGCGAAGGCGGGCGCGTGCTCCTGCAGCCGGTGCCATTGTGCCGGGGTCGCCTCGCCGATCATCGTCACCTCTCCGCGCGCGACGGGACCGCGGAAGAAGTCGGCCAGGCTGCGCTCGCTCTGGCGGCTCCGGCCGGCCGTGCCGAAGGTGTGCAGGTCGTCCACCCAGAGCACCACGCGCGGGTCGGCGGCCTCGTGGGTCAGCTCGACGCAGCGCTTCTCCCAGTCCCCGACGTAGCTCATTCCGGCGAGCACCCGCGTGGCCGAGAGGCGCCAGACCTCGTGCGCCCGATCGAGGTTCCGGTGCGCGGCGTAGTCGTCGGCCTCGAGCAGGTCGCTCACCCAGCGATGGAGCAGCGTGCTCTTGCCCACCCCGGGCGGGCCGAGCAGCACGACGGGCTGCTTGCGCGGGCCGTTCAAGAGCTGCGCGAGCTGGCTGCGCCAGGGCTCGCGGGGCCGCCCGAGCGGCGCGACGCCGTCCGCCACGCGCGCCGTGACGTTCTCGCCGATCGCGCGGAGCTGCTTTCGGCCGTGTTTCTTCTTCTTGCGCTTCTTCTTGCGCTTGCCGCGGTCCGGATCGACCTCGAGGTCCGCGAACGGATCCGCCTCGGGCACGATCTCGTCGATGAGCTGCGGCGCGCGCTCGGAGAAGCTGAAGGCGCGCAACAGATCCTTGCCGTCGGTGACGAGCTGCTCGGTCACGAAGACCTCGTCGAGCTCCCGCCACACGTGCGCGAAGAAGCGCTTCGCCTGCTCGGCGAGGTCGGCGTCCTCGTCGACGAGGAAGAACTGATCGCCGAGCAGCGGGTGGTAGGCGATGACCACGCGCTCCCCGGGACGGCGCCAGCGCGGCTCGAGGACGAGCGGGAAGCGCCCCGAGACGCGCTTGCGGTCCGCGACCGTCAGCTCGAGGTGCACGCGCCGCAGGCGACGACCCCGCACCAGCTCCAGCGCCGCGACCTCCATGGGGCTCATGTTCCGGATGGACTTGCGCAGCTCGTCCGCGAGGCCACGCTGGATCTTGGTCGGGCTCTTGCCGACGCGTCGGAGCGTGCGCGCGCCGAGCCCGACGGTGGCCCACTCGAGCTGGGCCTGCCGCTTGCGCTGATAGACGGTGACGGTGATCTGGGTCACGTCGCCTCCTCGCCTTCCTCCGGGTCGTCCAGGTCCTCGAGGGCGGCGCGCGCCTCGGCGTGCTCCTCGAGCCAGAGGAGGTGCGTCAACGCGATCGCCTCGAAGCTCGGCCAGTACTCC
>SHBB01000004.1 GCA_004213565.1 Sandaracinaceae bacterium
GGGGAGCGCGGGCCACGGAGGGCTCGGCGAGCGCGCCGGGCGGCTGGAGGGCGCGGTCGGATCGGGGGCGGCGGACTTCGCCATCGCGGAGGGCGCGCGCCGCCTCGCGAAGGCCGCGGACGTCGCGCGCGCCACGATCCCACCGCCGCCCCAGACGTCGGCCGTGACGAGCCGCGACGCGGGCTCGCAGACCCTGGCGTGGCGCGTGGTGGCGCTGGACGACGAGGCCTCGACGCGACGCCTGCTCCAGATCGCGCTGAAGCACGCGGGCTGCGACGCGCACGTCTTCGCCGATCCGGCCGAGGCGATGCGCTCCGTCTCCGAGCGCCCCCCGGACCTCGTGATCGTCGACGCGATGATGCCCGACGTCGACGGGCTGACGTTCTACCGCGGCGTGCGCGCTCGCGGGGAACGCACCCCCGTGGTCATCCTCTCGGCCGCGAGCCACGAAGAGCTGGGCTGGGAGCTGCCGGACGACCCGCGCCTGACGTGGATGCGCAAGCCGTTCAGACCGGGCGCGCTGCTCGAGGACCTGCGCGCCTTCGTCGCAGCCACCACAGCGTGAGCGCGAGCCAGCCCGCCGTCGCGGGAGCCGAAGGGCGTCCCCGCATCGTCGCGGCGCAGCCCGTGAGCGGCGGCGAGCGCACGTAGGGCGCGCCCGGGCTCGCGAGGCCCGCCGGGTACGTGAAGCAGAGACCGGCCGCGTCGTCCTCGCTCAGCGATCGCTTCTCCAGATCACCGGGATCGCTCTGCCCGTACATCGTCGCCTCCGGGTCGGAGACGTGACCCAGCCCCAGTAGGTGGCCGAGCTCGTGCGTGAGCGTGTTCTCCGCGTCCGTCAGCGCCCCCGCGTCGTCGACCGTCCAGGTGTGGCTGACGCCATTCAGGTCGATGTCGGCGTCGAGGATCTGCCCGGTCGAGCGGCGGAAGACCAGCGTCGTCAGCGCGAGCGTGGCGGGCGAGATGTCGTCGGGCCAGGAGCGCTCCCGCCAGATGATGCGGTTCTCTCCGTCGTAGCCCTCGGCGCCGATCAGGTTCGTCGCGAACCCGGTGGGGTATCCGTCGTCGACCATGCGGAAGTCGCTGCAGACGTCGCCGGCGCGGTTCCAGGTCGCGACCGAGCGCGCGACGGCGCCGCCGACCGCCTCGGGACCGAGATCGTCGCAGCTGTCATACGCGGTCCGCAGGTGCACGACGCGCGCATCCCAGAAGAGCGGGCGCTCCGGCTCGCCGATCACGGTCGAGCGCTCGAACGCGCGCGCCCCGGACGCGGTGAGCCACACGATCGAGATCACGACGAGAGCGCGCATCTGCCGGGATGATAGCGCGGAAGCCCCACGAGGCCGGAGACGCATCGTCGCGTCGACGCCCACAACTCTGATTGCGCACCCCCGCGACGCCGCTGGGACACGTCAACTCCGCTACCGGTGGTACACATGGCCCGCGGCGGCGCCCCCCGAGGTGTCGTCGAGCGAAGCTCGATTCGACGGATGAATCGCGTGTGAGTCGTTCTTCCGGAGGGCGATCACTCTTATGGACGCGAGGACGAGAGGTGATAGTCTCCGCCCGATGGTCCGCGCGCGGATCGGGGCTTCCCCCGCGAACCCAACCCCGACGCACGGGGAGACGCGAGAGACGTCGGGATGGGCCATGCTCATGTCCCCGGTCTGTCGCTGGGTGGACGAGCACATCGCGCCCCTCTTCTCGGCGTCGTCCCTGAAGGACGGCGCGGCGGTCGCGTGGATCGCCCTCGCGCTCGGTGGCTGCGGGGACGCACACCGCGTCGAGGTGGAGGGCACCGTGCGTGACGGACGGACGGGTGCGCCAGTCGCGCACGCGACCGTGTCCACCGATGACGGACGCCACGCGGAGACAGATGAGGAGGGCGTCTTCGTCCTCGAGCTCGACGAGGGTGAAGCCACCCTCACCGCGGAGGCCCCCGGTCGATGCCCCCGAACCGAGCGGGTCGACGTGCGACCGGGGATGGCGCCGCTGCGCCTCGTCGTGTTCGACGCGCTCGAGGTCGACGCGCCCTCGCACGTCGGGTTCGACGAGTCGATCACGCTCGAGGCACGCGCGCGATGTGACGCGGGCGCGATCACCTGGACGCAGATCGGTGGGCCCAGGCTCGGGGATCGCATGCGAGCCGAAGACGGGCGGCTCCACGTCCGGACGCACGCGCGGCGATCGCTTCGAGACGGCAGCGACGACACGCGGGCGGACTACCGCTTCGAGGCGCGCGCCGCGCTCCGGCCCACGAGGAGCCCGGGGGCGCGACGCGGCGTGACTCGCGTGGCCGCGCGCCGGGTCCGCGTGACCGCGAGCTCCGCGCGCGCGGACGGCGGCCGTGGACGGACCGATCCTCGCGTCGAATACGAGCGCTTCACCGCCTCATCGATCGAGCCCTTCGCGGACCCGTCAACCTACCTTCCCCAAGCCCGAGCGGCATATGCGGCCGACGCGTCGACGCCTCTCGGATCACCCACAGACCCGAGCCTCGTCGTAGACGATCGCTGTTCGAGTTGTCACGCGGTGACACCTTCTCTCCTGCTGGAGGAGTGGCTCGGCGCGCCGATGAGTCGAACTATGGTCGAGCGCGACGATCGCGATCCGGCGCAGCGCGCCGAGTGCGCTGGATGCCATGTGCCCGGAGTCAGCAGCTCCGAGCCGAGGGCCTCTCGGACCTCGGAGACCTTGCGTTGCGACACGTGTCACGGCCTCGATCACACCGCTCCCGAAACGCAGCGAGGGTTCCAGCAACACGGCCTCGACGCACATCCCCTCCCTCTCTACGATACGACAGTTCTGATTGCAGACATTCCGACACGTCACCTGGGGAGCGGCGCGGTCTGCGCGAGCTGCCATCGGAGCGGCGTGGCGAACGCCGAGGCCTCCGACAGGGCTCCTCACGCGCCGCAGAGCGATTTTCTGGTCGGTCGCGGAGCGCGCGGCATAGCTCCACTCGATGACGGCGCGCACCGACACATCGCGGACAGCTGCGCGCGTTGTCACATGACTCGCCCCGACGCGGCCGATGCCTCCTACGGTCGGACGGGTGGACACTCGTTCGCGGTCCGCGCGCCGGGTTCGGCGTCCATCTCCATGGCGGCGTGCGCTCCCTGTCACGGAGACGAGGCGCCCGAGCGAATCGGCGCGCGTGACTGGAACGGCGACGGCGAGGAGGGCACCGTCCTCGAGGAGCACGACGCGGCGATCGCCCGGCTGGAGCGTCAATTCAGCTCGCGAGTATCTGCGGAGACCATTCGCGATCTCTGCGGACGCGTCGCCGTGGGTATCTCCGAGCGAGATGCGCGGCTGCACCTCGTGGACGCCGAGGGCGCGCTGCTCGGCGACTGCGACGATGATGGCGACTTCGTCGGCGAGACGGCGGTCACGGTCGACGCGCTCCCGGGCTGGCTCCGAGACGTCGCGTGGGACCTCTCGCTCTTGCGCGCCGACGGATCGCGCGGCCTGCACAACCCCCGCTACACTTTCCGCGTCCTCCGCGCGGCGCGGGCTCGCCTGACCGAATAGCGGGGAACACGCGCCCCGCGCGCGACGTATGCTCGTGGCGATGCCGGTGATCTGGATCCTCGTCGGCGGCCTGGTCGCCGCGCTCGTGCTGGTCGCGCTCTCGCGCGCCAACGAGATCTTCTGCGTGTCGATACGCAACGGCCGAAGCCTGGTCGTGCGCGGCCACGTTCCCCCGTCGGTGATGCGAGAGATCGCGGAGATCGCGCGCCGCGCCAAGCTGCAGCGAGCGACCGTCAAAGCCGTCAAGCAGGGCGGTCGTCCGCGCCTCGTCACCTCCGGCGTCGACGAGGGGACGACCCAGCGCCTCCGCAACGCGGTGGGCGCGCAGGGCTTCGGCCACCTCAAGGCGAGCCAACAGGTCGCGGGCGCCGGGAGCGGTGTCGGCCGAAGCGGTGTGGGCCGAAACCTGGGTCACTGGCTGGGCATCGCCTGGCTCGCCTGGCTGCTCGGCGGCCGCGACTGACCGAGCGCGCCGCAGTCGTGGCGGCAGAACGCCTGGAGGCTCGGATCGCGGACAGAGTCGCAGCGCCCCTCACAGAGCGCCACGAAGTCCGGATCGTGGGCGAGCTGACATTGCCCGAGGCAGAGCGCGCGCAGGTCGCCGTGCTGCACCGCGCCGCAGTCCCCTCCGCACATCGCGCGCGTGTCCGGGTCGCGAACCCGCTCACAACGTCCACGGCAGAAGGCGCGCAGATCGGGGTCGCGCACCGCGCCGCAGTCGTGCCGACACAGCGCGCGCTGATCCGCGCTCGACGCCTCCCGCACGTGCGCCACCGCCGCCACGAGCGTCAGCTCGTCCACCCACGCCGACGACGTCGTCGCGATCAGACCGCACCCGAGCACGGCCGCGAGCCGAAGCCACCGTTCCACGGCGGAGAGGTACACCCCCCCTCAGAAGTGCCAGTCAGGCTCGCTTCAGGGCAGGATCGACTTCGCGCGGAGGTAGCCCTGGTCGACCATCGCGGCCATCTGGGCGGGATCGAACTCGAGCGGGTCGGGCGCGAGCGAGGACGCGGGGCGGAAGGCGGTCAGGTCGACGCCGCGCTCCTGCATGAGGGCGAGGGTGTCGTCGACCTGCTGGGTGGCCATCAGGAGGATGGCGCGGCGGAGGGTGTAGTTGAGCACGTCGGTGCCCGGCTCGTTCGGGAAGCGGCGCGTGATGGGGGGCCGGGCGCCCGGCGCGGCGAAGGCGGCGCACGCGTAGATCTTGGTGGCCCCCGCGTCGAGCGCGGCCTGCACGGGGAGCATCTGCATGATGCCGCCGTCGAGGTAGTCGTGCGCGCCGATCTGGATGGTCGGCATGAGCGCGGGCTGGCACGCCGAGGCGAGGACGAAGGTCTTGAGGCGCTCGAGCGAGTCGGCCTGCGTGCCGTACTCCACCGCGCCCGTCTGCATGTTGGTCGACGCGATGCGCAGCTGGACGCCGCGGTCGCGGATCTTCTGCAGGCGCCGCGGGGTGAAGTAGGTGTCGATGAGCTCGCGCAGCGGCTCGACGCTGTTGACGTAGCCGTGGAGGATCAGGCCCGCGTCGCCCACGAGCGATCGGTGGAGCACGTCGCGCGTCTGCACGTTCGTGTAGAGGTCGCTCAGGAGCCCCGCCTCACCGGTGGCCGCGAGCACGGCGGCGAGCGCGCCGGTCGAGGTCCCCGTGACCACGTCGGGGCGGATGCCCTTGTCGACCACGAGCCAGCGCAGGACGCCCACGCTGAAGGCGCCGAGAGAGCCGCCGCCGCCGAGCACGAATCCGTTGGTCATCAGTGTCCTCCCTCGCTCAGCTCGCAGGACGCGCGGGCGAAAGCGCGGGTGACGCCGCGCGCGTCGCAGGTCTCCTCCGGCTGTCCGTCGCAGTCCCGGTCGGCCGGCGCGAAGTCGTCGTGCGCGCGGGTGAGCGCCGCGTCGAGCGATCCGTCGATGTCGGTGAAGAGGGCCGGGTGATCGGGCGCGGGGAGCGCGACCAGCGCGGCGCGGAGCGGCGTCATCGCGCACTCGCTCGTGGGCGGGCTCGCGTCACAAGCCGCCTGGTAGGTGGCCACGAGGTCCGCGAAGCTCGCCTTCTCCGCCGCCGAGGCCTCACGCAGCTCGGCCCGCGCCGGGACGACGACCAGCGAGGCGATCGAGTCGGTGTAGCTCGGATCGGGGTCCGGGAGCCCGGGCTCGGGGCAGCTCACCGAGGGCCCGCCGCAGCCGAACGAGATCAGGGCGAGGAGCGCGAGGCGTGTCAGGGTCCGATGCACGGGCTCGCCTTACCACGGATGCCGCGCTGCCAGAAGCGAAGGGCGCGTGCCATCCTCCGGACGCGTGATCCCGCCGCCCACCGACCTGACCCTCCCCCGCGCGGGCGTCCCGACGCTCCGGGCCGCGCTCTCGGCCGCGCTGAAGCGGCTGGCGCAGGATCTCGGGCGCCTCCCGCTCGCGTCCCTGTCGCCCGACGCGAGGGCCACGCTCACCCACGTGCTGCGCGCGACGAAGGCCGAGCTGGCGCGCGAGCCGGGGCGCGTCTTCGGGGTGCTCCGCCGACCGAACGTGGGCGCGGCGCTGCGGGTGCTCCGCGAACGCGCCGACGACGCGATCGCGAGGCAGCTCGCCGCGACCCTCGCGGTGGAGCTGGCCGCGGCCGGCGCCGAGCTCCCCGCGCTGCGCTTCGAGGGGCTACCGTCCGAGATCGTGTGTCTGGGCGCGAGGCGGGCGCTGCCGGGGGGCGACGCGACCCTCGCGCGGGGGGAATGGCGAGGCCGCGCGATCCTGGACCACCCGAGCCCCTTCACGGAGATCGAGGGCGGGATCGTGTTGGCCGAGGTCGACGACAACCCGCTGTCCATGCTCGAGGCGCACCCCGACAAGCTCGGGAACGCGATCGATCTCGGAGGCCGCGACGCGGAGGCGTGGGCGGACGCCCTGCGGGAGGCTCTGGGCCTGATCGCCGAGCACACGCCCGCGCTCCGCGAGACCATCGCGCTGCTCGTGCACCAGATCGTCCCGGTGGGCTACGACGCCGAGCAGCACCTGAGCGCGAGCTATCGCGAGGCGCTCGGCACGCTCTACCTCACGCTGCACCCGAGCCCGCTGACGATGGCCGAGGCGCTGATCCACGAGACCCAGCACAATGTGCTCAACGCGGTGTTCGAGCTGGACCCGCTGCTCGAGAACGCCTTCTCGCCGCTCTTCTCCTCGCCGGTTCGGCCCGATCCGCGCCCGCTCCACGGCGTCCTCCTCGCGGTGCACGCCTTCCTCCCCGTGGCGGAGCTCCACCGCCGGATGGCCGAGGCCGGGCACCCGCTCTCGAAGACGCCCGAGTTCGCCCGGCGCGTGGAGCGGGTGCGCGAGGGGAACCGGGAGGGCGCGGCGGTGCTGCTGGAGAACGCGGCGCCGACCGCGATCGGGCGCGCGCTGCTCGACGAGATCGCGCGCCTCGTGTGACGCTCCCCGCATGATCGTCCTCTGCACCGGGTGTCGCTCCGGCTTCGGCCTCCTCATCGCCGTCGCGGCCGCGCGCGCCGGCCACACCGTCTACGCCGGGCTCCGCGATCTCGAGACGCGCGAGGACCTCGACCGCGCCACGAAGGGGCTCGACGTGCGCCCCGTTCAGCTCGACGTGCTCGACCGCCTGCAGCACGAGGAGGTGGTCGACCGCATCCTCGGCGAGCACGGGCGGCTCGACGCGCTGATCAACAACGCGGGCATCGCGCTCGGTGGCTTCCAGGAGCAGATCGAGGAGGACGAGCTGCGGCGCCTCTTCGACGTGAACGTCTTCAGCCCCTGGGCGCTCACCAAGCGCTGCCTCCCGACCATGCGCGAGCAGCGCGCGGGGATCGTCATCAACGTCTCGTCGATGGCCGGCCGCCAGGCGATGCCGGGGCTCGGCGCGTACGCGGGGAGCAAGTTCGCGCTCGAGGGCATGACCGAGGCGCTGCGCCACGAGCTGCGCCCGTTCGGCGTGCGCGTGGTGCTCGTGGAGCCCGGGCCGTACAAGACCGACATCTTCGGACGCAACCGCCGAACCGCGCGCGAGAGCCACGAGGCGGGCGGGCCGTACGCGCGCATGCAGGCGCGCATGGAGAAGCTCGTGGAGAAGATGGAGGCCCGCATGGGCGACCCGCAGGAGGTCGCGGATCTCGTGGTCGAGCTGCTCCAGGATCCTTCACCGCGCCTCCGCTATCCCCTCGGCCCGGGGGTGCAGGCGCGCCTGTGGGCGCGACGCCTCCTGCCGTTCCAGGGCTACGAGAAGGTCATCGAGCGCGTGGTGGGGTTCTGATGGCGCGCATGGAGACCAAGCCCGAGGGCCCCGCCTGGGACGCGCTGCGAGAGGCGCTCGCGCGCATGCAGCGGATCGCGGAGTCCGACTCGGTGCACCTCGTGGACCTCGGCAAGGCCTACGCGGCGCTCGCCTCGGCGATGCTCGGCGCGGCCGAGGCCTCCGGGCAGACCAGCGCGCGCTTCCGCGCCGTCGTGCGCGCGCTCGATCTGCGCACGCCCAAGTCGTCGATCGAGGCGTTCGCCCGCGGAAGCGAGTAGAACGTCGCGGTGAGCTGGCTGTGGCACACGCTGGTGCGTTCGGTCTGGATCGGGCTCGTGCTCTTCCCGATGTGGGTGGCGTACGTCGTGCCCTGGGTCCGCTGGCGGCGCTTCGGAGCGACCATCCCCGACGCGGTCTGGGAGCGAAAGCACCGGAAGTACGCGGCCCGCTTCTATCGGCTCGCGGTCGGCATGCGCGGCGGGCTGATCAAGGTCGGGCAGATCCTCTCGACGCGGGTGGACCTGATGCCGCGCGCGTGGATCGAGGAGCTGTCGGGGCTCCAGGACGAGGTGTCTCCGACGCCGTGGCGAGACCTCGAGGAGCACCTGCGCGCGGGGTACGACGCGCCCCTCGAGGAGCTCTTCCGCGAGCTGGACCACGAGGCCATCGCCGCCGCGAGCTTCGGGCAGGTGCACCGGGGCGTGACCGCGGACGGGACGCGCATCGCGCTGAAGATCCGGTACGCCGACATCGAGCGGAAGCTCGCGGTCGACATGTTCCTGATGAGCTGGGCGGTGCGGCTCTTCAACGTGTTCCTCCCGAAGATCCGGCTCAGCCCGATCTACGACGAGATCAAGCGTGCCCTGACGACCGAGCTGGACTACGAGCAGGAGGCCCGCTTCACCCAGATCGTGCACGACCACTTCGTGGACCGCGACGGGGTGGAGGTCCCGGCCGTCGTGCACGCGCTGAGCACCCGCGACGTCATCTGCACCACGTGGATCGACGGGGTGAAGATCACGAGCCCCAAGCTGCTCGACGATCCCCGGCTCGACCGGGCCAAGCTGCTCGAGCGACTCCTCTGGACGTGGATCCAGATGATGTACGTCGACGGCGTCTTCCAGAGCGATCCGCACCCGGGCAACCTGCTCGCGCGCCTCGACGAGGACGGCGAGCCCATCCTCGGGGTTGTCGACTTCGGCCAGGTGAAGATCCTCGATCGCGCGTTCCATCAGAAGCTCGTGAACGGGGTGATGGCGTTCGCGATGGGCAACGTGGACATGTTCCTCGGCTCGCTCGTCGACATCGGGCTGTTCCCCGAGTCCGAGAAGGACCGCATGCGCCCGATCGTGAGCGAGCTGATGGAGCACCTCCGTAGCGCCGATCCGATGGGCGGCGGACAGCTCGACTTCGCGGCCCTGCGCATGCGGGTCCTCGAGACCATCGATCGCATGGAGGGCGTCGCCATCCCGCAGGAGCTCGTGCTCTACGGCCGCACCTTCGCGCTGCTGGCCGGGGTGACGCGATCGATCGCGCCCGACGTGAACGCGCTCGCCATCGCGCGCCCGCTCGTCACCCAGGCCCTGCTCGCGGGCGGGCCCCCCGAGGACCCGATGCAGCGCGCGGGCTGAGCCGTCCTCACGAGAACACCTGAAGCCCTCAGCGAAGTCGCACCTGGCCAGCCGGGCCGCTCGAAACGCGAGCGCTGACCCTCGGGTATGCTCGGCGCTCGAGGGAGGGAGCATGCGCGGCGACTTCGACTTCATCATCATCGGCTCGGGCTTCGGGGGGAGCGTGTCGGCGCTGCGGCTCGCGGAGAAGGGGTACTCGGTCCTCGTCCTCGAGCGCGGTCGCCGCTTCGGGATGAAGGACTTCCCCAAGACGAACTGGGACCTCCGCAACTACATGTGGAACCCGAAGGCGGGCATGCGCGGGATCCTCTCGCTGAGCTTCTTCGATCACGTGACGGTGTTGCACGGGGTAGGCGTGGGTGGGGGCTCCCTCGGCTACGCCAACACGCTGCCCACGCCGAAGGACGCGTTCTTCGAGACCGGGAGCTGGAAGGGGCTCGCCGACTGGAAGGCCGAGCTCGCGCCACACTACGAGCGCGTCCTCACGATGCTCGGCGCGGCCGAGAACCCGCGCCTCGGAGAGCCCGATCGGATCCTCGGGGAGATCGCGCGCGAGGTCGGCCGCGAGGAGGACTTCCACCGCACGCGCGTCGGCGTCTTCTTCGGCGAGCCCGGCCGCACCGTGCCCGATCCTTTCTTCGGAGGCGCCGGGCCCGAGCGCACGGGCTGCACCTTCTGCGGCGCCTGCATGACGGGCTGCCGGGTCGGGGCGAAGAACACGCTCGACCGGAACTACCTCCACCTCGCCGAGGCGCTCGGCGTGGAGGTCCTCGCGGAGACGGAGGTGACCGCGCTGCGCGCCCGCGACGGCGGCGGCTACGTCGTGGAGACGAAGGAGGCGTTCGGGAGGCATCGACGACGCGAGTCTTTCGGTGCGCGCTCCGTCGTCCTCGCGGGGGGCGTGCTCGGGAGCGTGCCGTTGCTCTTGAAGATGCGCGAGGACCCGCGTGGGCTGCCGAAGCTGTCCCCGCGCGTCGGAGACCAGGTCCGCACGAACAACGAGGCGCTGATCGGCGTCGTCAATCCGGACACGACGGCCGACATGACCCGCGGCGTCGCGATCACCTCGATCTTCCACACCGACGAGCACAGTCACCTCGAGCCGGTCCGGGCAGGCAAGGGCGCCGACATGTTTCGGATCCTCTCTCTGCCGCACGCGCCGGGGAAGACGTTGGGCGCTCGGGTGCGCGGCGCGATCGCGGGGTACGTGAAGGACCCGCTCCTGTGGGCGAAGTTCTATACCCGACGAGACCTCTCGCCCGCCGGCGTGACGCTCCTCTACATGCGCACCCTCGAGAGCACCCTCTCCCTTTCGCTCGAAGGTCGCGCGCGTCGTCTCGTCACGCGGCTCGACGATCCGACGAGCGCGCCGCGCGCCTTCATGGACGAGGCCAACGATCTCGCGGATCGGTTCCGAGCGAAGATGGGCGGTGTGCAGGTCTCGATGCTCACCGAGCTGCTCCGGGCGATCCCCACGACGGCGCACATCCTCGGCGGCGCGTGCATCGGCGCCAACGCGGAGGAGGGCGTCATCGACACCCAGCACCGGGTCTTCGGCTACGACGGGCTCTACGTGATCGACGGCTCCGCGATGAGCGCCAACCCCGGAGTCAATCCGTCGCTCAGCATCGCGTCCATGGCCGAGCGCGCGATGACCTTCGTGCCAGCGAAGGGGCACGCCTCTCCTCCGAGCTGAGGCGCGCCGAAGGAGCGGGGGCCGCGTGTGGCTCCTCGCCGAGGACCGCGCGATGCTGAACGCGCTCCAGCGATTCGGCAGAGTCACGCTCTGCGAAACCGCCAGCGCGTGCGCCGGGCTCGCGAGATCGGCGCTCAGCCGAAGAGCATGGCGGAGGTGAGCTCGGCCGCGAGGTCCTCCCACTCCTCTTCCGCGTGCAGCATGCGCCAGCCGCGCTTCGCCACGAAGCTGCCCACGACGTCGTGGTCGAAGCCCCAGAGCATGACCTCGCAGGCCTCCGGCACGCGGGGGAGAAAGGTGGCCAGGGTGGTCAGATCGACGGTGGGTCGATACCCGTCGACGAGGATCCAGACCGGCGCGACGCGGGTGTCGAGCGCGGTGAAGAGCTCGAACGCGTCGGTCACGCGGAGCAGGCGGACGCCGCTGGGCAGCCCGTTCGCGAGCTCGTGGTAGGCCGGCGCGGCGGTCGCGATCACCAGCTGGGGCAGGGTGTCGGGTCGTCGCATGACCCCGCTGCTCGCCTCCGACTCGTCGGCGGGGCCCGGCGCGGCCGTCGTCACGTGCTCCCGATCGAGGCTGTCCGGCCGACGGGTCTCCATCAGCTCGGGGCGCACGGTCGGCGCGCTGTAAGGGTCGGCGCCCGCCGCGGGTCGAACCGTGGCCAGCTGGTGCTCGTCGCGGCACGGCTGCTGACTCTCGGCGAGACAGAGGATCGGCTCGAGGTCCTCGAGCACGAAGCGCGCGGTCTCGGGTCCCACCGCCTCGATGATCGCGCTCGCGAGCGCACCCTCGACGAAGACCCTCGCTTCGACCGCCGTCTCCGGCACCTCGCGGCGGCCCGACACCCGGAACGCGCGCTCCAGGACCCGGTCGCGCAGCTCGGGCGCGAGCAAGGTGCTCAGCGCCTCCAGCACGGAGTAACCGAGCGGTCCTGAGGCTGTGACCGGGATGCTCACCAAGGGGTCCTCGAAGGTGAGGATAGATCGAAACGGAAAAGCTCTATATGCCCGTCTTCGAACTCACCAGTCGAGTTCGAGGCCAGATCGGCGCTTTCGGCCCATATTGGAGGGTGATGCGTTCGCTATTCCTGATGGTTTTTCTGAGCTTCGCGGGCTGCGCCCCGCACGTGGGTCCGGACGGCGCGGTGATCGGCGGGCCGTGCGTGGACGACCTCGACTGCGCGGCGGGCTCGTTCTGCCTGACGGCGCGTGACTACCCGGGTGGCACCTGCACCACGAACTGCGACGACGACGGAGAGTGTCGCGGTGATAGCGCGTGCATCGAGAGCCGCGCGGGGGTCTGCCTCCTGCGCTGCGACGAGGACCTCGACTGCGGACGCGGGGGCTACGTCTGCCGCTCGCGCACGTCGCGCGGCGTGGCCGGCCAGAGCATGGTCTGCGTCGGGGGCTGATCAGCTCGGCGTGGGCCCGAGCACGATGTCGGCGTCGGGGTCGAGCGTCTTGGCCATCATCAGCGTGCCCCAGAGCGCGCCGATCAGCAGGCGCACGACGCTCTCGCGGGACAGGTCGCGGTGGTCGAGGCGGTCCACGCTGGCCGCCTCCACCTGGCCGATCCAGCTGCGCGCGGCGGTGCGAAAGACGGCGCGGCTCTCATCGAGGCCCATCCCGTCGAGCATGCGGCGCACGATGACGGTCCGCGTGCGCTCGAGGATGGCCGCGACCTCCGGGTCGTTGCCGATGCCGCTCCGCATGAGGGCCATGTAGGCCGCCTCGTGCTCCTCCACGAAGTCCAGATAGGCCTCGAGCCCGGCGCGGGCGCGCTCGCTCTCGGGCAACGTCAGGTCCGGCGCGATGCGCGCGAGCAGGAGCCCCGCCGCGTTCTCCACGCACGCGACGTAGAACGCGCGCTTGCCGCCGAAGTAGTGGTAGAGCAGCCCCTTCGACACCCCGGCCTCGCGGGCGATGTCGTCGATGGAGACCTCGTCGTAGGAGCGCTCCGAGAAGAGGCGGAGCCCCAACGCGAGCAGCTGCGCGCGCCGCTCGTCGACCTGGAGGCGCGTCCGCGTTTGGGCTTCGGGCATCCCTCGCATCATGCCCACGTATTGACTTCCGTTCAACGCAGCTCGGGACGAGGCGCAGCGCTTCGAGCTGTTCCAGCGGGCTTCCACCCGGACGAGCCGACGACCACGACCTCGCGCGCGATTGCCTCGAGCGCGTCGGCGCGCCGGTCTGACGCTTGTCGTGACGCGCCCGCCTCGTCACGATCGAGGCGTGGGGCGATCTCTTCTCTTCCTCGCGGCCGTCGCGCTCGGTGGCTGCGGGCTGTCACTGGACTTCGATCCGCCCGCCGACGCGCGCGCGGGCATGGACGCGGGCGTCGGCGATGGGGGACGCGCCGAGTGCGAGTCCGACGCGGTCTGCGACGACGGCCTGGTCTGCAACGGCGCGGAGCGCTGCGACGCGGGCGTCTGCGTGAGTGGGCAGGCGCCGCGCTGCGACGACGGGTTGGACTGCACCGACGACGCGTGTGCCGAGGCCACGGCGGGCTGCGTGTTCACGCCGCGGTCCGAGCGCTGCCCGAGCGTGGGCTGCGCGGTCGGCGTGTGCGAGGTCGAGGTCGGCTGTCAGCTCGCGCCGATGGACGACGAGTGCGACGACGTCGTCGCCTGCACGGTGGATCGGTGCGGGATCGACGGGGAGTGCGTCTCGCTCCCCGACGACGCGCTCTGCGGCGCGGGCGAGGTCTGCCGCGACGACGGCTGCGGGCCGCCGCCGAGCTGCGCGACGGACTCCGACTGCGACGCGCCGCCGGTGTGCAAGCACGGGGGGCGCTGCGAAGACGGTCGCTGCCTCTACGAAGAGGCGGCCGAGGACGCGCGCTGCGCGAGCGGCGATCCGTGCGAGCCCGCCTTCTGCGACGGAGGGCGCTGTGAGCGCTACCCGCGCCTCGACTGCGGGCCGACCAACCTCCGATCCTGCGTGAGAATGGTGTGCGGGACCAACGGAACGGGCGCGCCGGACTGCGTGTCCGCAAATCGAGATGGCGAGAGCTGCGTGGGCCCGGACGCGTGCTCACCCGGCACGTGTGACGGCGCGACCTGCGTGGCCCCGCCCCAGTGTGTGGCGCCGAACGCGTGCGAGACCTCGACTTGTGGGCCGGGCGGGTTCTGCATTCCGGGGTCTCGGGCTTGTCCCCCTGGCGCGAGCTGCGACCCCCTCTCCGGATCTTGCCAGTGCGACGACGGGCTGGCGGACTGCGACGGTGACGGCATGTGCGAGTGCGACCGCACGAACGCCTGGTGCGACGGCTCTGTCTGTCGGCCGTACCGCGCCTGCTCGGCGTGCGGGGGCGCCGCGAGCGAATGCTGTCCGTGCACTGGCATGTGCTTCGATCCCAGGTGCCTGGCGTGCTGCATGTTCTGTCCGTCTCCTGCGATGCCGACGTCGATGCCCTGATCCGCTCGATCGCGATCGCTGCTCCGACGTTCAGCGTGTGGTAGCGTCCGCGCGTGATCGGAAGGCTCCGCGGAGTGATCGCCGAACGCCTCCCCGACGGCTCCGCCATCGTGGACGTCGGGGGCGTCGGCTATGAGGTCTTCATCCCGCTCGGGACCCTGGGGAAGCTCCCCAGCCCGCCCGAGCCGGTGACGCTTCACGTGCACACGCACGTGCGAGAAGACGCGCTCGTGCTCTACGGGTTCGGCCGCTTCGAGGACCGGACGGCGTTCCGCACCCTGCTCGGCATCTCCAACATCGGGCCCAAGAGCGCGCTGGCGATCCTGAGCGCCATGGACGCCCGGCAGCTCGCGTCGGCCATCGCGAGCCAGGACAAGACGCGCTTCAAGGGCATCCCCGGCGTGGGCAAGCGCACGGTCGAGCGGCTGCTGCTCGAGCTCAAGGACAAGCTCGGCTTCGTCAGCCTCGCGGCGAGCGCGGCGCGGTCGGACGGTAAGTCCAACGGCCAGCCCGCCGCGGCGTCGCTCGACGACGACGCCCCGCTCGCCCAGGTGGCGCAGATGCTCGTCACGATGGGCTTCAAGCCCGTCGAGGCGGACCGTGCGGTCGCCGCGGTGGCCGACGACGCGGAGGGCGAGCCCTTCGAGACCCTGATGAAGCGCGCCCTGGCGCAGCTGAGCTGAGACCGAGATGCCCATTCAGCGGAGCGAGCCCGAGCCGGGCATCCTGGACCCGAGCCAGGACCTCGAGGACAACGCCGACGCGAGTCTGCGACCCAAGCACCTCGCCGACTTCGTCGGGCAGCCCTCGCTCGTCGAGAACCTGAGCATCTACGTGCAGGCCGCGCGCAGGCGCGGCGGCGCGCTGGACCACGTGCTGCTCTTCGGCCCGCCCGGGCTCGGCAAGACCACCCTCGCGTTCATCCTCGCCGAGGAGATGCAGAAGCAGATCACCGTCGCGCACGCGCCGGCCATCGAGCACAAGGGGCAGCTGGCCGCGCTGCTGACCAAGCTCGAGCCGGGCGACGTGCTCTTCATCGACGAGATCCACCGCCTCAGCAGCGTGGTCGAGGAGAACCTCTACACCGCGATGGAGGACTTCCGGATCGACATGGTGCAGGGCGACGGCCCGATGGCGACGGCATGGACCCTGAACCTCTCGCCCTTCACGCTCGTCGGCGCGACCACGCGCACGGGGCTGCTGACCGGGCCGATGCTCTCGCGCTTCGGCATCGAGGCGCGGCTCGACTACTACGACGCGGCCAGCCTCGCGCGCATCGTGCGGCGGAGCGCGGCCATCCTCGAGGTCGACATCACCGACGAGGCCTGCGAGGAGATGGCGCGCCGCGCGCGGGGCACCCCGCGGATCGCCAACCGCCTGCTGCGGCGCGCGCGCGACTTCGCCGAGGTGCTCTCCGACGGGACCCTCGACGCGCGGACCGCGCGAGAGGCGCTCGAGCGGCTCGAGGTGGACGAGGCGGGGCTCGACGAGATGAACCGGCGCTTCCTCCGCGTGATCATCGAGACCTACGGCGGCGGCCCGGTCGGCATCGAGGCGCTCGCCGCGACGCTGAGCGAGCCGCGGGACACGCTCGAGGACGTGATCGAGCCCTATCTCCTCCAGCAGGGGTTCCTGGCGCGAACGGCGCGGGGCCGGCTCGCCACGGACAGGGCGTACACGCACCTCGGGCTGAAGAAGGGTCGCACCCAGAACAGCCTCTTCTGAGACTTACCCGACTTTTCCGGTCGGGATAGCGGTGTAAACTCCGCGACATCCCCGGAACGGGCTGCTATAGAGCCCGAAGCGAGACCATGGCGACGTATCAGCTGAGTCATCTGAGGGCCCTCGAGGCCGAGGCCATCGACATCTTCCGCGAGCTGGCCGCCGAGCGCGAGCGGCCCGTGCTGCTGTTCTCCGGCGGCAAGGACAGCATCGTGCTGCTCCACCTCGCGAAGAAGGCGTTCCGCCCGGCCCGCTTCCCCTTCCCCATCATGCACGTGGACACCGGGCACAACTTCCCGGAGGCCATCGAGTTCCGCGACCGCACCGTCGAGGAGCTCGGCGAGCGGCTGATCGTGGCCAGCGTCCAGAAGGCGATCGACGAGGGCAAGCTGGTCGAGGAGACGGGGCCGCGCGCGAGCCGGAACCGGCTGCAGATCGTGCCGCTGCTCGAGGCGATCGAGGAGCACCAGTTCGACGTGGCGATCGGCGGCGCGCGCCGCGACGAGGAGCGCGCGCGGGCCAAGGAGCGCATCTTCAGCCACCGCGACGAGTTCGGGCAGTGGGACCCGAAGAACCAGCGCCCCGAGCTCTGGTCGCTCTACAACGGCCGCCTGCGCAAGGGAGAGCACTTCCGGGTCTTCCCCCTGAGCAACTGGACCGAGCTCGACATCTGGCAGTACATCCAGCAGGACGAGATCGAGATCCCCGAGCTCTACTTCGCGCGGACGCGCAAGGTCTTCGCGCGCGACGGGCTGCTCTACTCGCCCGCGCCCTTCATCGAGCATCTGCCCGGCGAAGAGGTCATCGAGGCGAAGGTCCGCTTCCGCACCATCGGCGACATGAGCTGCACGGGCGCCGTCCGGAGCGACGCCGAGACGCTCGAGCAGGTCATCGAGGAGGTCGCGGCGGCCCGCATCACCGAGCGCGGGGCCACCCGCGCCGACGACCGCATGAGCGAGGCGGCGATGGAAGACCGCAAGCGTGAAGGGTACTTCTGATCATGGGTGAGCTCGTCGAGACCGGGACCGCCAGGGGCATCGCGGAGGGGCGCGATCTGCTCCGCTTCATCACCGCGGGCAGCGTGGACGATGGCAAGTCGACCTTGATCGGTCGGCTGCTCTACGACACGAAGACGATCTTCGAAGATCAGCTCGAGCACGTCGAGGACGTGAGCAAGCGCCGCGGCGACGAGCGCACCAACCTCGCGCTCTTGACCGATGGCCTGCGCGCCGAGCGCGAGCAAGGCATCACGATCGACGTCGCGTACCGCTACTTCTCGACCCCGCGCCGCAAGTTCATCATCGCCGACGCGCCGGGGCACATCCAGTACACGCGCAACATGGTCACGGGCGCGACGACCGCGAACCTCGCGATCGTGCTCGTCGACGCGCGCCACGGGCTGGTGGAGCAGTCGCGCCGCCACGCCTTCCTGGCGTCGCTGCTGGGCATCCCGCACATCGTCTTCGCGGTGAACAAGATGGACCTCGTCGACTACGACGAGGCGGTCTTCGAGCGCATCAAGGCGGAGTTCACCGACTGGGCCGCGAAGCTGCGCGTCCGGGACATCTCCTTCATCCCGCTCAGCGCGCTCCACGGTGACAACGTCGTGGACAAGAGCGAGAACATGCCGTGGTACCGGGGCACGCCGCTCCTCTACCACCTCGAGACGGTGCACATCGCGTCCGACCGCAACCTGATCGACGTGCGCTACCCGGTGCAGTGGGTGATCCGCCCGCAGTCCGACGAGCACCACGACTACCGCGGCTACGCGGGCACGGTCGCGGGCGGCATCCTCAAGCCCGGCGACGACGTGATCGCGCTCCCGAGCGGCTTCACCAGCAAGATCAAGCGCATCGAGACCTACGACGGCGACGTCGACGAGGCCTTCCCGCCGATGGCGGTGACGGTGCACCTCGAAGACGACCTCGACGTCTCGCGCGGCGACATGCTCTGCCGCCCGAACAACCAGCCCACCGTCGGCCAGGACCTCGACGCGATGGTCAGCTGGATGGTGGACCGCCCGCTCAAGAAGCGCGGCCGCTACGCGCTCAAGCACACGACGCGCTGGGTCCGCGCGATGGTCACGGAGCTCCAGTACCGGCTCGACGTCAACACGCTCCACCGCGACGAGAGCGCGACCGAGCTCGGCCTGAACGACATCGGCCGCGTGAAGCTCCGCACGACCGCGCCCATCTTCTTCGACAGCTACGAGCGCAACCGGACCACGGGCTCGTTCCTCCTCGTCGACGAGACCACGAACGACACCGTGGCCGCCGGCATGCTGCTCGGCGACCGCTGAGTCACAGGACGATCTCGGCGAGGATCCCCAGCTGGCCGCCGATCGCCCTCGGGTCGAGGCGGACGGCGCCCGCCTGGGTGTAGACGGGGCCGTGGTCACCGCGACTCCAGATCGTTTACCCTCCGGCGACGTGATCGCGGCCATTCCCAGCGAGCGGGACGTCTACGCCAACCTCCTGCGCGACTCGCGCGGGCTCCGACGCGACCAGTCGTCCGCGCGGGACACCTGGTTCGCGCAGCTCCCGTGGGATCAGAAGGAGCAGACCCTCTTCGAGCTCGAGATGCTGCTGAAGGGGCTGGCCACGTTCGGAAACCCGCGCAATCACCCGGGCCCGCCGCGCGCGACGGCCGCGGTGGCGCACGACTTCCTGGAAGAGCTCCGCATCCTGCGCGAGGGCCTCAGCCGCGTCGGCCCGCTGGTCCGCAGCCTGCTCGGCGACCGCGAGAAGGCGTACACCTTCACGCGCTACCTCGAGACCGTGCTGCCAGAGGACTCCGCGCGCGGGCGCCTCCTCCAGGAGCAGCTGACCCAGGACACCCCCGAGGAGTCGCTCTTCGTCCTGCGGAACGCGTTCGGCGCGATGCAGGACCTCGCGGACGGCCTGCTGCGGCTCCAGCTGGTGCCCAACCGCCTCTACTCGGCGCTCCACGGGACGCTGACCCGCGAGATCGGGCGGAACGTCTACTTCAACCCCCTGCTCGCCCTCGAGTTCAGGCCGGAGTTCGACCGGATCCGGAGCGCCGAGGTGCTGGAGGCGCTGCACACGGTGCGGAGCGAGGCCGCCCACCGGGTCGTCGCGCTGACGATGCTGGCCCTCTTCCGCGCGCTCCGATACCTCGAGATGGTCGATCGTTACGCCGCCGACGCGTCCTCCGCGCGGCGCGCCTACCTCATCCTCGCGGTGCTCCGGAGCGACATGCGCGCGCTCACCCGATACCTCGGGCGACACGCCGGGGACGTCATCGCGGGCGGGCTCGAGCGCGAGCTGCTCTCGGTGCACGCGGTCGAGATCGGAGATCGGCGGCCCGACCTCGAGCACGAGGCGCGCTGGCTCTCGAACCTGCGGAACGGGCTCGAGACGGTCGCGAACGCGCTGCGCGTGGACGTCCGCAAGGTCTTCCTCTTCGATCTGCCCGGCCCGAGCGAGGGGGTCGTCGGCGCGGAGCTCGGCCCTCAGCTCATCGTCGCGTCGGCCACCCTCCGCGCCTCGGCGCACCACGCGATCGTCTCGCTCTGTCGGGTGCTCTCCCCGGGTCACCCCGCGCCCGTGCTGTCGTCGGACGCGCTGAGCCGCAAGGCGGAGAGCGAGCGGCTGCGGCGCGAGGTCTGGATGTTCATGCAGATCCTCCGCGCCTTCCTCGCCAAGGCCCACGCGGCCGACGGCAGCGCCGATCGCTGGGCGGGCGCGGCGAGCTTCCAGTTCGTGCGGGACTTCCTCTCGCACTTCCGCGCCATCGGCTACCAGCTCGTGCGCGCCAACGACTACGAGCGCCTCGACCCCTTCATCTCCGCGCTCGAGGGTCTCCGCGACGTGGATCTGCTCGAGTCCGAGCGGCTCGCCGCCGCCGCGACGGAGTGCCGCCGCTTCTACACCTTCCTGGAGGAGCTCTTCCGCGAGGTCTCCCAGCGGGCGGAGCTGCGCGGGGTCACCTTCGACCGGCGCGACGCGACCGAGACCTTGAAGATCTACCTCGGTCGGGCCTGACCGGCGGGCTCTCCCCGGCGGGCTCGGCGTCTGCTAGCTTGGTCCCGTGCGTGAACTTTTCCTGGGCCTCACCTTCGCTTCTCTCTGCCTGGCGTGCAGCGCCGAGGCGCCGGCCGCGCCGGACGGCGGGACCGTGTCGAATCCCGACGGCGGCGTCGTCGAGCCCCCGGGCCCGGAGTGCGCGGGCGACGAGGACTGCGGCCGCGGCTTCGTCTGCGCCGCGGTCGCGGGCGTGCCGACCTGCGTGGCCGACCCCAACCCGCCGCCCCCCGGGGACGGCAGCGACTGCTCGCCCTGCCCGTCGCCCGGCGAGTGCCGCGACGACATCTGCGTGCAGCCTTCGGCGAGCGGCGCCTTCTGCGAGTTCGACCCGGAGTGCGGCGAAGGCCTGCTCTGCATCGCGGGCCGCTGCACGCCCGATCCGCGAGAGCCGACCCCCTGCGAGGACACGAGCGACTGCTACGCCGGCCTGACCTGCGGGCCCGACATGCTCTGCATCTGCACCTACACGACGGACTGCCCGATCGGGCTGATCTGCGCGGACGGCAGCTGCGTCCCCGGCCCGGGCGGTGAGCCTTGTGTGGCCGACTCCGAGTGCATGGAGCCGGGCCACGTGTGCGACGGAGGCCGCTGCCGCCCCGGCGCGGTCTGCGACATCGCCCACCCGGACTTCGCGGGCACCTGGAGCATGACGAGCGAGCTCCGCATCCGCGAGGCGCTCCCCGACTGGCTCGACAGCTTCCTGACCACCGTCGAGGGGCCCCTCCGCTTCATCGCGGGCGACGCGGCGTGCTTCGAGTTCGGGCTGCCCAACTGGGTCGAGATGGAGATCTGCGATCTGGTCCGCCCCCTCATCGAGCGCCACGTGCCGGCGTGGGCGCCCCCGCTCGCGCGCGCCATCGCCGACATGAACGACACCCTCAACACGTGGGTGATCGACGAGACGATGGTGCTCGAGAACGGCGCGGTCACCGACAGCTACCGCGGCACCCACACCTGGGATCGCATCACCATCTACTACCGCTCGACGCCGCTGATGGGCACGCCCGAGACCATCCGCGACTGGCGCTTCTCGCCCTCCCCGTTCAACGCGTCGGCGGTCTGCGGCAGCTTCCACATCGAGCGCCACGACGTGAACGTCTCGATCGGCGCGATCATCGCCTGGGTCGTCGACGTGCTCGTCTACACCCTGACCGACGGCGAGCACGACACGCTCGGCGGCGCGCTCGCGGGCGCGGCCAGCGGCTTCTGCCGCGCGCTGGGCGACTTCGCGGAGGACAACGTCGACTACCGCAACGTCGGCGACACCGTCTACAACGTCTGCACGATGCAGATCGCGGCCCAGGTCGACCGCGCGCTCATGGCGCTGCTCGACGCCCGCATCGGCACCTCCCCGATCACCCTGCGCGGCCACGCGCCCGTCACCGGCCCCAGCTCGCTCCGCCCCGGTCACTGGGACGGGACCCTGCTCGGCTCGGAGTTCACCGGCGACTTCAACGCCGAGCGCTGAACCGCCGGAGCGAATGGATCCAGAGGGGATGACCGATTCGCCGCGAGCAGCGTGCGAATCGACGTCTGACGTGGTCGGCGAGGAGCGCGTCGAGGAGCTCGCGCGCCGGGTCGATGATGGCGGGGTCCTGGGATTCGGGCGCGGGTGCACCCGACCGACGAGCTCCGCGTAGAGCGCGCCCGCGCGAGCGCGCCACCCGGGCTCCTCCTCCACGGGCCCAGGCGTGAAGACGGGCCCTCCACGAGCGGGGCAGCGGCGGGGCCTCCAAAGCTGAACTCTACGAGCAGCGTGCGCGCTTCGCGCACATCTACGGCGCTCGTCTTCCCGCGCGGGCGCAGGCCTCCCCTTCTCCTCGGTTCGCGCTGGAGGCTGAAATCTCGGGGCTTCTCCTGAACGAGAAAAGACCCGGCGGGACGTGCCCACCGGGTCTTCAGGTCTCTCTCGACGGGCTCAGCTCACATCGCGCTGCGCGGCGTGCCCGTGAACGTGCCGGTGATGTTGTCGGTCGTCATGCCCTCGCCCCAGCGACCGGCCCACACGCCCATGTTGAGCTGTCCGACCTGCGCGTTGGACTCGTTGACCATGCCCGCCTCGGCGGTGCCTCGGATGGTCAGCGTGCCTTCGCTGTCGAGGAAGCCGGCGATAGCGCCCTCGATCGCGCCGCCCGTGGCCGTGAGCCCGGTCGTGCAGTACCCGCGCGCGGTGCTCGGCGAGATGATGCAGCCGTCGCAGTCGCCCGGAATCTCCGTATCGCAGCTGCAGACGCCTTCGACGATCTTGTTCCCCACGTAGGTGCAGTCGATGAGGTCGGCGAGCAGGGCGCCGGTGTCCATGTAGCCGAAGATCTCGTTCAGGATGATCTCGCGGTAGATGTAGAGGACCAGCTCGCCCCAGTTGAGGTTGAAGCTGTGCTCGGGGATGGTGAGCGTGGTGCCCTCGACGGTGAGCGTCTCGGTGGCCTCGAGGCTCCGGAAGCCCGCGTCTGCGAGCGAGAACCGGAACTCGCGCATCATGCCGGGCGGCTCGCTCGTGGGGTCGCGCACGACGACGATCATCTCCTGAAGCTCATGCGTCATCGGGAGGTCGAACTCGGCCCCCGCCATCGGGCGGTTGATGGTCAGGATCGACGTGATGTGCGCGTTGTTGATCGCGCGGGCGAGGTCGCCGGCGAGCAGCGCCCAGTTCGTCACGAAGTCCGGCAGGAAGCGGTTGATCGTGTCGTTGATCTGCATCTGCACGAGCGTGTGGGCGAACTCCCAGCCGCCGCAGCCGCCGGTGAACCTGGACTGCGCGGAGTCCCAGCTGGTGAAGTCCTGGAGATAGAGGTCGCTGAGGTCACCCAGACGATGGTCGGTCTCCGAGCAGGTGGAGTAGTTCTCGCCGCTCGCGCAGCGCCAATGGCAGGTCTGCCGCATGACGACGTCGGTGACGAACGCGCCGGGGTCCTGCCCGTACTCCGGGAAGACGCCGTCCATGTCCTCGTCGCTGAAGCGCTCGCCGTCGATGCTGCTGTCGTCGGTGAGCTCGTCGAGCACGTCGACGAAGGTGCCGACGGAGCCGGGGAGCGCGCCGCCGAAGTCGAAGCGGTTGTCGAGGTCCCAGACGCCGGCGAAGTCCGGCGGGATCTCGAGGTCCATCAGGGAGATGTTGACCGCGGTCTCCTCGCGGGCCTGGACCACGATTCCGTCGCGGCAGCCGAAGGCGGCGTTGACGCCGCCGGTCTGGGCGCGCACCGCCACGGTGTAGTCGTTGCCCACGGGGACGCCGGCGAAGGCGGGCATCGCGGCGACGCTGCTCGCGCTGGGCGCCATGCGGATCGCCGTCGGGAGCAGGCTCACGTCGGTGAGCGAGGAGCAGCTCACGCCATCGTAGAGGAACGTGTCGACGCGATTGAGGTCGCGATCGCCGGCGTAGCTGATCGACACGACGATGGTGCCGAGGTCGGTGTCCGAGACGGCGATGTCGAAGAAGACGTCGTCGCCGATCGGGGGGGTCACCTGGACCTGGAACATGGCGTCGGAGTCACCGGCCGTCAGGTCCACCGCCGCTTCGCCGCCCGACGTGGTCGAGGTCTGGAGCGCGGAGAGACGCGAGCCGCCGGCGACGGCGGGGAGATCGAAGCCGATCGGCGCGTTGGCGATCGGCATGCCGTCGGCGTCGACGTAGCGAACGCGAAGCTCGGTGGTCTGGCCGTAGCGCAGGTTCACCGCGGGGGAGCCGACGATCTCGAGCCGCGCGCCCTCCAGGCGCGGGTCCATCGGGTCGAAGGTTTCATCCCCGCACGCGGCGGCGACGAGGGTCGCGACGACGGCGACCAAGAGAAGACGAGCTCTATCCATGCAAACACCTCGGAAGTGAAGCCGCCATCCTACAGGAGCATACAAATTCGGGCCAGCGGTGGCGGGAGTCAGCGCACGGAGAGGGGGGAGACCAGCATCACGACCGAGTAGCCGATGGCCCGGGTGCGCCCGAGGTTGGCGTAGCTGTGCCGCTGGTCGCCCCGGAAGGCGACGACGTCGCCAGGCTTCAGATCGAAGCGCTCACCGCTCGCCACCAGGGTGATCTGCCCCTTCTCGCAGGCGAGATACTCGCGCGTGCCCGGGGTGTGGGGGACGCCGGTCATGCGCGCGTCGGGCGCCAGCTCGAGCCGGTCGATCTCCATGCCCGGCACGGGATCGGGCAGCAGCTTGCGCACCCGGACGTTGCCCCGCTCCTTCACCTCGAGCTCCGCCTTCGGATAATGGCGCCCCGTGGCGCGCGGCGGCGCGAGGAGCTCCTCGAGCGAGACGCCCAGCGCGGACGCCGCCGCGTGCAGGACCGAGAGCGTCGGGTTCGCGCCTCCGGACTCGAGGTTCGCCCAGGTCGCGCGCGGCAACTCGGCGAGCTTCGCCATCTGCAGCTGCGTCTTGCCGCGAGCGGCTCTCAGCTGCCGGACGTTGTCCGCGAGCCGATCCCCCAGCGCCCCACTCATCGCCTCGACTCCACCCAGCGCTCATACGCGCGGGGTGGGAAGAAGGCCAGCGCGAGCGCGCCCGCGGCGAGGAGCCCCGCGAGGCTGACCAATCCCACCGCCCACAGATGCGCCTCCATCGGGGCGCCGTGGAGGCACCGGTGTACGGTGGCGACGGCGTGGGCGAGCGCCGAACACAGCGTCGCGACCCCCCAGAGCAGCACGCGGTTCGCCACCAGAGGCTCGGCCAGACCGATCCGCATCCTGCGTCGCATCATGCGGTGGCTGCGCAGGGCCAGGGCAGACAGGAGAGCGGGCACCAGGCCGCGCATCGCGAGCCCGAGCGGGATCCAGGGCCCCGAGGACGTCTTGCCATCCAGGTAGTGGACCCACTGACCGCTCAGGAGCTCGCCGGTCGCGCACCCGGCCAGCCCCAGGACGACGAGGATCGCGACGCCGGTCCCCCAGCGCTCCCGTCCCAGGAACACACGCCAGCCGAAGAGCGCGAGCGAGGCGGCGCCCACGTAGTCCGGCACCAGGGTGAGCGCGAACATCGCCCACGGTGAGTCCTCGCCGACCTGGTGGGTCTGGCGGACGGCGATCTCGAGGGCCACCCCGACCGCGCCGGAGCCGAGCAACCCGAGCCCGAGGAGCAGCTCGGGGGAGCGCCGGGTGCGCGCGTAGAGCCAGAGCATGCGGACACCGACGACCCCACCCGCGACGAGGAAGGCGCCCACGCCGACCAGCGCGAGCGGGCTCACCGGCGCCTCCGACCGAGGCGCGCGAAGACGTCGTGCGCGGACTCGCCGTGCGCCTCGAGATCGCCCCGCGACGCACGCGCGCGCAGCCCCTCCGCCAGCGCGGTGCAGACGCCGGCCGCGCGCTCGGGAGCGACCCCTCGCGTGACGAGCGCGGCGTGGAAGAGGCGGTCGATCAAGACCTCGAGCTGCGCCACGGTGAGCTCGAACGGCGAGATCCCGGCCTCCTTCAACACGAGCCGCACCGTGCCACGCGCCTGGATCGTCGAGAACGAGGTCTCCTCCTCCAGGGCCTCCGCGACCCAGTCGAAGACGGGCGAGTCAGCCACGCCACCTCGGGTCGCGCGAGGGGGACCAGTCGTGGGAGCGACTCCAACGCTTTGGAGCCCAGATCGCTTTCCTCGTCATCGGTGGCCAGTGTTTCAGCGAAGGAGGTACGGATGAATCTTCGTGAGCTGAATGTGGTGGTCACCGGAGCGAGCCGGGGGCTGGGGCTCGCGCTGAGCCGTCGCTTGGCCGCCGCGGGGGCCGTGGTGGTGATGGTAGCGCGGGGTGTGGTCGATCTGGAGGAGGCCGTGGCGGGTGTCCGCGAGGTGGGCGAAGCGCACGCGCTCCCGGCCGACGTGGGGGCTCCCGACGCGGCGGCGCAGATCGCGGGCGCGGCGGCGGCGATGGTCGGACCCATCGACGTGCTCGTGCACAACGCCAGCACCCTGGGCCCCGTGCCCTTGAGGCCGCTCGCCGAGACGTCGGACGCCGACTTCGACGCGGCGTTCGCCGTGAACATGGCGGGCCCCTTCAGGCTCACGCGCGCCATCGTCGGCTCGATGGTGGCCCGAGAGCGCGGCGTGGTGGTTCACGTCAGCAGCGACGCGGCCGTCGAGGCCTACCCCACCTGGGGCGCGTACGGCGCCTCGAAGGCGGCCGCCGATCACCTCTCGCGGGTGTGGGCGGCGGAGCTCGAAGGGACGGGCGTGCGGGTCCTGTCGGTCGACCCGGGCGAGATGAACACGAAGATGCACGCCGACGCGATCCCGGAGGCGGACCCGGCCTCGCTGCGCGATCCGAACGATGTCGCGGCCGGGATCGTGGCGTTGATCGCGGAGGGCGCCGAGAGCGGCGTGCGTGTGCAGGTGGCGTCGTGATCGCCGCGGCCGAGCCTCGCGCCGATCTCCGGGCCCAGCGCCTGATGCACCTCGACGTCTCGCGGGGCGCGCTCACCGACGGCCGCATCGCCAACTTGCCCGAGCTCGTCCGGGAAGGAGACGTGTGGGTGTTGAACGACGCGGCCACCCTGCCGGCGTCGCTCGCTGGACGCGCGGCGGGGCGGGACGTGGAGCTGCGCCTCCTCGGGGAGCGGCTCGACGGGACCTGGCGCGCCGTGCTCTTCGGGGAGGGCTCCTGGCGAGACGACACGGATGGCCGGCCAGCTCCGCCGCGCCTGTCGGTGGGTGACCGGATCGTGCTCGGCGGCTCACTCGGCGCGTCGATCACCGAGGTCGACGCGTCGGCGCCGCGACTGATCAGCGTGCGATTCGAGCCCGGCGGTGACGCGTTCTGGCGCGCGCTCTACACGCTGGGGCGGCCCGTTCAGTACAGCTATCTGGCGCGTGAGCTCTCGCTCTCGGAGGTGCAGACCGCCTACGCGGGTCGGCCGTGGGCGGTGGAGCTCCCTTCGGCCGGGCGGCCGCTCGCGCCGAGCTCGCTCCTCGCGCTCCGACGACGCGGCGCCGAGGTGGTCACGCTCACCCACGCGGCGGGCCTGAGCGCGACGGGTGACGCCGCCCTCGACGCGCGGCTCCCGCTGCCGGAGCGCTACGACATCCCCGCGCAGACCGCGGAGGCCGTGTCGAGGGCGAGGAGGGACGGTCGGCGCGTGGTCGCGGTCGGCACGTCGGTGACCCGCGCGCTCGAGGGCGCCTTCCTCTCGCATTCGCGTGTGCCCGCCGGCCCCGGTGAGACGGGCCTGGTGCTCGGCCCGCACACCCCGCTGAACGTGGTCGATGCCTTGCTGACCGGGGCGCACGATCCGCAGAGCTCGCACTATCAGCTGCTGCGCGCCTTCGCCCCGGACGCGCTGCTCGAGCGCGCGGTGCGGCGATCGCGCGAGCTGGGCTATCTGGGTCACGAGCTCGGAGACAGCTGGCTGATCGCCTGATATGTCAGGGCCCATGCGCAAGGCCGGCCTGACCCACCTCTCGCTCCAGGATCTGAAGAACCTCCTCGCGCGCGTGCACGACGGCTCCCTGCCGTGCCCGTTCACGATCAAGGAGCTGACCGACGCGGGGCTCGCCTACCTTCAGGACCGGGTCGACTTCCTGGGGGGGCTGGACGAGCGCGCGGTGCGGGCGGTCCTGGTCGCGGTGATCGCGGAGCGTCAGCGCTCGGCGAGTCGATCCTGACGCCAGGCGAACGCGCCAGGATCCTCCTCGCCGGGGAGGCGGTGGACTTCGAGCGAGTGACCCTCGAGCCGGACCACGTCGCCCTCCCAGCGCACGCCGTCACCCGGCACCCGGAGCACGTCGTCGACGCCGACCAGGGCGGCCGCCTCGAGGGCCTCGTCTTCCCAGGTCCCTCCCGGCGCGTAGAGGGCCACGACGACGCGGCCGTGGCAGCGCTCGCCCGCGAACCAGCGCTGATAGCGGGCCTCGGCCGTCCAGCCGTCGGACCGCTGGTCGACGCCGAGGCGGCGATCGATCGTGCGGCATCCGTCGGGGGTGCGAGGCCAGAAGACGAAGGCCGCCGCGGCGCCCAGCGCGATCGCGGGAAGCACCCACAACAGAGGGCGAGCGCGTCGCCGGATCCCGCCTCGCTCTGCCGCGCCACGCACCTCAGGCGTCCTTGGGGGTCACGGAGGCGTCGTACACCGCCTCGTGCGCGTTGACCTTCTGCATGGTCGCCGCGTCGGGCTCGCCCACGATCTCGATGCGGGCGCAGGCCGCCTCGCCGCCCGAGAAGACGATGTTCTGCATCTCCTGCACGTTGATGCCCGCCTCGCGCAGCACGTCCAGCACGCCCGCGAGCACACCGACGCGGTCCTGATGGCGCACGACCAGCTGGTGGGTGGCCTCGGACTCGCTCGCGAGGTTCACGCAGTTGGGGATCAGGCGGCCGTGCGCGTAGGCGTCGACGATGCTGACCACCTCCTCGCCGACCGCCTCCGCCGCCTCGATCGTGCTCGCCCCGATGTGGTGCGTGCCATAGACGTTGCGGTGCTTGGCGATGGGATCGTCGAACGCGGCCTCTCCGCTCGAGGGCTCGGTGGCGAAGACGTCGAGGCCGGCCCGGAGATCCTTGGCGTCGAGGGCGCGGAGGAGCGCGTCCTGGTCGACGACCTCGCCGCGCGACGTGTTGATGAAGTAGGCGCCGGGCTTCATGCGTCCGAAGATGCTCTCACCGATCCGCCCGCGCGTCTCGGGCGTGAGCGCCAGGTGCACGGTGACGGCGTCGGCGCCCTCGACCGCCTCCTCCGGGGTGGCCGCGCGCTCGACGTCGAGCGCCTCGCAGCGCTCGTCGGTCAGGCTCCGCGACCAGGCACGCACCTTCATGCCGAGCGCCTGCGCGCGATGGATCACCTCACGGCCGATGGTGCCGCAGCCGAGCACCGCGAGGGTCCGCCCGCGAAGACCGCGCGCGCCGCCGAAGCCCTTCTTGTTCCAGCGCCCCTCCCGGAGCTCCGCGACGTTGTCGGCGATGCGCCGGTCGAGGTTGACGAGGTGCCCGATGGTCAGCTCCGCCACCGCGCAGGCGTTCTTGCCCGGGCAGTTCGCGACGTAGACGCCGCGGTTCGAGGCCGCCTCGAGATCGATCGTGTTCACCCCCGCGCCCGCCCGGATGATGAGCGAGAGGGCGCGCGCCGCCGCGATGTCGGCCGCGGTCACCTTGGTGCTGCGCACCACGAGCACGGACGGGTCGAGCTCCTTCAGCGCCGCCGTCAACGCCTCGCCCGAGAGATCGGCGCGAACGTGTACGTCGGCGCCCAGGTCCTGGAGGCGACCGGCGACCATCGGGGCGAGCTTGTCGGCGAGGAGTACGCGCATAGGGACAGCATACGCGTTGCTGACGACGCGAAAGTGACGGCCCGCACGTCGCGCGGTTACTCTCCGACGGAAACATGATCGACCCCGCGATCCGAACCGCGTATCGCGTCGCTCACGCGATGTTGCGCTCTTACTGGTTCGTCCGACGCCCGCACACCTCGGGCGCGCTCGTCGCGCTGTGGCACGACGGCAAGGTCTTGCTCGTGAAGAGCTCCTATCGGCGCCAGTACACGCTGCCCGGGGGATACGTGCGGCCTGGCGAGGCGCCTCGGGACGCGGCGGCGCGGGAGCTCCGCGAGGAGGTCGGGCTCGACGTGGCGAGCGAGGCGCTGGAGCTCGGCTACCACGGGACGAAGACCTTCGAGCATCGCCAGGACACGCTCGACATCTACGAGCTCGAGGTCGACGCGCCGCCCGAGCACCAGGTCGACCGACGTGAGGTGATCTGGGCCGGGTTCGTGACGCCCGAGCAGGCGCGCGGCATGGACATCGTCCCGCACCTCGCCGAGTACCTCGAAGATCGCTGAGCCCGGGCTCGCCCACGCGGACGGCGTGATAGCGTGGGCGCGTGAGCCTTCTCGGAGGTGGCCGTCGACGTCGGTCGGGCGGCCGCCCGTACGCCAGCGCGGTGCTCTTCCTCGGAGTCGTCTCGGGCGCGCTCGGGTGCGCCGTGCCCGGAGACCTGCTCCAGGACCGGGCCTGTCCCTGCCTCGCGGGGTACCGATGCGTCGTGGAGGAGAACCGCTGCGTGCCCGGCGACGCGATGGACGCTGGCTCACGCGATGCGGGTCCGCGCGACGCCGGCTCCATGGACGCGACGCTCGACGCCGCGCCGGACGCCAGCGTGCACGACGCCGGGCCTGCGGGCCCCGTGGCCAGCTTTCCCTGCGAAGCCCTCGACGGCGCCTTCCTGCGCGACCGCTCCGGTCACGGACGGGACGCGCGCTGCGACGGCGCCGGCTGCCCCGACATCGTCCCCGGCCGGGTCGGCAACGCGTGCGACTTCACCGCCGAGTCGCGCCGGCTGCGGGTGTCGTACGATCCCGTGTTCATGCCCGGCGCCCGGAGCGGCGCGCCCGAGACCCTGACGGTCGCGTTCTGGGTGTACTTCCACGACCCGGCGCCGGAGGCGTTCGCCTCTTCCTCGGCCATCGGGCTCCCCGCCGGGTCGGGCTCCGCCAACGTGTGGCAGTCCTACTTCTCGACCGCCAGCGATCCGGCGCTGGCGGGCTTCATCTCCGCCGACGACGCCGAGATCCGGAGCCTCTACGCCCCCGAGCCCATCCTCGTGGAGCGCTGGATCCACCTCGCGTTGGTCTACGATGGCGGGACGAAGTTGCTCTACTTCGATGGCGTCGAGGCGGCGCGCGCGGAGGGAGAGACCTTGCGGGTCAGCAACCAGGACGTGTTGATCGGCGCCGACGAGAACGACGGCTCGGTGCTCGTCTTCCCGCTCCGCGGGATGCTGGACGAGATCCTCCTCTACGACCGCGCGCTGTCGCCCGACGAGATCCGGGCGCTGGCCAGCGCGGGCTGAGGCGACTCAGACCCGCGCGACGCCGTCGAACACGCGCGCGGCGGGGCCGCGCATGCGCACCGGCGCGTCCGGCTCGCCGACCGTGATGAGGAGCGGGCCGCCGGGCAGGACGACGCGCAGCGCCTCGCCCCGCGGCGCGCGCCCGGTCTCCACCGCCGCGACCGCCGCCGCGCACGCTCCGGTCCCACAGGCCTGCGTGAAGCCCACGCCGCGCTCCCAGACCGCGAGGTCGAAGCCGCCCGGGCGGATGTTGCTCACGAAGCCCACGTTGACGCGCTCGGGGAAGCGCGCGTCGATCTCCAGCGCGGGGCCGACGCGCTCGCGCGGCACCGGGTCGAAGGTGACCGCGTGTGGGTTGCCCATCGAGACGGCCGTCACGCGGAGGCGCTCGCCGGCGACCTCGATCGGCTCGTCCCTCCACGGCGCCTCCGCGGTGAGCGGCAGATCGCGCGGCGCGAGCGAGGGAGACCGCATCCAGACCTCCACGTCGCCGACCGGACCGGGCGCGTGGACCTGCACCCGGTGAGGGCCCGCGTCGGTGTCGAGGTCGAACGGCGCGTCGGTGACGTACCCACCCTCGAACAGGTGCAGCGCGACGCAGCGGACGCCGTTTCCGCACATCTGCGGGGTGGTGCCGTCGGCGTTGATGACGCGCATGAAGGGTCGCCCCTCTCGCACGCCGGTGAGCAGCACTCCGTCCCCGCCCACCCCGAGGTGGCGGTCGCAGAGCGCCCGCGCCTCCGCGGGCCCCAGGGCCGCGATCAGCGCCGGATCGTCGACCACCAGGAAGTCGTTCCCGAGCCCCTGGTACTTGCGGAAGACCACCTCCATCGGCGATGAACCTGGCGCGGACGGCGTTCGGTGTAAAGTCGCTCCGCCCTGGAGATCAGCATGGACCCCGTCACCCTCGTCGTCGGCGCGCTCGCCGTCATCTTCTTCTTGCTCGCGATGCTGCAGTGGCGCCGGGCCGCCGATCTCGAAGATCGCGTTCGCGACCTCGAGGCGAAGCTCGCCGAGCGCGAGCCTCTCCCGCGCGATGAGCCGGTCGAGCGGGCGGCGGAGCCCGAGCCGGAGCCAGAGCCCAAACCGGAGCCAGAGCCGGAGCCGGAGCCGGAGCCGGAACCCGAGCCGGAGCCCGAGCCCGAGCCCGAGCCGGAGCCCGAGCCAGAGCCCGAGCCGGAGCCCGAGCCGGAGCCAGAGCCAGAGCCCGAGCCGGAGCCCGAGCCCGAGCCGGAGCCCGCACCGCCGAAGAAGGCCGAGCCCGACCCCCGACGCATGCAGGCGCTGAAGATCGTCAACGAGTCCTACGAGACCTGCCGCTACCTCGACTTCAACGCGATCGTCGAGAAGCCCTCGACCTACCGCGTCACGGTCCCGATCACGGCCGCCAACGGCGAGGCGGTGCGCTACCTCGAGGCGGGCATGTTCCCGTGCCTGAAGAAGGTGATGCTCGAGGACGACAAGGCCGTGCTCCACGTCGACATGTCCAAGGGCCCTCCCTGACGACCGGCCAACCGGGCGGTGACGGAGCGGCCCGATGAGGCGGAGGCCGCTCGCCGCGCGCGTGGCCATGCTCGGCGCGCTGTACCTGGCGCAAGGGCTCCCGTTCGGCTTCCAGGCGACGGCCCTCCCCGTGATGCTCCGGCGACAGGGCGTCGGGCTCGAGGAGGTCGGCTTTGCGGGTGCGCTCGCGCTGCCCTGGATGATCAAGCTCGTCTGGGGCCCGGCCGTCGACGCGTTCCATGTCGCCGCGATCGGCCGACGACGCTCCTGGATCCTGCCGCTGCAGGCCGGCCTCGCTCTGAGCTGCGGCGCGGCCGCCTTCGTCGACCCCGAGACTCAGCTCCCGGCGCTGCTCGCGCTCGTCTTCGCGATGAACCTCTGCGCGGCGACCCTCGACGTCGCGGTCGACGGCCTGGCCATCGACCTGCTCGCCCCGGACGAGCTCGGCCCGGGCAACATCGCCCAGGTGGTCGGCTTCAAGCTGGGCATGCTGACCACGGGCGGGCTGCTGCTCGCGTCACTGAGCGCCGTCGGCTGGCACGGCTTCTTCGCGATCATGGCCGGGCTGGTCGCGCTCGTGCTCATGATCACGATCGTCTGGCGCGAGCCGGAGACCGGCGGAGCCGAGCGCGCGGAGGGGCTGGGCGAGGTGTGGCGCGCCATGAAGCGCGCGGTGAGCCAGCCCGGCGCCGCGTGGGTGCTGGGCTTCATCGCCACCTACAAGCTCGGCGAGGCCGCGGCCGACGCGATGTTCAAGCCATTCCTCGTCGACGCGGGCTTCGAGGACTTCGAGATCGGCTTGTGGGTGGGGACGTGGGGCACCGTCGCGTCGCTCACCGGCTCGATCGCGGGGGGCCTGCTCGCGCGCCGCGTCTCGCTCCTGCGAGCGGTCGCGATCACCGCGCTGCTGCGCGCAGGCCCGGTGGCCGGACAATGGGCGCTGGCGTGGTTCGGCCCGAGCGCGGCGAGCGTCATCGCCGTCACGACCAGCGAGCACTTCTTCGGCGGCGCGCTCACCACCGCGATGTTCGCGTTCATGATGAGCCGCGTCGATCGCACCATCGGGGCGACGCACTACACGGCCCTCGCCACGGTCGAGGTGCTGGGCAAGGCCCCCGCGGGCCTCCTCAGCGGCGTGCTCGCGAGGGCGCTCGGCTACGCGGGCGTGTTCGGCGTGGCGACCGTCCTGTCGGTCGCCTTCCTCGGCCTCCTCTGGCCCGTGCGCCGGGCGATCAGCGGACCCGCACCAGCGTCCCGCGCCCCTCGCTCCCAGGGATGATGGCGTCCCACCCCGGAGGCAAGTTTGGTTGCGTGAACGAGAAGAGCCAGCGCGCGTCGCGCGGAGACAGGTTCACGCAGCCGTGGCTCCTCGGTCGGCCGAAGCGATCGTGCCAGAAGGCGGCGTGGAAGCCGATCGAGCCGTGGAAGTACTGCACCCACGGCACGGCCTGGATGGCGTAGTTCTCGGACACGTCCTCGCGCTCGAGGTCGTCCATGTCGTCCTCGGCGAGCTTCACCCAGATGCGGTAGCTGCCCGTGGGCGTCGCGGTGGCGCCTCGCCCCGTGCTGACCGCGGTCACCCAGACCGGACGATCGCCGACGTAGGCGGTGACCACCTGAGCGCGGGTGTCGACGTCGATCCAGCGCTCGCCCTCCCCGGCCTCGTCCGGCCGCTCGGTCGGGCGCGCGCGCGCCACGTCGCGGCGATGCACCCAGTGCCCGTCCGCGGTGCGGAGGTATTCGCCGCGCTCCTCCTCGACGGTGACCCGCACGAGCCGGCTCCCCCGCTCGACGACGCGGCCTCCGGGGCTGGACCGCAGCGGCGCGCGCTCGCGCACGATCCACGCGACCGAGCCGAGCGCCTCCCCGTCCAGGCTGAGCCCCTCGAAGTCACTCGGGCGCGCGAAGCGGAGCTCCGCCACCGGGACCCAGAGGTTGGTGATGGTGCGGGCCATCTCGACCCCGTCCACGTTCCGACGCTCGATGATCGCCAGCCCGAAGCCGCGCCCGAGCGACTCCACCCATCGGTCGCGGAAGTAGTCCTCGGGGCGCGCGTAGGCCCACGTCCCGTCCGTGCTCACGAACGCGTGCGCTCGTGGCGTCAACGAACCATCCTCGACGCGGGGCAGCTCATCCCCCTGAGGAGGCGCGGGCGAGAACTGGACGAGCGTCTCGCAGACGAAGGCGCGGGGGCCGATCTGGATCCACTCCCCGCCCGGGCAGCCCTGCCCCATCACCCGCCCGAGGAAGGGCGCGCGCGTCCCCACCTGCACGGTGCCGCGGCGCGAGGCGCCCGTGCTCGGCCCCGACCGCACCGTCGTCCCGGGCCGCGTGATGCGCACCGAGCGCACCCAGTCCGGCGCCGGCAGCCGCTGCGCGGAGGCGGGCGCCGCGATCAGCAACACGAGCAGAGTGGCGAGCCGGAGGAGCACCGCGTGAGTATGCCGCGCACACGCCGCGCGTCGAAGAAAGCCTCCGCGCCAACCCCGCTACCGGGTCGTCGGAGGGCTGATAGGCTGGCGTCGATGACGCGCCCCGTCCTCTCTCTGCGGCTCGACGACGCCGATCTGAGGGTCGAGCGAGACTCCGTTCGGCGCGTCAACACGCAGATCCGACGCGCGCTCGAGGCGCGCTTCGATCTGGGTCCCGAGCCAGACCTCGTGGTGGCAGGCGCGCTCCAGGTGCCGGAGCCCGACGCTCCGCCTCACCTGTTCGTCCCGCACGGGGCCGTCGCGGACCCCGGACACTGGCTGCGGCACTTCTCGCGCTTGCGCTCCTGCGATGCGGTGATCGCGACGTCCGACTCGTGCGTGGCCATCCATCACGCCCTCACCGAGGACGATCGCTACGGAGTGATCCGGATCCCGCTGGGCGTCGACGTGGAGCGCTTCCGTCCCGACGAGGCCGCGCGTGCGCGCACGCGGACCGCGCTCGGGGTGGGCGACGCGCCCCTGCTCCTGTGGACCGCGGGCTGCGCGCCGGAGAAGAACCTCGCCAACGCGCTCCAGCTCCTCGAGGGGATCGCGCGAGCGCTACCGGACGTGCGCATGGCCATCCTCGCGGACGACGACGCGCGGCGGCCACCCATGCTCGACGTCGCGCGCGCCTCGGGCGTCGCGGAGAGGCTGATCTGGCACTCCCCGGTCGACCCCGAGGCGCTCAACGACCTCTACGCGGCCGCGGACGCGCTCGTCCACCTGACCCTGATGTGGAAAGAGAACTTCGGCCTCACGCTCGCCGAAGCACAAGCGGCCGGTCTCCCCGTGTTCGCGTCGGCGTGGGGCGGATTGCCCAGCACGGTCTGCGCCCCGGAGCGCGTCGTGCTCGCGGACACGTGGGTCGTGCGCGGGGGCCGCAGAGTCCAGTGGCAGGCGCTCGTCCCGCCGTGCGTGGCGCGGCTCAGCCAGCCGCACACACCGCGGATCGTCCCCGAGGAGATCCGGGCGCGTCTGGGGCTCGGGCGCTTCGCGCACGATCTGGAGCGCGCGGTAGAGGCCGCGCTCGCGCGCTCGAAGACCGCGTCGCGCGAGCCCATCACGCTCTCGGAGGCGGGCCGGGAGACGGTGCTCCGGTTCGCCAGCGAGGCCGCACGTCACCCCGGGCGGGACACGGCGGAGCTCTGCCGCGGCGCCAACGCGCGCACGCTCGAGCATCCACAGGCGCTGATCCACGCGCACATGGCGTCGCGCGCGGAGCCTCCCACCGGAAGCCACGCCTCGTTGCAGGAGCCGCTCGACTTCGAGGGCGAGGCGATCCGCGGGCTCAACCCCGCGTGGACCCCGGACCTGGACGCGCTCTCCGAGCCCAGCCGACGCGCCTTGCGCTGGCTGCGCGAGCCACGGGGGCGGGACGAGGTCGAAGCGCAGCTCTCTCGAGAGACGCGCTCCGCGCTGCAGGAAGCTGGGCTCATGGGGTGGGGCCCAGCCCCATCCACATCAAATCAAAACGTATAGTCTAACGACGCCAGCTCGACGGCGAAGAGCTCCTCCACCAGAGCGCGCGTCGTGGGGTCGTAGTACCCGCGGTAGTCACCCTCGCGGCCGGCGGTCGGGTTGCGGTGCGGCAGCTGGACCGCGGGGAGACCGACCCGGGAGAGGACCGCGTCGAGGTCGGCCGAGAGGCGCTCGAAGCGGAGCACCGCGTTGGAATCCTGGAGGTGCATCCAGTACAAGCGGCCGCCTCGCACGATCTCCGTCGAGCCCCCGATCACCTCCTCGGGGAGGGTCGCGAGGCAGACGATGAAGTCGCGAAAGGACCGGCCGCGGTCGTGCCGCGTCCACCACGTGACGAGCGCGTCGAAGGGGTTTCGCACCGTCGTGCAGACCGTGGCGCCCTCGAGCCAGTCTTCCGTGATCAGCCCCTGCGCCTTCAGATCGGAGACCCCGTCGTGATGGCCCGCCGAGCGCCGTCCCCCGATGTCCTCGAGCGCGTCGATCGTGGCGTTGGACCCGGTGTACCGATGCGCCAGGTAGACGAAGCGGTGTTCGACGAACACGACGGCCATCGCTGGGACTCTGCGCCGTGGGACCCTGGCGGGCAACGTTGCTCCCGCGGGCGCTGCGTGCGATGGGTCGAGGGTGAGCGCGCGGTGGGTCATGGGGGGCGTCGCCTTCGAGGTCGCGTTCGAGGGGGACGCGCTCGCCCTCGGCGAGGAGCACCTGCGCTTCGTCTCGCCCCCCGAACTCGCGCGGCCGCTCGTCGTGGTGAAGGTCGACGCGTCGGTGCGGTCGGCAGGGCCGCGAGAGGATCCACGCCGCATCGACGCGGGGCCCGACTGGGTCCGGACCGCGGACGCGCACGTGCGCTGGCGCCGAGAGGGGCACGGGCGATACGCGGCGGAGGCGGAGCTCGAGGCGCCCTACGGGCTCTCCCACATGACCACCGCGCTGACGGGCGCGCTCGTCAGCGCCGAAGGAGGCGTGGTCCTGCACGCCGCCGCCGTGGTGCTGGAGGAGCGCGCGGTGCTGCTCATCGGCCCGTCGGGCGCGGGCAAGACGAGCGCGGCGTGCCTCTGCGGGGGCACGCGCTGGCTGGCCAAGGACCGCGTGGCGCTGCTGCCAACGAGCGCCGGTTGGCGCGCCTGGGGCATGCCGGGCGGAGACGACATCACGCTCCCTCAGGCGCCCAACCGGCCGCTGCCGGTCGCGGCCATCGCGCGGATTCGACGCGCGGACGAGGCGCCATCGCTGCGGAGGCTGGACCCGCTCCGAGCGCTGGTCGCGCTCCGCGAGTCGACGCAGACGGCGGGCTCGGAGCCCGCGCTCGACGCGTCCGCCGCGCTCGCAGAGGCCGTCCCCGTCTACGAGCTGCGCGGGAGGCTCGATCGGCCGCTCACCGCGTCGCTGCGGGAAGCGCTGGCCTGATCAGTCGTCTTCGTCGCGCACGCCGTACTTCTTGGCGAGCTCGCGGAGGTGGTAGCGGGTCAGGCCGGCCGCCTTCGCGCTCCGGGTGATGTTGTCCTTGTGCTTGTCGAGGAGCGCCTTGAGATACGCGGCCTCGAACTCGTCGAGCACCGCGCTCTTCGCCTCCTTGAAGGGCACGTCCTCCTCGACGAAGCGCTCGGCGCTCCCCCCACCGAGCATCGGCGGAGGCATCTTGGGGGCGCCCGGCATCAGATCCGCGACCGTCAGCTCCGGCTCGTCCGCGAGGGACCCGCCGCGCTCGACCGTGTTCTTGAGCTCGCGGATGTTGCCCGGCCACGCGTAGGCCATCAGGCGGCGCATCGCCTCGGGCGCGATGCTCAGGGTGGCCTCGCCGTCCGGGTAGCGGCGGCGGCTGACGTCCGCGAGGAAGTGCTCGGCGAGGAGCGAGATGTCTTCCGGGCGCTCCTTGAGCGGCGGCAGCTCGAGCTGAACGACGCTGAGCCGGTAGTAGAGATCCTCGCGGAACGTGCCCTCGTTGACCATCGCGCGCAGATCCCGGTTGGTCGCAGCCACGACCCGTACGTTGACGGGGATCTGACGGTCGCCCCCGACGCGCTTGATCTCGCGGTTCTCGAGGACGCGCAGCAGCTTCGGCTGCAGGTTGAGGTCCAGCTCACCGATCTCGTCGAGGAAGATGGTGCCGCCGTCCGCCTGCTCGAAGGAGCCGCGGTGACGATCGGTCGCGCCCGTGAACGCGCCGCGCTCGTGGCCGAAGAGCGTGCTCTCGATCAGGTCCTTCGGGATGGCGCTGCAGTCCTGGACCACGAGCGGCCCGTCGGCGCGGCGGCTCGCGGAGTGAACGGCGCGCGCGATCAGCTCCTTGCCCGTGCCGGTCTCGCCGCGCACGAGCACGGTCAGCTCGGTGGGCGCGATCTTCTGGAGCGTCGCGAAGATCTCGCGCATGCGGACGGACTTCCCGATGATCCCGTGGAAGCGGTCCTCCTTCGACAGCTCGATGTCGATCGTGCCCTTCTGGGGCTCGAACTCGAGGTGCGACTGTCCGACCCGCACGACGGTCCCGGGCTGGATCCACACCTCGCGCACGCGCAGATCGCCCACGAAGGTGCCGTTGGTCGAGTCGAGATCGCGCAGGACGAAGCCCTTCTCGCGCGCCTCGATCTCGAAGTGGGTGCCGCTGACGGCCTTGTCGGCGAGGGTCAGGTCGCAGATCACGCTGCGCCCGACGGTGATCCGCTCACGCTCGATCAACAGCTCCTGGCCTTTGTCCGGCCCCTCCACGACGACCATCTTCGCCCGGCGCAGCTTGCGCTTCGTGGCGCGGTCGTCGGTGAAGATGGTGGTCAGGGCCGGGTTGTCGGTGTCCGTCACGCGATGTCCTCTCGCAGCGCTCGAATGGCCTTCTCGTAGTCTTCCTCGCCGAAAATCGCGCTGCCCGCAACCAGCACGTCGGCGCCCGCCCGGACCACCTGCTCGGCCGTGCCGACCCGGATCCCACCGTCGACCTCGAGGCGCACGTCGCGGCGAGACGCTTCGATCATCCAGTGGATCGCCTCGATCTTCGGGACGACGCTCTCGATGAAGGCCTGCCCCCCGAAGCCGGGGTTCACGCTCATCACGAGGACCAGGTCCAGCTGGTCGAAGCAGTAACGGAGGACGTCCTCGGGGGTGTGGGGGTTGAGGCTCACGCCCGCCTTCGCGCCGCACGCGCGGATGGCCTGAAGGGTGCGGTGCAGATGGGTCGAGGCCTCGGCGTGCACCGTGATGTAGTCGGCGCCCGCCTCCGCGAAGGCTTCGATGTATCGCTCCGGCTCCACGATCATCAGGTGGACGTCGAGGGTCCGCTCGGTGACCCTTCGGAGCGCCTTCACGACCGGCGGGCCGATCGTCAGGTTGGGCACGAAGCGCCCGTCCATCACGTCGACGTGGATCCAGTCCGCGCCCGCCTCCTCGACCGCGCGCACCTCCTCGCCGAGGCGGGCGAAGTCCGCCGAGAGGATGGAGGGGGCGATGCGTACGGGGCGGTCGGACTTCGGCACGGCCGCAGTCAAACCTCCGGCCGCACGAGTGTCAACGGTGGGGAGAGATGACCCGGGCAGAAAGCATCGGGGTCATTCGGGTTTCCGTCCTGAGCCTCCCTCCATCTCTCGTCTTGCTGCGACCGGCCCGTGTCCATACAATCCGGCCCTACCTCGGGAAGCATGGCAGTCGAACAGCGATACAGAGTGGTGGACCGACTGGAAGCCGGCGGCATGGCGGAGGTCTTCCGCGGTGAGGCGCTGAGCGTCCAGGGCTTCAAGAAGCAGGTCGCCATCAAGCGCGTCCTGCCTCACCTGGCGCAGAACAAGAGCTTCATCTCGATGTTCCTGGACGAGGCCCGCCTCGGCGCCCGGCTGAACCACGCGAACATCGTCTCGGTCTTCGACATCGGAGCCGCCGACAACACGTTCTTCATCGTCATGGAGTTCATCGATGGCTGCAATCTCAAGGCAGTCATGGAGAACTTCCGGCAGACGGGCCGCCGCCTCGGCGTGAAGGAGAGCGTTTACATCTGCATGGAGGTCTGCCGCGGCCTCAGCTACGCGCACGAGCTGATCGACGACGAGGGCGACGAGCTGGCGATCGTGCACCGCGACATCTCGCCGCCGAACATCCTCCTGAGCAAGCGCGGCGAGATCAAGGTCACCGACTTCGGCCTCGCGAAGGCGACCACGCAGCTCGAGAAGACCGATCCGGGCGTGGTGAAGGGGAAGTTCAGCTACCTCGCGCCCGAGGCGGCGCTGGGCGAGCGGGTCGACGCCCGGGCCGACCTCTTCGGGCTCGGCATCGTGCTCTGGGAGATGCTGGCCGGCCGCCGGCTGTTCCTCGGCGAGACCGACTACCAGACGGTCAAGCTCGTCCAGCAGGCGAACGTGCCGAGCCTGCAGCGCCTGAACCCGGAGGTCGACGCCGACCTCGAGGAGGTGCTGCAGAAGTGCCTCGCGAAGGATCCCGACCAGCGGTATCTGAGCGCGCGCGACATGGGCGACGCCCTGGCTGGATACCTCTTCGGCAAGCAGCTGAAGGTCACCAGCTACGACATCGCCAACCTCGTCAAGGACGTCATCGACCGCAAGACGCGGTCGCCCAAGCAGCAGGAGGCGTCGATCATCGACCGCCTCATCCAGGAGGAGCTGCTGCGGTTCACGTCGCTCGACGACATGTCGGGCTCGGACCCGTCGCTCGGCGATCAGCCGCTGAGCCCCGAGAACGTCGCGGGCGCCCAGCCGCTCGACGCGAGCCTCTTCGAGAACCCGGCCGACTGGTTCACCGATGACGCCGAGGTCGCCGACGCGGTCGCGAGCGCGTCCGGGACCGAGAGCGAGCCAGGCTGGCGCGAGAGCGGGCTCGAGACGGACGCCGAGTCGCTCGCCGCGCTGCTCGAGTCGGACGCGCCCACGATGATCGCCGACGTCGCGTCCCTGAGCGCCGAGCGCGTCTCCGCGCCTCCGGCTCCGCGCCTGCCGTCGGTGCCCGAGAACCAGCCCCAGCGCGCCCCGACCCCGGCGCCGCCGCAAGCGGCTCGAGCGCAGTCGATCCCGCCCGAAGCCAGCCCTCCCGCCACGAGCGGCGGCGCGGCCAAGTGGGTCGTGCTCGCCGCGCTCCTGCTGCTCGCCGCCGGGGGCGCCGCCGCCTGGTTCGGCGGCTTCATCCCCTGAGCGTGCTCAGCGGCACGTGCTCAGCGGCACCGTGCTCAACGGCACCGTGCTCAACGGCACCGTGCTCAACGGCACCGGGCTCAACGGCACCGGGCTCAACGGCACCGTGCTCACCGGCACCGGGCTCAGCGACACCGAGCCGCGACGCGCCTGACGTCGGGCGCGTCGTAGCCGTTCGGCGCCGCTTCGAGGTAGCGCCGGGCCAAGGTGCAGGCCTCCTCGCCGCGCCCGAGCCGCGGGGCGAGACGGCCGAGCGCCTCCGGCGGCGGCATCACGCCCGTGACGGCCGCGCGGAGCGCCTCGAGCGGCGCGTTGCCACGCTCGATGGCCACGTTCGCCAGGAGGAGGTGCGCCGGGCCGAAGCGCGCGTCGGCGGCGAGCGCCGCGTTGGCCGCCTCCACCGTCTCGTCGAAGTCGCCGTGCTCGAACTCCAGACGCCCGCGCGCCACCGCGAGCGCGGGCGCGAGCGCCTCCGCGAGGCCGCGTGACTCCGCCTCTCGCTCCGCCGTCGCGATCGCCCGCCGAGCGCTGGAGAGATCGCCGCGGCGGATGTCGATCAGCGACTGGCCGAGCAGCGCCTCGGGCTGATTGCGATCCCTCGAGAGGGCCTGGGCGAAGGCGCGCGAGGCGTCGCGGTCCTCCTCCGCCTGCGCGTAGAGCGCACCGAGCGCGGTGAACAGCTCCGCGTCTCGGTGCTCGCGGGCGAGCGGCTCGAGGGTCGACGCGCTCGCCGCGCCGTCGCCCCGGAAGACCATCATTCGCCCGCGCAGGCGCGCCACCTCGAGCGCCTCGTGCCCCGTGGCCGCCGCCTCCTCGATGCGGGTCGCCGCGGTCTCGACGTCTCGGGCCGCGAGCGCGAGGTGCGCGAGCCCGACCAGCGCGCGGGGGTGGGCGGGGCGAAGGGACAGCGCGCGCTCGTAGGCCTGCTGCGCCTCCGCGGCCTCCCCGGCCTGACGCGCCGCGTCCCCGAGATCGGCGGCCAGGTCGGGGTCGTTCTCGCGCGAGGCGGAGGCGCGGCGGAGAGACGTCAACGCCTCCTGCACCTGCCCGCGCCGCAGCTGGAGCGAGCCGCGGGCCGCGAGCAGCTCGGCCGCCTCGGGCCGACGCCGAAGCGCCGCGTCGAGGATCTCGGAGGCGTCGTCGAGGCGCCCCTCCGCGAGGTAGGCGCGCGCGAGCAGGGGGGCCGTCTCGAGGTCATCGACCGCGCTGGCGCGGAGCGGCTCGAGCAGCTGGATCGCGCGGCCGGCGTGCCCGCCGTCCATCTCGATGGCGGCCAGCCGCACACGCGCGTGGCGACCCTCGGGCCCGGGCACCTCCAGGGCAGCCTCGTAGAGCGGGCGCGCCTCGTCCGTCTGACCGCGCGCTTCGAGGATGCGGGCCCGGAGCAAGCTCCGCCGCGGCGTGGCCTCGGCCGCGCCCAACGCCTCGAGCGCCTCGTCGAGGGCGCCCGCGTCCAAGAGCACCTCCGCCGTGAGCAGCGCGCGCCCCGACTCGTCGATCGGCGGCTCCGGAAGCGCCGACAGATGCTCGCGCGCCTCCGTGGCCGAGCCGGCCCGCAGGAACGTCTCGATCATCCCCATCGCGAAGGCTTCGTCGCTGGGCGGAGGATGCGTCGCGGCCGCCCGCACCTCCTGGAGCGCGGTCGACGCGTCGCCCTGCGCCGCGGCGTGTTTCGCGCGCAGCAGGTGGGCCCAGGCGAGCTCGAAGGGAGTCGCCCGCTCGGCCAGGTCGTCGACCACCGCCGTCGCCTCGTCCAGCGCGCGGGCGGGGTCGCTCCCGCTGTCCTGAAGGATGCGCGCACGGATCACGCGCACCGACGGATGCGTCTCGCCCGAAGGGATGGAGTCGAGCAGCGTGAGCCCGGCCGCGCTGTCGCCCGTGCGGTGGCGCATCAACGCGTGCAACGTGACGTGACGCGGAGAGCCGGGTCGCGCCGTCGCCGCCTGTCGGGATGCTTCCTCCGCCTGCGACCAGCGACCGAGCGCGGCGGTCGCGAACGCCCGGGCACGGAACGCCTCGGGGATCTGCTCTCCCTCCGCGGTGAGGCCGCTGAGCACGGACAGGGCCTCGGTCGACGCGCCGCGATCGACCGCGAGCAGCGCCGACGCGATCGACGCGTCGGTGCTCGCCCCGTCACCCTGGAGCGAATCGAGGATGGCCTGCGCTTCGTCCGCCCTCTCCACGTCGTGCTCGAGCACGAGCGTGGCGAGGAGCCGCGCCTTCAGCGCCCGCTGCCGGACGTCTCCGTCGTCGCCGATCTCCGCGACCACCGCCTCGACCGCGGCCCGGTCGCCGCTGTCCCCCGCGGTCGCCGCCGCGCCCCGAACCTCTTCGCGGGCCGCGGCGTCGAGCCAGGCCGAAGCGGCGAGCCCGCCGCCCACCCCGAGCACGACCAGGAGCAGCGCCCCGAGGGCCGCGGGGACGACCCAGCGACGCTTGCCGCGACGCTCGGCCACGCGCTCGGTGGCGATGTCGCGGGCGAGCCCTCGCGGGGGCTCCGCGGCGGGCGCGGACGCTGGCGTGGGGTGCGGCGCGGCTTCGTACGCGGGCGGCACGGACGCGGCGGGGAACGGCGTCGGCGCGTGCACGTTTCCGCCCGTGGGGATCGGGGCCGGGCGGGCCTCGGGCATCGGCACACGCGCCATCGTCGGCGGCTCGACCTCGGAGTCGTCGTCGAGGCCGTCGAGGAGGCGGGCGCGGGTGGGCTCCTCGTCGAGGTCTTCGATGGGCGACGTGAACGCGTCGGTCGGCAACAGGTCGCCGGCGAACGGCTCGAAGTCGTCCTGGATCTCCAGGTCGAGCGGCGCGATCGGCTCGAAGGTCGGGCCGGGGGGCGGGAACGGCTTGGGGGTGAGCCCCTTCGCGCTCGGCACCTGGGCGCGGGTCGGCTCGCCCTCGAGCGCCAGCGGCACCGCGTCCCTGGAGTCGAGCGGGAGCTCCTCCGTCACCGGCTCGGGCACGAGCCCCGTCAGCCCCTCGTCGGCGTCGCGCGGCTTGGGCTTGGCGACCGCCGTCGGCTGCTGCGGCAGCGGGTCCGCGGACGTGGGTGGCTTCGCGGGCGGCGCCGGGAGCGGGGCGGCCGCGAACCCGAGCGCGGTCGGCTTGCGGGCGCGGACCCGCGGCGCGGGGCGCGCTGGGCTGGTCTTGGGCCGCTCGCGCGCCTCCGCGACCGCCTCCTCGACCAGGCTGGGATCCACCTGCACGGAGGGCTCCGGCTCGTGCGGGAGATCGGCCGCCGTCGCGGGAACCGGCGTGTTGGTCTCCTCCCACTCGGGCGATCGCGTCTCGACCGTGGGCTCCGCCTCGTCGGCGAACCAGCGCTCGATGGTGTTCGAGACCGGGGCGTTCTCGTCGGCCGCCTCTCCGAGGAGCTCCTGGGCGACCTCGTCGCTGGGATCGAGCTTCAGCGCCTTCCGCAGCGCCTCCACCGCTTGAGTGGGCCGGCCGTCGCGAAGGTACGCCTCGCCCAGGAGTCGATGCACCGGGGCGTGATCGGGCTTCTTGCGAGCGAGCGCCATCATCTCGACCCGGACCTCGTCGTAGCGCTCGAGCGCCAGCAAGGCCTCGCCGAGCAGCAGACGCACCTCGACCTGATCCGGGCGCACGAGCAGCGCCCTTCGACACGCACGAACCGCTTCTTGATAGCGGCGCTCCGAAATCAGGAGCTTCGCGCGCTCGGTCAGCTCCTGGCTCGCTGCGCCCATCTTCTCTCGCGGGCCCGTGCTCCCACGTGCTCTCCGTCCTCGTCCCCCGCAGGCCAAGCTCGCACGTCGCGCGTGCTGGATCCAAGGGTAGTCATTAATCGACGCGCGGGAAAAGATCCCGTCGCCCCACCAACGCACGGATCCGTCGCTCCAGGCGCTCCCCATCGGCCGCGTCGAGGCTGCCGCCGCCGTAGCGCGCGTCTCGATGGCGGTCCGTGACCTCCCGGACGAGCTCCATCTCGGTGAACCCGGCCGCCTCGAGCGCGGCCAGCTGCTCGTCGGGGGTGCGCGAAGGCGGGCGAGGGTGGCCCAGCTTCGCCAGCACGCGGTCGAGCGCTCGATAGAGGCGGATGGCGACCCGCGCGCGCTCGGGATCCTGCGCGGCCTTCGCGCGACGGCGCCGCAGCAGCAGGAACACGGCGAGCGCGATCACGAGCAGCCCGGCGCCGGCGAGCAGCCACCCGTCGGGACGAGCGGAGCGCGCGCCCGACTCCGAGGAGCGCGCCGGCGCGTCGGCCTCTCCGTCCCCGAAGAGATCCCGCAGCTGTCGGACGATCGAGATCTGGGAGCGCAGGTCGTAGCCGACCACGTCGTCCGCCCAGCGGGTCTCGATCGCGTCGAAGATCTGGCGCAGCGTCGCGAGCCAGCCCCCGCCGGGCCCGAAGGCGTCGCGACCGGAGGGGGTGGGATCGAGCACGACCCAGCCGCGCGCGGGGAGCCACACCTCCACCCAGCTGTGCGCGTCGCCCTGGCTGATCGCGTAGTAGCTCCCGTAGGCGTTGTAGCGTCCGCCCAGAAAGCCCGTGACGTTGCGCGTGGGGACGCCGAGGGTTCGCAGCATCACCGCCAGCGACGTGGAGTAGTACTCACAGTGCCCGCGCTTGGCCTCGAAGAGGAAGACCTCGAGCGGGAGCCGTCCTCCGAGCGGCGGGGTCTCGAGCGAGTACGTGTACTCACCGCTCTCTCGCAGGCGCTGCACGATCCGCTCGACGCGATCCCCGTCGCTCTCGGCGCCCGCCGTCCATGCGCGGGCGAGCTCCGCCACCCGCTCGTGCCCCTCCGGCACCTGGAGATATCGCCGCAGGAGATCGGGATCGGGGTCTTCGGCGCGCACCTCGACCGCCGTCCAGGCGACGTAGCGCAGCCCCATCCCGTCGGCGTCGCCGTAGCGAACGTCCACGCCGGGCGCGATGTGCACGTCGCGACCGACGGGCACGCCTCCCGTCATGCGGGGCGGGATCTCGAGCCCGACCGTGTCCGGCGGGAGGAAGATCACCGGCTCGTCGAGCGCGTCGAGCACGATCGACCAGGCGCGATCCTGCGTGGGCTGCGGGAAGCGATGCGGCACCGGATAGAAGTCGTCCGCGTGCCCGACGCTCTCACTCTCGAGCTCGCTGCTCCGGGTCCAGCGTCGGCCGTCGTAGTGATCGAAGCTGGTCCCGCGCAGGCGGAGCGACATCCGCTCGGGCGGGTCCGCCGGGAGACTCGGCGGCTCGACGCGCAGCACGACGGTCGGATCGGTCCGGATCAACCCGAAGTCCCCGAGCTCGACGTCCGCGCCGAAGCCGCTCACGCGTTGACCGAGATCGCGGCCGAGGGTCAGGAAGCCGAGCCCGACCCGCGGGAACGCGAGGAAGATGCCCGCCGTCATCGCGAACAGCGGGACCGCGAGCGCGGCCGTGCCGAGCAGGAACCCAGTGCCGACGAGCGGGCTGCGCAGGGTGCGCGCGATGGCCTCCTCGCGCTCGGGCTCCGGCAGCGGCGCGTGCTGCGCCTCGAGCTCCGCGCGGAGGTGCCCGAGGGCCAGCGTCCAGGGCACGACGACGACGAAGCCGAGGAAGACCAGGGCGTAGGTGATCTCGGTCGACAACACCGTCGCCGCGATCAGATGGAGCAGCGCGAGCGCGGCGATCTGCTGGTGCTCACGCGCACCGCGTCGGTTGAACAGGCGCGAGATCTGGAGCGCGGCGGTGAGCTCCAGCACGAGCGGGAGGAGCGGGGCGCCGAAGAATCCACGGGCGGACTGCACGAGCAGGAACACCACCACGCCGATGGTCCAGCCTCGGGTCCACCGAGGATCGCGGATGCGCGCCCCCTCGGCGAACCAGCTGGCGATCC
>SHBB01000040.1 GCA_004213565.1 Sandaracinaceae bacterium
GGCCGAGGCGTCGTCCTGCGGAGTCGCGCGCGGCGTGGTTCGCGGCGTGGTTCGCGGCGTGGTTCGCGGCGTGCGGCGCGCCACCCCCGCGTCCCGCGCGTCCGCGCCCTCGTCACGCCGGCCTCCATCCTGGGCCGCGCCCGGGGACGCCCAGCCCAGCAGCATCGCGAACGCGATCGGGCCGAGCCACCTCACGCGATGAACCCCTTCTCCCGCAACAGTCGTTGCACTGTGCCGCGCAGGTGGAGCGCGATCCGCCACACCGCGCCGCGCCGCTCGAGGATGCCCACGTGGCCCAGGGCCATGAGCCGTGCGCGCGCCGTCGTCTCGTCGATCCGGAAGAGCGAGGCGCAGACCGAGGCGTCCATCCAGCCCTGCCGCGCCACCTGGTAGAGGGTCAGGACCTCGCGCTCGCCGAGGCGACGCAGCGCGTAGAGGCTCGACGTCGGCACGGGGCCGAGGTGCACGAAGTCCCCCGCCTCGTCGACCTCCTCCACCGAGGCGAGCCAGAGCCGGAGCGCGTCGCGGAGCAGGCCGCCGCTCGCCGCGTGCAGGGCCCGGAAGAAGCTCTGCTGCGGGCGGCTGAGCGGCGACGACGCCTGCATCACCAGCTCCTCGAGCCGGCTCTCGGGCTGGATCCCCTGGCTGAAGACCAGCCCGTAGCCGCTGACCGTGTGGCGCGCGAGCACCGCCGCCTGGAGCGCCTCCGGCTCGAGCGGGCCGAGCGTGATGAGGTCCGGGAACGCGTCTCGCAGCGGCGCCGCCTCCAGGCTCTGCTCCCAGACCAGCGTGTCGGCGCGCACCAGGAACGCGTTCTTGCCTCCGTCCTGGATCACGCGATCGACGAAGCGGCGCAGCGCGGAGAAGCCGCCCGGCTGGAGCGCGCGCAGCCAGTGCACGCCGCTGACCACCACGAGGTGACCTTCCCCGCTGGGCTCGAAGAGTGCGTCCACCTGCTCGAGCGTCGCCGGCCCCTCGAGCGCCAGCTCCCGGACCTTCGGCCAGCGCTTGGCGCGGATCACCGCGTTGACGAAGGCGCTCTTGCCCACGCCGTCCGGGCCCACGACCGCGACCGTGCGGAGGCTGCCGGCGGGTCCGTCCTCGAGGAGCGAGATCGCGCGCTGCAGCGCGTCGTCGCGGCCCGTCAGGATGTCGCCCGCCTCGAGGGCCTGAGCCGAGAAGAGCCGGCGATACACCATCGGGATCGACGGCGCCGGCTCGGGCGGCGCGAAGCCCTGCGGGACGATCTCCGCCTCGCTGGTGTGGGGCGGCAGGCCCACGCGCTGTCGCGCGCGATCGAGGCGAGCCTCGCCGATCGCCTCGCGCACCGCGCGCCCGGCGATGGCCCAGGAGCGCGAGATGGCGCGCCGTGACTGACGGGCCCAGCGCACGAGGCGACGGCCGCGCACGTCGCGTTTCATCTGCGAGCTCATGCGGCCGACCTCGCCGTCGACCAGCCCGCCGCGCAGCTCGTCCAGGCTCGACAGCACCGCGTCGCGCACCGAGCGCCGCACCTCGTCGCCCCACCGCTCGCTGTCGTCCGCGTAGCCCTCGAAGAGCTCGCGGTTCCGCTCGAGGGCGCTGCCGATCATGTCGCGCACGAGGCGGCGCGTCTGCTTCGGCACCTCCTCGCCCTCGACCACGCTCAGCTCGTTGACGGCCAGCTCCACGTTGAACGCGACGCGCCGCTCGAGCTCGCTCAGCGCGTGCGACAGCGGCTCCACTTTCAGGGCCACGTCGCGGGTGCTGCTGAGGAGGCGCGGCGCGAGCGAGGTCTCGATGCGCGCCATGACCCAGTCGCGGAAGGGCACCTCCACCGTGTTGACCGGCGGGGGCAGACGGTGCTCACCCCGCGGCATCGGCCCGGCCGGGACGCGGTAGCGGTCGGTGAGCCCCTGCGCCGCGCGGGTCAGCGCGTCGAGCACGGGGGTCACGCTGCGCTCGTCGGCGAGCTGGTCGCGCAGGCGCGTCGCGACCCGGGCCGCCTCCGCCGCCACGCGCACGACGGGCTCGGTCAGGGCGCGGACCCGCTCGGCCATGGCGCTCGCGTCCTCCTCGGCGAGCACCCCTGCCATCTCGGCCTGGGCGTCGACGAGCGCCTTCTCCACGCGCTGGACCTGACGGTGCGCCCGGCCCCGGACGTCGCGCCCGAGCGCCGTGGCGTGCTCCTCGAGCGCGTCCTTCACCCGCCCCTCGAGCGCGTGTAGCTCCATCTCGAGGGCGAGGCGGTTGTAGACCGCGCTCGAGGTCTCGCGCGCCGCGGCCGTGCCGCGCTCAAGCCAGCGCAGCGCCTCGTCGCGCCGCTTGTAGAGCCGGCTCGCCGCGCGCCGCCGCATGGGCATGTCCGGGGTCGCGGCGAGGGGCAGGTCGTCCTTGAGCTCCCGCAGGCACTGTCCGATCGCGAGGCTGGTGCGGATGGCCAGATCGTCGGCGATGCGATCGATCTCCTGCACCGCGAGCACGAGCTCCTCGTCGACCTCGGTGCGCACGTCTCGGAGCCGCCGCTCGAGCTCCTCCTCCGGCATGCCGGTCGGGGCGGCCTCGCCCTCCTCGCGCGGCTGGCGGAGCGCCTCGCGCTGCGCGCTCTCCACGTCGCTCGCGAGCGAGTCGTAGGCCTGCACGAGCCCCTCGAAGATGCTGCGGGTGCGGGAGACGAGGTGCCCCTCGGCCTGCACGTAGAGCGCGGCCACGGGCTCGAGCCGCTCGGGGAGCATGCCCCAGAGGTGGTAGCGGGCGAGGGCGCGGAGCTCGACCGTCCGCGGCGCCATCTCCTCGCCGAACATGCGGCGGGCGCCCCGGCGCGCACGGAGCCCCATGCGCGAGAAGCTGGTGAACAGGCCGTCCTCCTCGCGCGGGAGGAAGGACTCTTGCTCGTACGGGGCCTCGATCTTCTCGGGCAGGCCTTCGCTGATCGCGTCGACCGCGGCGACGATGGGCGCCGCCTCCCAGCCCGGGGTCTGCTGCACGCGCGCGGCGCGCGTGAGGACCGTGGCGCGCCACTTCTCGGCCAGCTCCGCTTGCTCGAGGCGGAGCGCCTCGGCCGCGCTCAGCTCGGTCGGCTCGCCCTGCGCCTGCACGGTGATGCGCCGGTGGTGGCGCAGGAACTCGCGACGGAGCTCGCGCACGTACCCGAGCGCGTCGTCCCGGAAGCGCGCGAGCGGCTCCTCGGCCACGTCCCGCGCCACGTGCGAGAGATCGAGCTGCAGCTCGCGCGCGGCGTCTTCGAGCTCCGCGCCGGCGAGCACGAGCGGCGCGCCCCAGGCGTCGGCCCCGCGGTCGGGCTGCGGCCACTCCTGCACCGAGGGCTCGTCGTCTTCTTCCTCCGGCGCGGGCTTCGCCGGGGCCGGCTCGGGCTCCTCTTCGTCGGTCCCTCCGTCCGCCTCGCCGGCGCCGCTGAGGCCGACCTTGAGCGCGACCGGGCCGATCAGCTCGTTGATGGCGATCGACGCGATGATGAGCGTCGAGAGCGCCTCGCCCGCGGGGCCCATGCGGCGCCCGATGATCGACGCGAGGCTGATCGCGACGCCGGCCTGGGACACGAAGCCCAGCCAGCCGCGCTTCTTGATGACGGTGGGCGCGCCGCCGAGCGCGCTGCCGATGGCGGTGCCGAGCCAGAGCCCGCCCGTGCGGATCGCGACGAGCGCGAGCACGTAGGGCCAGAGCAGGAACAGCTCCTCGAGGTGGAGCTTGGCGCCCGCGAGCGTGAAGAAGACGACGTAGACGGGGAGCGAGAGCTTCTCGACCGTCTCGACGAGGTGGTCGCCCTCGCTCGAGAAGTTCGCGGTCACGAAGCCCGCGGTGATGAAGAGCACCACCGCCTCGACGTCGAGCGCGCCCGCCACGTAGGCCGCCGTGTAGACGACGCCCACGACGAAGAGGAGGACCTCCGCGTTGATGTAGCGGAGGTAGAGCGCCACCCCGCCGCCGATGACCCCGCCGAGCACGAGCGCGCCGCCGATGTGCTTGAGCAGGTAGAGCCCGAGCGCCTCGTCCGAGCCGGCGACGCCGAGCGTCTGCGCCGCGAAGGTGCTCAGCACCGCGAAGAGCACGACGACGACGACGTCCTTCAGCACGACCGTGGCGAGCACGGCGGAGGTCATCGGGCCCCGCGCGCGCAGATCGTTGATGACGGCGATGGTCGCGGCCGGGCTCGTGGCGATCGAGATCGCGCCGACGACCGCGCCCAGGGCCACCGCCGCGCTCAGATCCAGCCGCCCGAGGCTCGGGAGCTCGACGCCCGGGATCACGCCGCTGAGGCCCACCACGAAGGCGACGCAGAGCGCGAGCAGCACGATGATCTGACCGCCGAGCATGCCGACGATCGTGCCGAGCCCCTTCTTGAGGGACTCGATCTTCAGCTCGCCGCCGGCGGTCAACGCGATGAGCGCGACCGCGAGCGTGTTCAGCGGCGAGAGCTGGTCGATGACGCTCGCGCTGAGGATGCCATCGTCGAACGGCGGGACGTGCCACGCCTCGGGCAGGAGATGCGCGGTCGAGGGACCGAGCGCGAGGCCGGCGATGAGATAGCCGGTGATGTGCGGCAGGCCGACGCGCTCGACGAGGGAGCCGAACGCGTAGCTCGCGAGGATGACGAAGCCGAGGGCGAGCATCGCGCTCGGGTCGAACGCGTCCGGGCGGCTCGCGAACCGGTGCATGAGGAACACGCCGCCCGTGAGGAGCAGCACGATCAGCATCTTCTGGATGCCGCCGCCGGTGGCCTTGGGGTGTCCGCCGCCGCTCATCGCCTATCGCCTCCAGAAGTCCGGCACGAGGAGCGCGAAGAGGGTGAAGAACTCGAGCCGACCGAGCAGCATCGCGAGGCTGAAGAAGACCTTCGCCACTGGAGAGTACGACGCGAAGTTGTCGCTCCCGTCGTAGAACGGCGCGGGGCCCATGTTGCTCAGGCAGGTGAGCATCGCGCCGAAGGCGGTGGGCAGCGAGACGTCGTCGGTGAAGGCGATGAAGAGGATGCCGAGCCCCATCGACGCGAAGTAGACCCCGACGAAGACGGCCACGTCGCGCAAGATCTCCGGCGGCACGGCGGTGCGGCCCATGCGCACCACCTGGACCACCGCGGGGCGGAAGCTCTCGCGGAACTCCGCCCAGGAGAGCTTCGACATCAGGACGATGCGCTCGACCTTGATGCCGCCCGCGGTGGAGCCGGAGCAGCCGCCGATGAACATCATCAGGATGACGATCATGAGCATCGGCGCGCCGTACGCCATGTAGTCGTCGGTGCCGTAGCCGGTGGAGCTCATCGTCGTGCCCACCATGAAGTAGGCGTAGCGGAACGACTCGAGCAGATCGCGGTCGTGGTTCGGCAGGATGCCGATGGTGAGGATCGCGGTGAAGAGCGCCGAGACGGCGAGGAACGCGCGCAGCTCCGTGTTGCGGAACACGGCCCGCCACGAGCGCCCGCGCAGGAGCGCGTAGAAGAGGCCGTAGTTGAGGCTGCCGAGCAGCATGAAGGTGGAGACGACGACGTCGATGGAGTAGCTGTCGAAGCCGCCGATCGACGCGTCGCGGGTCGAGAAGCCGCCCGTGCTCATGGTGGTGAACGCGTGACAGACGGCCTCGAAGGGCGTCATGCCGAGCAGCATCAGGAGGAAGGCCTCGAGGGCGGTGAGCGCGGCGTAGAGCTTCCAGAGCGTGAAGCTCGTCTCGGCGATGCGCGGCTTGAGCCCCTCGGCGCTCGTGCCCGGGACCTCGCCGCGGAACATGTGCTTCGCGCCCGCCCCGAGGCTCGGGAAGACGGCCACGAAGAGCACTACGATGCCCATGCCGCCGAGCCACTGGATGAGCGAGCGCCAGAGCAGGATGGGGTGGGAGAGCCCGCCGATGCGTCCCTCGCCGCCCTCCATGGGGCTGCCGTCGATGTCGGTGATCACGGTGGCGCCCGTGGTGGTCAGCCCGCTGACCGCCTCGAAGAAGGCGTCGACCGGGTTGAGCTCCGCGGCGAGCGCGAAGGGCAGCCCGCCGAACACGCCCGCGCCGAGCCAGATGAGCGCGACCGCGAGCACCGCCTCGCGCCGCGTGAGGTTCTCGGTCGCGTGGCGCCGCCCGTAGAGATAGAAGGCGGCGGCGGAGAGGCCCGTGATCGCGGCCGCGAGGAGGAGCCAGACGATGTCGTCGGTCTGGCGGCGGGCGGCCGGCACGGTGAGCCACTCCACCGCGCCGCCGATCAGCGCGCAGAGCAGCTGCCCCACGGCGACGCCGCCGAGCACCGCGCCGGTCGGGCGCAGCACTCCGCGGAAGTCGCGCCACCGCGAGCGCCTCTGGACCCGTCGGCTCATTCGCTGCGGCGGCTCCGGAACAAGCGCTCGACGATCGGCCGCGCGCTCTCGGTGAGCAGCAACACCACCGTGTCGCCCGCCTCCACCACGTCGTCGCCGCGCGGGATGATCACGCGGTCGCCGTGCACGATGCCGCCGAGCAGCGCGCCGCGCGGCAGCCCCATGCGCTTGAGCGGCACGCCGACCACGCGCGCGCCGCGCGGCACGCGCAGCTCCGCCACCTCGGCCTGCCCGTCCTCGAGCGAGGTGAGGCTCTGGACGCCGCCCCCCCTGCAGTATCGCAAGATCTGATCGGACGCGACGGCGCGCGGCGTCAAGACGATGTCCACACCGAGCTGCTTGTAGATCGGCATGTAGTCGCCGCGGTGCACGAGCGCGGCGGTGCGCGGCACGCCGACCCGCTGGGCGAGGAGGGCGGCCATGAGGTTCACCTCGTCCTCGCTCGTCACGCAGCAGATGAGGTCGTAGGTGCCCGCCTCTTCTTCTTCGAGGAGCTGCCGGTCGGTGCCGTCGCCGTGCACGATGGTCGCCTGGGGCACCTTCACGCTCAGCGCCTCGGCCACCTCGCGGTTCTGCTCGATGACGAGCACCTCCGTGCCGTCCGCCGCGAGCGCCCCCGCGAGCGCGCTCCCGACCACGCCGCCGCCGATGATGATGACCCGCCGCGCCTCGCGCTTGCTGGTGAAGAACTCCTCCGCCTCGAGGATCGCGTCGGGCTTGCCGACCATGTAGACGCGGTCGCCCGGCATGGGCACGTCGGCGCCGCCCGGGACGACGAGCTGCCCCTCGCGCACCAGCGCGGCGACGAGGGTGTCGCGGGGGAGGTTCAGCTTCATCAGCGGCTTGTTGAGGTGCCGCGCGTCCTCGTTGAGCTGCAGCTGGACCAGCTCCAGCCGATCCTGCGCGAGGTCGATCACGTCCACCGCGCCGTGCGAGCGCGCGATCCGACCCAGCTCGTGCGCGACGAGCACGCGCGGGTTGATCACCACGTCCACGCCGAGCAGGCCGTAGCGCACGCCCTCCATGTGCGAGGTCCACGCGTTGCCCTGCGCGCGCGCGATCACCCGCTGGGCGCCGAGCTGCTTGGCCGCGAGCGCGGCGATCAGGTTCACCTCGTCGTGATCGGTGACCGCGACCACCAGATCGGCGCGCTCCACCTGGGCCTTGGCGAGCACGTCGTGGCTGGCGCCGTAGCCCACCAGGGTCATCACGTCGTGGTGATCCTCGACGAACTGGATGGCGTCCGCGGAGGCGTCGACCGCGACGAGGTCGTGCCCCTCGTGCTCCATGGTGCGGAGAAGGTGACGGCCCACCTCGCCCATGCCGATGATGACGATGTACATCAGACGCTGACCTCCTCCGAGCGCTCGCCGCGCAGGTCGCCGGTGTCGACGAAGAGCCCGCGCAGGACGCGGGGCGCGATGAGGTCGTTGAAGAAGACGGAGAAGAGGATGGCGCAGTACGCCAGGTCCACGGCCGGGCCCTCGTAGACCAGCCGCAGCGAGACGGCCATCGCGACGGTCACCTCACCGTGGGCGAGCAGGCCGCGGAAGTAGTCGCCCCGGAGCGGGCTGCGCCAGCCGGCCAGCCCGGTCCCGATCGCCTTGCCCATCATGCGGAGCGCGATGTAGGCGAGGGTCACGATCGTCGCGTCGACGGGGTCGACGGGGCGCGCGAGGGCGCCGGCGAACACGAGCAGCACCAGCGCCATCGGGCGGCGGGTGCGCTCGAGCGTCTTCCGGATCGCGGGGCCCGCGCGCGCCGTGTTCACGAGCACCGCGCCGAGACAGAGGTTCACGAGCAGCGGCGACAGATCCAGGAAGTACGCCGCCCCGGACGCCAGCACGATGATGCCGACCATGGCCAGGAAGCGGCCGTTGTCGGTGTCGGCTTCCCCGAGGAAGGGCGTGAAGAGGACCCCGAGCAGGGCGCCGAGCAGGATGGTGATCACCGCCCACTCGGTCGGGCTCGGCTGCACGATCGCGTTCTCGTGGTTCTCGTGGAAGATGCAGAAGAGCAGCCCGAAGACCGCGATGGCCAGCAGATCGCTGCTCGCCGCGAGGCGCCGGATGCGCTCGCCCAGCTCGCCCTCGAGCCGATACCGCGACCTGAGCAGCTCCACCGGCTCGCTCGAGCCCGCCACCGCCGCGCAGCCGAGGAGCCCGGCCGCCATCCACACCTCCTGGGCGCCGACCTGCCCGGCCGCGCCGCCGAAGGTGAAGAACCAGCCCTGCGTGAAGCCGTACCAGGCGGGCAGGGCGGTCATGCCGCCCGCGACCAGCGCCTGCACCACCACCACGCGGCTGATGCCGGTGGGCGCCTGGCCACGCATGCGTCGGACCGACAGCTCCATGCCGCGGAGCAGCCCCACCCAGCCGACCGCGAGCGCCACGATGGGCATCAGGTCCTGGAGGTTCGAGAACGCGGGAATGCGGTACGGCATCTGCGGCCCGAGGAGCACCCCGAGCACGATGTACTCGACCCCCGCGAGCACGAGGAAGATCTTCTGGAGCCGCTCCACCACGAAGTGAGTGAGCAGGTAGGCGACGGCGACCACGGCGATGAGGGCCACGACCACGAGGGTCGAGCCATCGCCGCCACCGCCGCCCGCGGCGAAGGCCACGTTCGGCAAGACGAGGGACGCCACCGCGGCGAGCACCACGGCGACGATCCAGCTGGGCCATCGGGACGGCGGGGTCATGCGCAGGTCAGGGGAGGGGAGTCGTGCGCCATTTCATCAGGTACGCCAGGGAAATGTCACCTTTCGGCGCTTTCGCTTCCCGCTCGCGCTATGGCGCTCTGGCCGGCCGAGCCCTGGCCGTGCTTACATGGCGACCGTTCCGCGAGGACTGAAAGGGGACCCCTTGAAGATCGGCATTCTGTCGCAGAAGGCTTCACTCTACTCGACGGCCAGGCTGAAGGAAGCCGCCAAGGAGCGAGGCCACGAGGTGCGCGTGGTCGACTACACGCGCTGCTACATGAACATCACCTCGCACCGTCCCCAGGTCCTGCTGGGCGGCGAGCCGCTGCATTTCGACGCCATCATCCCGCGCATCGGCGCCTCGATGACCTTCTACGGCACCGCCGTGGTGCGCCAGTTCGAGATGATGGGCATCTACGCCGCGAACACGAGCCAGGCGATCTCCCGCTCGCGGGACAAGCTCCGCTGCCTGCAGCTGCTGGCCCGCGAGGGCATCGGCCTGCCCGTCACCAGCTTCGCGCGGAGCCCGAAGGACATCGACTCCCTCATCGAGATCGTCGGCGGGGCGCCGCTCGTCATCAAGCTCCTCGAGGGCACGCAGGGCGTCGGGGTGGTGCTCGCGGAGACCGACAAGGCGGCCGAGTCCGTCATCAGCGCCTTCCGGCAGCTGGACGCGAACATCCTGGTCCAGGAGTTCATCAAGGAGGCCGGCGGAAGCGATCTCCGCGCCTTCGTGGTCGGCGGCAAGGTGGTCGCGGCGATGAAGCGGCAGGGCCCGGAGGGCGACTTCCGCTCCAACCTCCACCGCGGGGGGACCGCCTCGCGCGTCAAGCTGTCGCCCGAGGAGCGGCAGACGGCGGTCCGCGCGGCCAAGGTGCTCCGCCTGAACGTGGCGGGCGTGGATCTGCTGCGCTCCAACCACGGCCCGGTGGTGATGGAGGTCAACTCCTCGCCCGGGCTCGAGGGCATCGAGGGCAGCACCGAGAAGGACGTCGCGGGCTCGATCATCGAGTTCCTCGAGAAGCACGCGAAGCCCGGCAAGACCCGAGACCGCGAAGAGGCCTGAGGGGACCGCCGCACTTCGCCGCGCGACACGGCGCGAAGCGTGGCTATCTTCCGCCGCGCCGGGGGCGGGAGCGCCGCGCGGCGATGGAGGTGTGTGGTGGGAGATCCCAAGAAGCTCGGCGTCGCGGCCGTGGTCGTTCTCGTCGCGGTGGCGATCGCGCTCTTCGCGGGCCGCATCTGGGGCAGCAGCGCAGCGCAGCCCGAGGTGGCGGCGGCCGAGCAGCGGGCGGAGCGCGCCGAGGCGGAGCTCGCCGAAGCGCGCGCGAGCCATGACCAGGAGATCACCGAGGCGCGGCGAAGCCTGAGCGCGTCGGAGCGCCGCGTCGGGCTCCTCGAGGCGCGCCGTCAGGTGGCGCTGGCCATCGACGAGCTGGACCAGCGCAACTTCGGCCTCGCGCGTCGGCACTGTCAGCGCGCGGCCGAGACGCTGGGCGCGCTCGAGCCGGGCGCCGACGAGGAGCTGGACGCGCTGACCGAGGCGCTCCAGAGCTTCCAGTTCGAGCTCGACGGCGAGTTCGAGGACTCGCGTCGCGCCCTCCGTGAGCACGCGGCGACGCTCGATCGCGCTCTCGGCTCCGACGCCGAGGGGGCGGCCGGCGGAGCCTGAGCTCCCCAGGCGGCAGCCGCCCGACGCGGGCTGTGTGCGGCCGAGGCGGGGTCTATGTCCGTCCAACGGGAGGCAGACATGGGCGCACGAACCAACGAGCTGAAGGCCAGGGTGAAGGCCAAGAAGAAGGCGATGGAGGCCGAGCTGGCGCAGCTCGAGGTCGACGCGCGGTCCGAGAAGAACACCCGGGTCGCGGAGCTGAAGACCAAGCTGAAGGAGATCGAGACCAGCCTCGAGAAGGGGTGGGACGACCTGAGCGAGCGGGCGGCGAAGCGGCTCAACCAGCTGTTGAGCTGATCGAGCCCTTCGACGGCGCGGGTCGGCGCCGCCTACTGGCGTGGGCGGTGGCGGAACATCACGTGCTCGCTCGGCGCGCTCACCACTCCGGCGCGCTCCGCGGTGATGAGGACCTCGAAGCCGCGGTGCGGGATGGTCGCCCGGGCGCGGCCCTGGCGAGAGCCGGGGTCGTAGTGGAGCTGCGAGGCCATGGTGGCCGGGTGGCCCGAGCGCACGAACCAGACGACGAAGCGTGAGGTGCCGGGGGCGATGCGCTCCGGCGGCGGCAGGTGCCGCACCTCCACGGTCACCAGCTGGTTGCCGCCTTCGATGCGCTGGACCTGCATCACGGCGTCCGCGCCGATCGCGCGCTGCGTCCCGTGTACGATGGGCGGCCCGCCGCACGCGGCGAGGAGCGAAGCGGTCACGAGCGCGCGGGTGAGGTGTCTGGCCACGCGCCACAGGTACGCCCGGGCTGCGACGGCGGCTACTCGGTCCGCACGATGGCCACCGGCTTCTTCGCGATCAGCTCGTAGAGGTCGGGGCGGCGCTCCCGGAGCGGGCGCACGCTGCCGATCTCGCGCGACTGGTGAAGCGCGTCGAGATCCAGGTCGGCGATGACCACCGTCTCGACCCCCGTGTCGGCCACCGCGGCGAGACCGTCGGTCGGGAAGGCGAAGTCACTCGGCGTGCAGATGGCCGCGTGCCCGTAGTTGATGAGGAAGTTGTCGACCTGGGGCAGGTTGCCGACGTTCCCGCTCAGGACCACGTAGACGATGTTCTCGATGGCGCGCGCGTGGGCCGAGTAGCGGACCCGCAGGTATGACTTCCGCTCGTCGGTGCTGAACGGCACGATCAACATCTCGGCCCCGGCGAGGGTGAGCAGGCGCGACAGCTCCGGGAACTCGACGTCGTAGCAGAGCAGCATGGCCACCCGGGCGTGCCCGGTGTCGAAGACGGTCAGCCCGTCGCCCGGCGTCAGCCCGTACTCGCGCCGCTCGTTCGGGGCGAGGTGGAGCTTGTCCTGCGTGTAGACGCGCCCGGTCGGCGTGAAGAGGTGGGCGGTGTTCGTGATGCCCTCGCCGCGCCGGATGGGGTGACTGCCCCCGACGATGAAGAGGCCCGACGACTTCGCGAAGCGCTTGAACATCGCGATGTAGTCGTCCGCGTGATCGGCCAGGCGCGCCATGCCGTCGGTGCCCGACTGCTGGGTCGGGAAGGCGCTGAAGAGCTGGGCCGTGAAGAGCTCCGGCATGACGAGGTAGTGACAGTGGTAGGCCTCGGCCGTGCGCACGAAGAAGCCGACCTGACGCTCGAGGTCCTCCCAGCCCGTGATGGGGCGCATCTGATATTGCGCGGTACAGACACGGATCCGTCGCACCGGGCGCCTCAGCGGCGACGCGGCGATGCGCCGACGCTCCGCGTGGAAGCGCGGGTTCTCCATCTCGAGGTAGGTCGCGTAGTCCAGGCTCTGCTCGTCGCGGAGGTAGCCGTGGTGCACGCCGCGCACGCGATAGCCGACGCGCAGGTGCACGCTCAGCGCGGAGTCCTGGAGGGTGCCCGCCTCGACCGCGGCGACGTACTCCTCGGCCGTCATCTTGCCGGCGTGCTCGTGGTAGCCGGGGATGCGCCCGCCCGCGACCATGCGCCGCAGGTTGAGCCGCTCGAGCAGCGCCTTGCGCCCCTTGTAGAGGAGGCTCGCGACGCCTCGCCCGCGAAAGTCCGGGTGCACCGCGATGTCCGCGCCGTAGAGCGTGTCGCCGCTCGGCGCGTGGGTGGCGAAGGTCGCCTGCCCGGTGATCTCGCCGTAGCTGTACCAGGGCGAGTCCTCGTCGAGCGTGACGATGAGGCTCGCCGCGTAGCCGACGACCTGCTTCTCGTGCACGACCACGAGCTGCCCCTCCGGGAAGGTGCGGATCTGCATCTCGAGCTGACGCCTCGTGCAGATGCCGCTCTCGGGGAGCGCGGCGTACGCCGCGCGCTGACACGCCCACAGTCCTTCGACATCGGCGAGCCGCGCGCGGCGCAGCTTGAAGGGAGACTTCTTCGTCCCCTTCTTCTTCTTCTTCTCGTCCTTGGCCATGCCGCCCGAAGGCTACGTCAACGCGCTCGGGCGACGAGCGTTATCGACGCGGGGCCGCCGCGATCACGTCGCGGATCGGGTAGCGGTGACGCATGGCCGAAGGCAGCTCGTCGGGGTGCTCGGCCCAGCGCGCGAGGTGGTCGGCGTCCTTCACGAAGGGGAGCAGGGGCTGCTCCAGGTCCAGCGTCCGCACCACGGCGTCCCGCAGACGCGCATCCCAGCTCGCCGCCAGCGTCTCGAAGTCCGAGGCGCGGATCACCCTCCGACAGTACGGGCTCCCGCACAGGCAGCTCAGGTCCTGCTCGAGGTTGAGCGAGCCGTAGTCGCACGTGATCTCCTCGCCGGCGCGGATGTCGCGCACCGCCAGCTCGAAGTCCACGCCGGGGCTCAACGAGACCGGCTCACAGCTGTGGTTCATGAAGCGGCCGTGATCCCAGCAGAGGATCCTGTCGCCACGTCCGGTCACGTAGGTGTACGTCTCCAGGACGGGCCAGAGCGCGGGGTCGAGGCGCTTCACGTCGGCCGGGGAGAGCACGCGGTCGAGCGGGTCGAGCGCCCAGAGGATCGTGCCGCACGGGATGTCTTCGGTGGCGAGGACGCCATAGCCCACCTCGTCCGAGATCCAGGCGAGGCGGGTCTTCGGGTGGAGCATTCGGGGACCTCCTTTGGTCGAGCACGCGCTAGGCATCCGGCGTGCCGTTTCATGCATCGCGCAAAGGGCAGACCCCGGCCGAGGACAGCCCCCCCAGCGCTGCGCCGTGCGCAAGCGCTGCGCGTCGAGGGCGGAGAAAAATGCGCGCTTCCCGTCGGGGACAGCGAGGCGTAGGCTGGTCCGCTGGAGGTTCGGGTGGGTCTTCCGATCGAATTCGACGCCGAGCGCGCGGTCGTCCTCTCAGGCGGCCAGAGCCTCGTGTTTCATTGCCACTTCTACAACTGCGCCCTGCAGCACGCGATCGAGGACGGCATGGGCGACGCGGCCCCCGGCGTGCTCACCGCGGGCGCGGCCGAGGTCGTGCATGCGCAGATGAAGGCGCTCGCGAGCCAGGCCGAAGACCTGTCCGCGTTCGCGGAGCGCGCGTTCTCGGAGCTCGGCTTCGGCGTGCTCGACCTCTCCGGGGTGAGCGCGCAGGGCGGTGAGGCGATCGTGCGCGCTTCGCACTACGCCATGGGTTGGACGGCGGTGCACGGCGCGCGCGAGACGCCGGCGTGCTTCTTCCCGGCGGGCTTCATCCAGGGCGCGGTCGCCGCCGCCCACGGCCTCGAGCTCGCCTCGGTCACCGTGGCCGAGACGGGCTGCTACGCGGTCGGCGCCGAGGACTGCCGCTTCACCGTGCGCACGAACAGTGAGGTGTCCCGATGAGCGTCGACGAGCGGGCGATCGTGAGCGCGGTGAGCGGGCTGCCGCTGGTCGGCAACGAGGAGGGCCTCATCCCGGCCTTCGGCCTCTACCTGACGCGGCACTACGCGGACTATTACAACCGCGTCTCCTACGCGTACCTCCACGCGGCGCACGAGCAGGGGCCCGAGGTCGAGAAGAAGGCGCGCGAGGCGCTGATCGAGGCGGGGCACGTCTGCGCCTTCAACACCTTCGGCGGCATCATGCTGTCGCAGGAGTGGGAGGCGGTCGTCGGCCCGATGCTGGAGGGGCGCGAAGACTGGGTCTCGGGCATCGTCGGCGTGATCAACGCGCTCGGCTGGGGCCGGTGGCACGTCGAGGGGCTCACCCCGAACGAAGAGCTCCGGGTGGCGATCGACAACACCTACGAGAGCACCGGCTACCTCGCCGAGCATGGAGAGTCGAAGGTCGGCCCGGTCTGCTTCCTCGCCACGGGTGGGGTCGCGGGCATCATGAACCTCATCTACCACGGCGACATCCTGGCCCGCCCCGCCTTGACCCAGGAGTACTATGCGGAGCTCTTCGAGGGCTCCGGGCGCTTCGTGGCCGAGGAGGTCGCTTGCCGCGCGGCCGGCGCGCCGCGCTGTGAGCTCGTCGCGCGGCGACCCTGATGGTGTGAGGGCGCTGGCTTGAAGGTGCTGCTCCAGAGGGACTGCCTCGGCGGGGAGCGGGTGGTGGAGATCGAGCTCCCCCGCCCGGTCCGTCTCGAGGACCTCGACCGGGTCGAGGGCGTGGACAGCCGCACCGTGCTCACGCACCTCCCGCGCCCCTTCTTCCGGCTCGACGTGCCGGGCCGCTTCCTGCTCACCGGCATCGTCGACGACCCCAAGGTGCGCTTCACGGTGCGCATGGCGGTGCGGGACGAGGCGCTCGCCCTCGCGCTCGCGGCGGCGGAGCGCATGATCGAGGGCGGATGATCTACCTCGACCACGCCGCCACTTCGATCCCTCGCAGCCCCGCGGTCCAGGGGGCCATCGCGATGGCGCTCGAGATGGCGTCGCCCGGACGAGGACGACACGGCCCGCAGGAGGCGGCGCGCGCCGCGGTAAAAGACGCACGCGCCGCGGTGGCCGCGCTCGGGGGCCGCGGCGTCGTGTGCTTCACGCCCGGCGCGACCTTCGGGCTCAACCAGGCCATCCTCGGCTGGCGTCCGCGCCCGCGCCGCATCGGGCTCGACCCGCTCGTGCACAACGCGGCGCGGCGACCGGCCGTGGCGAGCGGCGTGCCTCTCTTTTCGCTTCCGGGCGACGCGAACGGGCGCGTCGACCTCGACGCCGACTGGCCGGCCGACCTCGATCTGCTCGTGATCACGCACGGCTCGAACGTCACGGGGCTCGTGCAGCCGGTGGACGACATCCTGGAGCGCGCGCGCTCGGTCGGCGCGGCGGTGATCGTCGACGCCGCGCAGACCGCGGGCCTGATCCCGCTCCCTCGCGCCGACGCCGTCGCGTTCTCGGGGCACAAGGGCCTGGCCGCCAGCCCCGGGGTCGGCGCGCTCATCGTCGATCCCACGCGAGGGCTCGAGCCGCTGGTGCGCGGCGGGGTCGGCTTCGACTCGCAGGCCGACGACGTACCCGACGATCTACCGGCGCGGCTCGAGAGCGGCACCGTGAACCTGCCCGGCGTGCTCGCGATGGGCGCCGCCGCGCGTTCGCTCCCGGCCTGGGATTGGCGCGAGGCGGGCCGGGCCCTCCGCGACGCGCTCGCCGCGGCGGGGCTGACCAGCGTCGGCGGCGGCGAGCTGCCCGTGGCGAGCGTCCGCGTCCCCGGCTGGGAGCCGCGCACCCTGGAGGAGCTGCTCGACCGGGTCTACGGCATCGTCACCCGCGCGGGACTGCACTGCGCCCCGGCTGCGCACGCGATGATCGGCACGGCGGAGGGCGGAGGGACGCTGCGCGTGTCGAGCGGTCGTGGTACATCCAAGGTCGAGCTGGACGCGTTGACGCGCGCCCTGCGCGAGGTGCTGCCGGGGGGAATGAAGAAGGTGTCCGTTGCCCCATGATGCAGAGGTAGTGCACGTCGCGGACCTCGCGGACCTCGACGGCGTGTTCTCGAAGTGTGCGGCCGGCGGGACCACCCGCGCCACGCTCGTGATCAGCCCGACGATCCGACCGGACGCGGCCTTCGCCGACGCCGTCGTGAAGGCGGCGCTCGCGCATCCGGGGCTGAGCGAGCTGGCGCTGGTGCACGACGCCAGCTCGATCGGCTTCGTCGCCTCGACCCTGCAGCTCCGCCTCCCGCGGATCTCGGTCCGCGCGATGAAGCGAGAGGAGGCCGGCGTGCCCACGGCGGATCTCCGCAAGAGCGGCGAGCGCCTCCGCTACGCCATCGTCCCGTTGCCCCTCGGAGCCGACGCCGCCATGGTCGCGCAGGCGCTGAAGAAGGTGGAGACGGCGCCGCGCATCGCGGTGCTCTTCGAGGGCGCCGAGCGTCCGACCCGCGCGCTCTTCGACCTGCTCGGGAAGCAGCTGAGGAGCCGGATCGGCCTCCAGGAGGTCATCCTGGTGCATCCCTCGCCTTCGGTCGGCTTCATGAGCTCCTCGCTGGCGCTCCAGCTGTCGCGCGTGAAGGTGCGCGTGGTGCGCCACCCCTCGGACCTCGAGCGCCTCGCGGGCTGACTGACCGGTCGACGCCGGGCGAAGCGAGCCCTAACTTGCCGCTGTCCGCGGCGGAAGAGGGTTCGGCCGCCGGGCGTTCGGTCTGCCCACGATGAAACGCGCCGCACCGCTCTTCGCGCTCCTGCTCCTGCTCGGATGTGACCGCTTCGGCGGAGACGACGGGCCGCCGGAGGAGCCCCCACGCCTGGTCGTGACCGAGCGCGTGGTCGTGGAGGACGCCATCGACCGGGTCCGCTTGCTCGGCGACGTGCGAGGCGTGCGCGAGGTCCGGGTCCTCGCCCAGCTGCCCGAGCGCATCCGCGTCCTGCACGTGCAGGAGGGCGACCAGGTGTCCGCGGGCGATCCCATCGCGACGCTGGACTCGGACCTCCAGGCCAGCGGCGTGCAGCAGGCGAGCGCGGCGGCGGAGGCGGCCTCGGCGGCCCGGGATCAGCTCGCGTCCGACCTGTCGCGCGTGCGGCGCCTGGTGGGGGAGGGCGCCCTGCCGCGCACCCAGCTCGAGGCGCTCGAGGCGCAGCTCCGGACCAGCGAGGCGCAGGTCGCCCAGCTCCAGGCCGCGCGGCGCACCGCGGGGCAGCAGCGCGCGCGCACCGTGGTCCGCGCCCCCATCGACGGCACCGTGGCGCTCCTGAGCGTGCAGCAGGGAGACATGGTCGCGCCGAGCCTGCCCATCTGCAGCGTGGTGCAGGCCGAGACCCTGAAGGTGCAGCTGCGGGTGACCGAGCAGGACTTCGTGCGCATCCGCGAGGGCATGCCGGTGGAGCTGGTCCCGCCCGCGCTCCCGGACGTGCGCCGCGAGGGCACCGTCACCCGCATCTCCCCCGTGATCGACCCGATGACCCGGACCGCGCTCGTCGAGGTCGAGGTCGACAACGCGGACGGACGGCTGCGCCCCGGAATGGTCGCCGAGGCCTCCATCGTGCTCGGACGGCGCCCCGACCAGGTCCTCGCGCCCTCGCGCGCCCTGGTGCTCAGCTCGCGCACCGACACCGAGCGTGAGGCGCACGTCTTCGTCGTCGACCGCGAGGCGGGCACGGCGCACCGCCGGGCCATCGTGCTCGGCCGCCGCTACGGGAGCCGGGTCGCGGTGGAGAGCGGCCTCGAGGGCGACGAGGAGCTCGTCATCCAGGGGCAGCACCTCTTGCGAGATGGAGCGCCGATCCGCGTGGAGTCCGCGGCGCCGCTGGCGGAGGCGTCGTGAGCGACGAGCTGGATCCGCCGTCCGAGGAGGACACGGGCCGCCGCCGCGCCTTCCGGCGCTGGCTCCAGGAGGCGGACGGCCTGAGCGGCTTCTCGATCCGGCGCGGCGTGACCACCACCATGGTCTACCTCTGCCTCGTCGGCTTCGGGCTCTTCTCGCTCTCGCGCGTGCCGCTCAACCGCCTGCCCGAAGTGGACCTGCCGGTCATCGCGGTGGTCACCACCTACGTCGGCGCGGGCCCGCAGGACATCGAGACCCTGCTCACCGAGCCGATCGAGCGCGCGGTGGCCAGCGTCGAGGGCGTCGAGACGGTGCAGAGCACCTCGCGGCAGGGCACCAGCATCGTGATCATCCAGTTCACCTGGGGCACGAACATGGACGCGGCCGAGGTCGAGGTGCGGAAGAACCTCGAGCTGTTCGCGCAGGACTTCTTGCCGGCCGAGGCCAGCCGGCCGCTGACCTTCGCCTTCGACCCGAGCCTCGCCCCGGTGATGTTCATGGCGCTGGACGGCCCGCTCGACGGCCACCAGCTGCGGCGCATCGCGACCGAGCAGGTGCAGCCCTACCTCGGCCGCGTCGACGGCGTCGCGGCGGCGGAGGTCATGGGCGGGCTCGACCGCGAGGTGCAGGTGCGCCTCGACCCGCGCTGGCTGCAGGCGAACGGGATCTCGCCGAGCAACGTGGCCGACGCGCTGCGCGGCGCGAACGTGGTGATGCCCTCGGGCGCGGTCGACGACGGGACCCAGCGCCTGAATCTCCAGCCGACCAGCCTCTTCACGAACGTCGATGAGATCCGCGACGTCATCGTGGGCCAGCGCGGCGGCCGGCCCATCCGCCTGCGCGAGGTGGCCGAGGTCGTCGACACCTTCGAAGAGGAGACCCACGTCGTCACCGCCGACGGCGCGGCCGCGGTCATGGTCGCGGTGCGCAAGCAGTCCGACGCCAACACCGTCGAGACGGCGCGCAACGTCGCCGACGCCCTGCCCGAGATCGAGGAGCGCCTGCCCGAGGGCGTGCAGCTCGTCCCGCTCTTCGACGAGTCGCGCCCCATCCTCCGCTCCATCGGCAACCTCGGCATGACCATGGGGCAGGCCTTCCTGCTCACGGGCCTGGTCCTGCTGATGTTCCTGCGCAGCTGGCGCACCTCGCTCATCACCGTCATCGCGATCCCCACCTCGATCGTCGTCGCCTTCGTCGCGATGGACGCGCTGGGCGTGACCCTGAACCTCATCTCCATGGCCGGGCTCGCCCTCGCCATAGGCATGCTCGTCGACAACGGCATCGTCGTCCTGGAGGCGGCGTTCCAGCACATCGAGCGGGGCGCGGGGGCGGCCGAGGCCGCGCTCGCGGGCGCGAAGGAGATGGGCATGCCGCTCGTCGCCTCCACGCTCACCACCGTCGTCGTCTTCATGCCCATCCTGCTCGTGGAGGGCATCGCGGGCGAGCTCTTCCGCGACATGGTGCTGACCATCTGCATCACCCTGCTCGCGTCGCTCGTGGTCGCGCTCAGCCTCGTGCCGCTGATGGCCTCGCGCATGCTCGACGAGCGCGAGCCGAACCGCTTCGAGCGCTTCCTGAAGCGCACCACCGTCGGCCTCGACCGGCTCGGCCCTCGCTACGAGCGCGCCCTGTCCTGGGCGCTGGCCCGGCGCAAGCGCGTGGTCGCCGTCGCGCTCCTCGCCTTCGGCGCCAGCCTCGCGCTCGTGCCCATGCTGGGGCAGGACTTCTTGCCGGCCGCGGATGTCTCCGAGATCCGCGTGGAGGTCACGGCCGCGCCCGGAACCGCGCTCGAGGAGATGCGCCACCTCGTCGGGGTGGTGGAGTCGACCATTCGCGACACCGTGCCCGAGGCCGAGGTGGTGACCGCCGACTACGGCACCGCGGAGGGCTTCGGCGCGATCTTCGGCGGCACCGCGAACAAGGGCACCCTGCGCGCGCGGCTGCCCATCCCGACCGAGCGCGAGCGCACCCAGCAGGAGATCGAGGCCCAGCTCACCGAGCGCTTCCGCGACATCCCCGGCATCGAGGTGGAGATCGCGGGCTTCTCGCTCGGCGGCGGCGGTGGCGACATCGTGGTCAAGCTCTTCAGCGAGGACCTCGACCAGCTCCGCGAGTTCGGCGAGCGCCTCCGCGGGGAGCTCGAGCAGGTCGAGGGCGTGCGCGAGGCGCGCTTCTCCATGCTGCACGGCGCGCCCGAGCTGTCGCTCCGCTACGACCGCGAGCGCATGCGCGTGCTCGGCGTCTCCCCCGGCGTCGTCGCCTCCACCGTCGCCGCCTACTACCAGGGCATCCCCGCCACCGTGTACCGAGAGGGCGGCGACGAGTTCGCGGTCCGGGTCCGCATGCCGACCGAGAGCCGGCGTGACCTGGACGGGCTGCGGTACCTGCCCATCCCGCTCCCCGCGGGCGGCACGGTGCCGCTCGGCAGCCTCGTGGAGGTCGGCGATCAGCTCGGCCCGGTCGACATCGAGCGCGAGAACCAGCGCCGGCTGGCCAAGGTCGAGATCTCGCGCGAAGAGGGCACCGACCTCGGCACGCTCACCTCGCGCGTCGAGGACCGCATCGACGCCGAGGGCGTGCCCGAGGGCATGTATGTCGAGCTCGGCGGGACGGCCGAGGATCTCCGGGACGCCTTCTTCAAGCTCGCCATGGCGCTCCTCGCCGCGCTCATCCTCGTCTACATGGTGATGGCCTCGCAGTTCGAGTCTCTGCTCGAGCCCTTCGTCATCATGTTCACCGTGCCGCTCGCCATCATCGGCGTCGTGCTCGCGCTCGCCATCACGGGCACCTCGTTGCAAGTGACGGCGCTGGTCGGCGTGATCCTCCTCGGCGGCGTCGTCGTGAACAACGGCATCGTGCTCATCGACGTCATCAAACGCAGGCGGGAAGACGGCCTGTCGCTCGTCGACGCCGCGCTCGAGGCGGCCCGGACCCGCCTGAGGCCCATCCTGATGACCGCGTTGACCACCATCCTCGGCATGCTCCCGCTCTCGGTCGGCGTCGGCGACGGGGCCGAGACCTGGGCCCCCATGGCCCGCGCGGTGGTCGGCGGCATGATCGTCAGCACCGTCCTGACCCTCTTCGTGATCCCCGTGCTCTACGTCATGGTCGCGGGCACGCGCGAGCGGCTCGGGAAGCGACGCGGACCGAAGCGCGCGGAGCCCGCCTTGCGCGAGGCGGCGTGATCTCCGAGGACCGGATCCGGACCAGCCAGGTCCTCCGACACGACGGCGGCCGGACGCTCGCGATCAGCCTCGTCGCGCTCCCCTTCGGCGCGCTGAGCGTGTGGTGCCTCGTCGGCCTGCCCGTCCTCGCGTTCTGCTTCCGCGCGCTCGTCGTGACGCACCTCGAGGGCGCGAAGGCCGCCGCGGGTGACGCCTTCGAGATCAGCTCGCCGTCGCGCGGCGTCGGCGTCTACCCGCTGCTCGGCCTCCTGGCGGGAGTCGTCGCGATCGGCGCGGGGGTCAGCGTCTCGCTGCTCCTGGCCGAGCGCGCGGGCGTGCACGGCTGGCCCGTGGCGTACGGAGCCGGCTTCGCGCTCTGCCTCGCGGTCGGCGTGGTGGCCGCGCCGCTCCTCTTCACCCCCTTCTGCGCCGCCGACGGCGCGCGCGCGCTCGCGGCCCCGTGGCGCTCCTTCGCCATCGCGGGCGCGCTCGGACCGCGCCGCACCGCGCTGCTCGGCGCCACGGTGGGAGCCACCCTCGGCGTGCCGGCCCTCGTGCTCCTCTACCTCTTCGGCGCGGGCCGCGGCGCGCAGCTCGGCGCGGTCGCGTTCCTGGCTGCGCCCTTCGCCATCATGCTCACGCCCCTCGTCACCGCGCGCGTCGCGGCGAGGTACGTCGAGGCGACCCGGGGGGGCGTCACCGCGCGCTCGGAGATCCGCCCGCGCCTGCGCGGCACGCTGGCGCTCCTCCTGCCCGTCGCCGTCGCCCTCTTCGCCGCGCTCGTCGTGGCCGTGTTCACGCCGACCTCGATGCGACCCTTGAGCGAAGGTGAGTTGCAGATCGCGTTGTCCGGAGATCACTGGAGCCACGACGTCACCTCGATCGGCGGCGTCTCGGTCCCGGGCACGTCTCTCTACATGCGCACCGACTACCGCACCTTGCACGTCGTGGCCTACGACGGGGGCGGCGCGGGCGCCGTCGACATGGGCTTTGCCCCGGTGCGCGTGACCGTGATGGACGCGGCGGTGATGGACGGGCCCCGCGGCGCGTTCGCGATCGTCGCGAGCCACGCGCCCTCCACCGGCGCGCTGACCCTCATCGACGCCGACGGCGTGCGCCTCGACGACGGTCTGCTCGACCGGACCTTCGGCCGCCTCGGCGCGTTCAGCGCGGGCCTCCTCTTGCTGGGGTTGCTCGGTGCGCTCGGGCTGCTCTTCGTGCTCGGCCGCGAGCTCGCCGAGGCGCGCGCGCTCGACGTCCCGCGCCTCGAGGACGCGGCCGGTCGCGGCGTGCTCTCGGGCCTCGAAGCGACCGCGCGCCTGAGCGACGGCGCCACCCTCGAGGTCTCGGGCGGCGCGCTCCACGTCGACGGCGACGCCTGGCTCGAGGCCGACGCCTTCCGCTTCCGCCTCCCCGCGCACGTACCCCTCGTCGGCGACCCGCCCGAGGGCTCCGTCACGTCGCCCACCCTCACGCTCCTCTCCCGCTTCCGCGGCCTCGGCCCCGCGAGCCTGCGCGAGGGCCCGGCCCCGCTCCCGGCCGACGCCCGCCTCGTGCTCGGCCCCCTCGACGCCGCTGCCGCCCACCTCGCCGCCCGCGCCACCCGCCACGCGACCTACCTGGCCGTCCCGACCTTCCTCTGCCTCGCCGCCCCCACCGTCGCCCTGCTGCTCGCCTTGTGAGGGGGCGCGCTGCGTGTCGAGCCGGGTTGCGTTGGGTGTTGCGCGCGTGATAGTTATTTGACTTGCGTTCTCCGGGTACCTCGTCATGCCGTCGAAGCCCTGGAGGACTGGGTCCGCGATCCGCAGCACACTGGATGGCCCTACGAACGATCAGAGCGCGTCTCCGCACGCTGTGCTCGTACCGAGTCCGACGCGAGTCGAATGACATGCGAGTTCTGCAGCGGGTCTTCGCGAGATGGGGGGCGGAGGTCCGCCGCCGCGAGGAGAGCGGGGCGGGCACGATCTTGCGCGCGCGTCGTTCGCTTCCGTTCCTGGGGACGCATCCGATGTCGGGCGTCGGTCACGTGGAGGCGAGAGCGGCGGGGTCGTCCATCGAGATCTCGTGGCGAGTCCGCCCGCTTCATTCGGTGGTCACACCAGCGATCTTCGGCTTGGTCGTCGGGGCCTCGCAGGAGGACCTCGTCAGCGCGGTCGTGGGCGGCAGTCTGCTCGCGCTCACCATGTCGGCCGCTGGGAGTCTCCTGCTGTCCGCCTGGTTTCTACACTTTCTCGTACACGACCTGCGCTTCTGGCGAATTCATCTCCCGACCGCACGCCGGGACCGGGGAACGCAGCCGTGAGCTCAGGATGAGCGCGCGTGTCCACTATCCCTGGCCCGTTCGCGTTCGTGGGAAGGCGCGGTGGCTGCTCTGGCATCGATCGGAGGAAGGTGATGGACCCGACGGTGTCGTGGTCGAGCCAGTCGAGAGACAGCTCCTCTGGTTCGAGAGCGAGGACGCGGTGCAAACGTTCGCCGAAGAGCGCGGCCTCGACTTCGTGAGCGCGGCCAGCCCCTTGCTCGACCTCGACCAGCTCTCGGAGGCCCAGGTTCCCCTGGAGGAGAGCCCGGCTTTCTTCTCCGCCGCCGTGGCTGCCTTTTGTCTGTGGGAAGACGCGGCGCGGAGCGTGAGGCCGAGCTTCGCGGCGGACGACGATTGCGAAGGGATGGACTGGGGTCGCAACGTGTCCTGGAAGCTGTCGTACGAGGGGGAAGGGACCTTGGCGGAGGTCGCGGGTCCCGACGTGGGGCTCTACGAGCAGCTGCTCCGCCGCGCGGTGGAAGAGCTGCGAGAGATGATGGCGAACGCTGTCCCCTACGTGACGCCGCGGAGCACGGGTCAGGCACGGTGACATCAGCAGTTGTAGCGTGGAGGCCGCCTCGTGCCGCGGTCGGAGGTGGATCATGAGCGATGAGTCATGGGCCTCGCTCGTGGGCGAAGCGATCGACGCCATCGCCGAGCGAGCGCCAGCCGTGTTCCGTCGACTCGGGGTCGAGCGCGGCGGGGAGCCGACCAGGCAGCTGGGCGATGCCGCGCTGGCCCTCGTGCAGCCGACGTTCGAGGCCGAGACGCCGGAAGTTGTCGTTCGGTTGCTGTGCGATCTGGCGGTGCTCCTCTCCGACCCTGCCTCGCTCGCTACCTGTCTCGGTGAAATCGGTCCCGAGCCGCGGCGGATCTTGCTGACGGCGTTGTCTGATCTGATCTCTCATCGTCCCGAGCTTCGGGCTCTCGCTCCCGTCATGATCGAGGCGGCGGACGACGATGATGATCTGGCGGTCGTCGAGGTCTGCCGGTTCTTTGAGTCGACTCGAGAACCATCGGGCGCCGCGCTCATGAGTCGATTGATGAGGCGTCACCCAGCCCCGCTCGTTCGCATGTATGCGCTTCGCACATTCGATGCGCTGGGTGGGCCCGTCTCCGCGTTTCGCGAGGCGCGCTCGGATTCGAGCAGCTGGGTCCGCGAGGCTGCGCTGGAGGCGTTGGTGCGCGCGGGAGTGGAGGAGTGGACCGAGTTGCTCCCGCATCTCCTCGACCCGACCAACACCGTTACTGCGATTCGCGCCTCGGACGCCATCTCCGAGCTGGTGCCCGTGGGGTCCTTCGAGGACGCCCTCAGGCATCTCCGTGCGTGTCTGGCAGATCCGAGGACCCCTCCCTCTGTCACGGAGGCAGTGCGGCACGCCGTTTGGCGACTCGATGGGGAGGAGGAGGAGGCCGACTCTCGAGGCGGGGAAGAGGGAGGAGCGGGGCCAGCATGACTCTTCGGGTCTACTATCCGTGCCCTGTTCGGGCTCGCGGGGAGGTGCGCTGGCTGCTCTGGCACCGGTCGGAAGAAGATGAGCCCGACGGGGTCGTCGTCGAGCCAGTCGAGAGACGGCTGCTCTGGTTCGAGAGCCAGGACGCGGTGCAAGGGTTCGCCGAAGAGCGCGGCCTGGATTTCGTGAGCCTGGCGAACCCGGTGCGTGACCTCGACCTGCTCTGCCAGATCCAGGTTCCGCTGGAGGAGAGCCCGCCCTTCTTTGCCGCCGCCATGGGCGTCTTCTGTCTGTGGGAAGACGCGGCGCGGAGCGTGAGGCCGAGCTTCGCGGCGGACGACGATTGCGAAGAGATGGACTGGGGTCGCAACGTGTCCTGGAAGCTGTCGTACGAGGGCGAAGGAAGCCTGGCGGAGGTCGCGGGTCCCGACGTGGGGCTCTACGAGCAGCTGCTCCGTCGCGCGGTGGACGAGCTGCGAGAGATGGTGGCCAACGCCGTGCCGCCTGCCACGCCGCGGAGCGTGCAGTAGGGAAGGGGACGCGAATCACAGCATGCGCCGCATGAATGAACGGGCGAACGAGGCGGGGGCGGTCCTGCGCCGGGCGTTGCGCGCGCTGACGGAGCATGCGCCGGAGCGCTTCGGCGCGGCGGCCGCGAAGTGGCGCTCGGGCGACTTCGTCCCCGGCTCCGAGGATCTCGGCCCGGAGACGACGCGGCACCTCGAGGAGATCATCCGGGACGGGGAGCGCGCTTCCGTCGCTGTCGAGGCGGCCGCGCAGCTGCTCTTGCTCCTGGCGCCCGTGGAGCGGCTGGGCGAGCTGTTCGAGTCGCTCGCCGACGAGCGGGCGGAGTGGCTCCAGGTCGTCCTCGAGCAGGCCGTGGAGTTGATCCCGCTGCGGAGCGAGCTCGAAGCGCTGGCGCCCGCCGTGCGCGAGGTGGTGTCCAGCTGGGACGACGCCCTCGTCCACGTGGAGGCGTGCAGCTTCTTCGGAGCGACGGGCCGGCCCGAGGGCGTCGAGTATCTCCAGGACGCGCTCGCGGCGCATCCGGACCCGCTGGTGCGAATGTACGCGGCGGGCGCCCTGGCGAGGCGACCGGACGCGTGGCCCCGGCTGGAGGAGGCGCTGAACGACGACTCCGATCGCGTGCGGGTCGTGGCGCTCGGATGCCTGGTCGAGGCCGGGCGCCGCCCCTGGCGCGAGCTGCTCCCGTTCCTCGACTCGGGGGACCACATCGTGGTCATCCAGTCTTGTGGCGAGCTGGTGAGCTGGACGCCCGAAGACGCCGTGGGTGAGGTCGTGCGCCGTCTGCGAGCGCTATGCGACGCGGACCCACCGGTCTCCGTGCGTGACAGTGTCGAGGAGGCGATCGGAGCCCTCGAGGGCCGGAAGGAAGGGGTGGCGAGATGAGCTGCTGGTCCCCCAAGCACGCGCTGCGCTCCTTCATCTTCACCGACGGACAGATCGAGGCGGTGAGTCGGGACGGCGACGCGCTCGTCGTCTCGTTCAGGGACTACGGGGAAGCGCTCGTTCGCCTCCGCTTCTCCGGCGTCACCGAGCACTGGGTGAGCGAGGACGCTTGCCACATCGGGACCATGTCCGCTCGGTTCGAGCGCTCGGGCGGGTTGTGGACGGCGCTCCTGCGAGACGACGACGAGGAGCCGCTGCTCCGGGTGACGTACGTCGACGCGACCCATTCGTTCATCGAACAGGGATGAGTGCGCCGAATGCGGGGCCCATTCGAGGGGCTTGCTTCCGGGTCGGACCTCTCCGACTCTCCCGATGGTGACTGAAGACCCGCAGGGGGGAACTGAGAGCGAGGAGCGCTTCCGGACCATCCTCGAGCACGCGCCGGTGATGATCGACGCGTTCGCGCCGGACGGGACGCTGGAGATCTGGAACCGGGAGTGCGAGCGGCGGCTCGGCTGGACGGCCGAAGAGATCGACGCGCTCGAGGACCCGCTCGGCACGTTCTATCCCGACCCGAAAGACCAGGCGCGGGTCCTCGCGGCGATCGAGCGCGCGGACGGGCAGTTCCGCGAGTACAAGGTGGTGGCCAAGGACGGCTCCACCCACGTCCAGATGTGGGCCGACTTCGAGCTCCCGAACGGCTCGCGCATCTCGGTCGGGCACGACGTCACCGAGCAGCGGCAGATCGAAGCGAGCCTGCGCCAGTCGCAGAAGATGCAGGCGCTCGGCACGCTCAGCGGCGGCATCGCTCACGACTTCAACAACCTGCTGACCATCATCCTCGGCGGCGCGAGCATGGCGCTGCTCGATCTGGAGGCCTCGCCCGAGGCGGCGCGCGAGGCGCTGCTCGAGATCGAGGCGGCGGCGCAGCGCGGCGCGGACCTGGTGCGCCGCTTGATGAGCTTCAGCCGTCGCGGCGGGCTGCGGCGCCGTCCGCTGGCCCTCGACGAGACGATCTCGGGCTTCGTCCCGACCCTGCGGAGGCTGCTCCCGGAGTCGCTCGCGCTCGAGGTGGACCTCCAGGCGACAGACGCGCAGGTGCTCGCCGACCCGGTCGCCGTCGAGCAGGTGCTCCTCAACCTCGTGTCGAACGCGCGCGACGCGACCGAAGGCGAGGGCCGCATCCGGGTCCGGAGCCGGCTCGCGAGGGAGGGCGTGATCGTCGAGGTCGTCGACGACGGGCGAGGCATGTCGGCGGAGACCCAGGAGCGGGTCTTCGAGCCGTTCTTCACCACGAAGGAGGCGGGGCAGGGGACCGGGCTCGGCCTGCCGATGGTCTACGGCTTGATCCAGCAGCACGACGGGAGCGTCGAGATCGCCTCCGCGCTCGGCGAGGGCACGACGGTGGAGCTGTGGCTCCCCACGCTCGAGGCGACCGCGCCCGAGGCGACGCTCCGCAAGCCTTCGCGGGAGGATCTGCGCGGTCACGGCGAGACGATCCTCATCGTCGAGGATGATGCCGGGCTCTCGCTCACCGCCTCCCGATGCCTACAGCGCTTCGGTTATGTCGTGTTGACGGCTCCTGGCGGCGCGGAGGCGCTCGAGGTGCTCGACGCCGAGCCCGACGTCGACCTCGTGCTCTCCGACGTGGTGATGCCGGGCATGGGCGGGCGCGAGCTGCAGCGCCAGATGCAGGAGGGCGCGCACGCGTCG
>SHBB01000400.1 GCA_004213565.1 Sandaracinaceae bacterium
GCCCGGGGTCGACGGCTACGAGCACCTGCTGGTGGCCGGCTTGTTCCTGGTCGCCGCCATCAAGCTCGCCCAGCGAGAGCCCGGCGGCATGCGACGGCACGGGATCGATCTCGCGGGCCTGCTGCAGCCGCCCGACCCGGACGACGCGCGCGACGAGGGCCCGTTCGGGGTCTACGACCTGGCCCGCGCGGTCCGGCGCGCCATGCCCGCGGCGATCCGCGAAGGCGGCATCGCGGTCGCGATCGCGGCGCTCGTCTTCCCGCCGTTCGTCGTCGGCTTCGCCTGGTGGCATGGGCCCACGAGGGACTTCGCCTTCACCTTGCCGGACGATCTGGCCGCGTTCGCGCTGACGCAGCTCCTCGTCGTCGCCTTGCCCGAGGAGGCGCTCTTTCGTGGCTGGATCCAGACGCGGCTCCACGATCGGTGGCCGCCCGAGCGGCGCGTCCTCGGGGTCGCGCTCGACTGGCGCGTGTGGATCCTGCAAGCCGCGCTCTTCGCGCTGGTGCACGTGGCCACCATCCCTCACCCCGCCCGGCTCGCGGTCTTCTTCCCCGGGCTCCTCTTCGGCTGGATGCGCGCGTGGCGCGGCGGCATCGGGGCGGCCATGCTCCTGCACGCGCTGAGCAACGTGCTCGCGGAGATCCTGGAGAAAGGTTGGCTGCTGTGAAGCGCGCCGCGTTCTTCGACCTCGACAAGACCCTCGTCAACGTCAACACCGGCACGCTCTACGTGCGGTGGCGCGTGCGCGAGGGCCACATGGGCGTGCGCGAGCTGATGCGCGCATCGTTCTGGAGCCTGCAGTACACGCTGGGCGTGCTCGACGCGGAGCGCATGGGCGCCGAGGCCGTGCGCACGCTCACCGGCGTGCCGGAGCAGCAGTTCCGGGACGAGTGCGCGTCGTGGGTGCGCAGCGAGGTCCTGCGACACGTGGCCCAGAAGGCGCGCGACGAGCTGCGACGGCGGCGCGACGAGGGCTACCTCTGCGCCATCTTGACGAGCTCCTCGCCCTACGTCGCGGAGCCCGTCGCCGAGCACGTCGGCATCGAGCACGTGCTCTGCAGCCGCATTCAGGTCAGGGAGGGCAGCTTCACCGGCGCGCTCGAGTCGCCCCTCTGTTATGGCGCGGGCAAGGTCGAGAAGGCCCTCCGGTGGGCCGAGCGACACGGCGTCGATCTGGCGTCGAGCGCCTTCTACACCGACAGCGTCAGTGACCTGCCGATGCTCGAGCGGGTCGGCGAGCCGCGCGTCATCAACCCCGACCCCCGCCTGTCCCGCCTGGCCCGCCGTCGCGGCTGGGCGGTCGAGACCTGGAGACCGTCATGAGCGAACGAACCCTCCCGCCCCTGCCCGAGGTCGTCCTGCGCGAGGTCGTCGAGCGCGCCCTCCTCGAAGACCTCGCGCGCGGCGACGTGACGACCGACGCCACCGTGCCGCTCGACGTCCGAGCCGAGTGCGTCTTGCGGGCGCGCGAGCCGATGGTGCTGGCCGGGCTCCCGGTCTTCGGCGCGACGTTCGCCGCGGTGGACCCGGCGATCGAGGTCGAGGCGAAGAAGGCGGACGGCGCGCGGCTCGTGAAGGGCGACGTGGTCGCGATCGTGCGCGGGCGCGCCAACCCCATCCTCAAGGGCGAGCGGGTCGCGCTCAACTTCGCGCAGCGCATGTGCGGCGTCGCGTCGAAGACGGCCACCCTCGTGGACGCGCTCCCCGCCGGCTCCAAGACCCGCATCACCGACACGCGCAAGACCACGCCCGGGCTCCGCGCGCTCGAGCGCTACGCCGTCCGCTGCGGCGGCGGCCACAACCACCGAGACGATCTCTCGAGCGCGGTGCTGATCAAGGACAACCACGTGGCCGCGTGTGGCGGCGTGGCCGAAGCGATCCGGCGGGCGCGCGCCTTCGCGCCGCACACCTCGAAGATCGAATGCGAAGTAGACACCATGGAGCAGCTCGACGTGGCCCTCGAGGCGGGCGCCGACATCGTCATGCTGGACAACTTCGACGACGCGACGCTGAAGGCCGCGGTCACCCACATCGCAGGCCGCGCCTTCGTCGAGGTCTCGGGCAACGTCACGCTCGCGCGCGTGCCGATCATCGCGGACGCGGGCGTGGACGCGATCAGCGTCGGCGGGCTGACGCACTCCGCGCGCGCGATGGATCTCGGGCTCGACTGGTCGTGACCCCGCTGACGGCCGACGCGATCGCGCGGCGCCTGACCACGGTGCGGTACGGTCGCTCGCTCGACGTGCGCGCGGAGACGGGCTCGACCAACGACGACGCGCGCGAGGCGGCCGGCGCTGGCGCGGCGGACGGCCACGTGGTGGTCGCCGATCGCCAGTCTCGCGGCCGCGGGGCGCGAGGTCGGGTGTGGGCCTCGCCCGGCGGCACCGATCTCTACTTCTCGATCGTGGCGCGGCTCCCGCTGACGCCAGCGCAGCTGCCTCCACTCACCCTCGCGGTGGGGCTCGGCGTGGCGCGGGCCGCGGAGGCCACCCTCCCCGACCGATCCGTCACCGTGAAGTGGCCCAACGACGTGCTCATCGAGGGCAAGAAGCACGCGGGGATCCTCGTGGAGTCGGTCTCGCTCGGGAGCCGGATCGACAGCGCGATCATCGGGGTCGGCGTCGACGTCAATCGCGCCGACTTCGGCGAGCTCGGCCCGATCGCGACGAGCTGGCGCGCGGAGACGGGTCAGACCTTCGATCGCGCCCAGGCGCTGGCGACGCTGCTCTCCAGCATCGAGGCCGAGGTCGATCGCTTCGTGCGGCTCGGCCCGCGACCCGTCGCGTCCGCCGTCGAGGATCGCCTCGCCTTCCGCGGTCGACGCGTCCGCTGCGACGCGCTCGAGGGCGAGCTGCTCGGCCTACGCGAAGACGGCGCGCTGCGCCTCCGGACCAGCGGAGGCGAGCGCGCCGTGACGAGCGGGAGCCTGCGGCTCGCGTGAGGTGTTCAGGCCGCGTCGAGCTGGAGTGAGCCGAGGCTCTTCTTCAGCTTCTTCTTCGCGCGCGCCTCGAGCTGACGGGCTCGCTCCCGGCTGACGCCGAGCTCGCGCCCGAGCGCAGCCAGAGAGACGCTCTGGTCCTTCATGTACCGCTCCTCGAGGATGTAGCGCTCACGCTGGTCGAGGTGCTCGAGCGCCCCTCCGAGGTGAACCTCGAGCATGCGCTGCCGCTCCTCCCCGAGGTACTGCGTCTCGGAGTCGTCGTAGGCCCCCTCGAGAGAGTCCTGGAGCGTGGCGCCGGAGTCGTCGAAGAGCGGCGCGCTCAGCGAGACGTCACGGCTGTCGAGACGGCGAAGCATGTGCGCCATCTTCTTCTCGGTGGTGTCGAAGCGCTCGGCCATCAGCGCGAGCCGCTCCTGCGGATCCGCGGTCAGGTTCGCGACCTTCGCCCGCTCTCGACGGAGGCGGAAGAAGAGCTTGCTGCGTAGCGGGCCGCTGCCCGCGCCGACCATCGTGGTCGACTTCACCACCAGATCGAGCACGTAGGCCCGGATCCAGTAGCCCGCGTACGTCACGAAGCGCGTGCCGCGGTGGGGGTCGAACTTCTTCACCGCCAGCATCAGCCCGAGGTTGCCCTCGGCCAGCAGGTCCGAAATCGGGATGCCGTAGCGTCGGTACTGGAGCGCCACCGCGACGACGAACCGGAGGTTCGCCTCGACGAGGGCGTCGGCGGCGTCTTGATCGCCCGCCTGCACCTTCACGGCGAGCTCGTGCTCATCCTCTCGGCTCAGGGTCGGGATCTTCCGAACCTGCTCGAGGTAACGGGAGAGCTGCTTGTCGTCTGCTCGCGCCATGACTCTTCTCCTCTCGGGGTCTGGGCCCGTCCGCTGGTCCCAGCCGCCAAACCTTACGTAACGTTACGTTAGGTATTCGTCAAGCGGTCTGGGTGGGGTACGTCGGGCCCGAGATGAACGTTACGCATGCAAGGCCGGCGCGTCAGTGAAGTACTGTGAAGATCCCTCGCAGAAGCGTTACAGACCAGCGCAAAGACCTGATGGGACCTTTCGTAACGTTAGATTGGTCCCACCGACGCAGCCGCAATGGTCTGCGCACCGCGGGGCGTCGGGCGTGCGGAAAACGCAAAAAGCCCCCGGCGGGAGGGCCGGGGGCTCGGCTCGCGGCGGGCACCGCGAGAAGGGTCAGAGGTGGCTCAGGCGCTGAACGAAGAGCCGCAGCCGCAGGTCGACTTCGCGCTGGGGTTCAGGAACTTGAAGCCCGCGCCGTGCAGACCTTCGACGTAGTCGATGGTGGTGCCGTCCAGGTACTGGAGGCTCATCATGTCCACGTACAGGGGGATCCCATCCGAATCGAACTTCTGGTCGAGGTCGGTGGTCTCGTCTTCGAAGAAGAGATCGTAGGTGAAGCCGGAGCAGCCGCCGCCGATCACGCGGACCCGCAGGCCTTGCCCGCCGAGGCCCTCCGCGTCGCGGATCTCCTTCACCTTCTCGATTGCTTTGCTCGTCAGGTCAATCATCGCTTCCTACTCTCCTGGGAACGCCACGACTATAAGGCTCCACCTGCCGAATGGCCAGGCGCGAATGGGGGCGTCAGGCGCCCGCAGGGCCCTCGACGCGAACCTCCCCGGATGGGGAGCCGAGGATCTGGCCAGCTTCGGCGTGGGCGCGCTTGACGTAGCCCAACCCGACCCAGCTGCCGTCGTCGGGGACGGCGGACGTCACCTCGCCGACGTCCTTGCCCTCGGCCTGAAGCGCGTCGCCCACCGCGAGCGCGGCGCCGCGCAGCCGCATCAGCCGTCGGCGCAGCTTGCCGCGGGTGTCGAGCATGCAGACCACCTCTTGACCGAGGTAGCAGCCCTTCTGAAACGACACCGCCAGATCGCGGAGCCCCGCCTCCTGAGGTCGGTGGCTGCCGTCGAAGTCCACGCCGTAGCGCGGACGGCCGGCGCGGACCCGGGCGCGCTCCCACTCCGCCTCCGTGACCGCCCCCCCGCCTCGGGCCTCCGCGGCCGCGACCAGCTCCGCCAGCGCCGCGTCCCGCCGGTCGGGCGCCACCACCACGTCGAGCCCTCCCCGGCCGAGCCGATCGCACGGGAACCCGTCCGCGAGCCCCGGCGCCGCGGGGCCTTGCGCCGTGATCACCGCGACCTCCATGGGCTCGAGGTCGACGTCCTCCATCACGATGTACTTATCGAGGTGCGTCAGGAGGGCGTCGCGGGCCGTCATCGGCACGATCGCGACCAGCTCGTCCTGCCCGCGGTCGAGCACCCAGAGATCCGCCAGGATCTTGCCGTGCACGTCCACCGCGAGCCCGTACGCCGCGTCGCCCTCTTTCATCAGAGCGAGCTGCTGCGTCACCTGCCCGTTGAGCCACGACTTGCTCTCCGCCCCGGTCACGCGGATGGCGGACAGCGTGTCCATGGCGCGGACGCCCACCGTCTCTTCGAGTCGCATGCGAGACGGCTATGGCGATCCTCGCTCCCGATCGCAACTGCGGAGCTCACGCTGGGCACGAACGGGCGTGAACGCTCGTTCGCAGGACCGATCGATCCAGGACCGGACCCGCCGGGTGAGCGACTGGCTCGGACGTTGCTAGATTGATGCGTGTCCCCGACTGAGAGAACGATGCCCCGCCAGACCCACCTCCTGCTCTCTCTCCTCGCCGCGCTCGCGCTGCCTCTCTCGGCGTCCGCCCAGGACTTCGACCTCTCCGGCGAGCAGTCGATGCTCGCGCGCATCAACGCGATGCGCGCCGCCGAAGGGCTGGCGCCGCTCGAGCGCGAAGCCGGGCTGGACGCCGCCGCCCGCGCCCACTGCGCCGACATGGCCGCGCAGCGTCAGCTCACCCACGTGTCGGAGGCGAGCGGGACCCCCGCCGACCGCGTGCGCACGGCGGGCGTGGAGGCCCAGACCATCGCCGAGAACGTCGCGCTGCACCGCAGCGCGGACGAGGCCCATCAGGCGCTCCTCGGCAGCGACGCGCACCGCGCGAACATGCTCGGCCCCACCCACACGCACGTCGGGCTCGCCGCGCTCACCACGGACCACGGCGTCTACGTGACGCAGGTGTTCGCCACGCTCGCGGGCGCCGCGCCGGAGCCCGTCGAGCCGCCGGTTGCTGAAGAGCCAGTCGTCCCTCCGACGCTCCCGGCGCCCTCGATCCAAGAGCAGCCCGAGGCTCCGCGCGTCGTCCAGCCGCCCCCGGCGAGCGCGCCTCCCGCGAGCGCCCCCCAGGCGCCGACCGCGCCCACGCCCCAGGCGACCTACGTCGCGCAGGAGGGCAGCCACGGCACCGTGGTCCTCGAGCGTCGCGCCGGCCGCGTCTCCGCGTACTGGGTCTACGGCTCGGGCCGCTGGTGGTACTACCCGATGCCCCCCGGCGCGCAGCCGGGCCAGCAACTCGAGGTCGACCGCAGCGTGCAGGGCCCGCCCCCGGGCTTCCCGGCGCACCCCTCGGTGGGCGGGGCGGCGGGCGTGCAGCCGAGCCGGCCGCAGGTGCAGCCCTACGTGCAGCCCCGCCCGTACGTGCAGCCATACGTGCAGCCGCAGCCGTATTACCCCGCGCCCCGCCGCGGCGGCGCCGTCATCACGATCGTCCCGCCGGTCGGCGGCTACTACGCGCCGCCGCCTCCCTACACTGGCGCACCCAGCCGCGCCTGGCGCCGCTCGCAGCGGCAGTGGGAGCGCGCTCGCCGACGCTGGATCCAGCAGCAGCGCCGCGCCCGGCGGCGGGCGCTGTAGCCCCACACCCACCCGATGCAGTAACCTCGCCCCCTCCGAATGGGTGACGAGCGCGAGCCGACCATGGAGGTCGAGGTCGGGGAGCTGAAGGACGCGGCGACGAAAGACGCAGCGTCCGAGGGCCGTCGTGAGAGCACGCTCGACGCGGTGCTCGGAGAGCTCGAGGACGAGCTCGAAGGCGAGGCAGCCGCGCGCCCCGAGCCTCCGCGTCCGAAGTCGAGCCTCCCTCCTCCGCTCCCTCCACGGACGCAGAGCCGCCCGCCGACCCGTTCGATGTCGGCGCCCCCTCCCCCGCCCCCGCGTCGGAGCGCTCCGCCGCCGCCCAAGCCGCCGCGCTCGGGTCGCCCCGCGCCGCCCGCCAGGCCGGCGAGCGCGCCGCCTCCGCTGCGACCGAAGATCAAGGGCCTCGGCCGTGCCGGCGGCCCCGCCCCGAGCCGCCAGCACATCACCACCGCGCACGGCATGCCCGCGCCGCAGCTCGAGCCGGACAGCGACGAGCAGACCCTCGTGCTCGACAACCTCGGGAGCGAGCCGCTGCGCGAGGTCGCAGCGAGCCTGGTCGCCGACTGGGAGCCCGAGCTGGCGGAGACGAAGGACCGCGCGCGGCGCGCTCGCCTCGCCTACGAGCTCGCCCGCCTGCACGAAGGCCCGCTGTCCGACGCGGAGGGCGCGCTCGACCGTGCGCGCGAGCTCTACGCGCGCGCCCTCGACGACCAGAAGGACCACGTGCCCGCCCTCCGCGGAGCGCGGCGGGTTGCGCTCGCGCAGAAGCGCTGGCGCGACGCCCTCCCCTACTTCGACGCCGAGGCGCGCCTCACGGCCGACTCCAAGAAGAAGGCGTCCCTGCTCTATGCCAAGGGCCGCGTGCTCGAGGACGTGCTCGGGGACGACGAGAAGGCGAAGCAAGCCTACAAGACGGCCGCCGAGCTCGATCGCGCCGACGTCGCCATCGTCACGGCCCTCGAGCAGCGCGACCGCGCCGAGACCGCGTGGGGGGAGCTGGAGCGGACGCTCGAGCGCAAGGCGAACGCGGTGGCCAAGGACGCGCGGCACCGCGCCGCGCTCATCGTCGAGCGCGCCCGCGTGATGGAGCACCGCGCCAACCGCGTGGACGCCGCCCTCGAGCTCTACGAGACGGCGCTGCGCCTGGATCCGCACGCCACGGGCGCGAACGTCGCCCTCGAGCGGCTCTGTCACGCGCAGAAGCGCTGGCGGGATCTGATCCGCGTGCTCGAGCGACGCGCCGCGCAGTCCACGCACCCCGAGGAGCGCGCGCTGGCGCTCTACCGGGTGGGTCGGCTGCACGCGGAGCGCCTCGGGAATCGCGACGAAGCGCTCGACGCCCTCGAGCGCGCCGCGCAGGAGCAGCCCGACGATCCGCTCGTCCTGGAGGAGCTGGCGAGCCTGCTCGAGCGCGCCGAGCGCTGGCCGCGGCTGGTGGACGTGATCGCCCGACTGGCGAGCGTGACCCCCGAGGCGCAGGAGCAGCTCGCGCTCTGGCACCGCATCGGGAACCTCCTCGACGAGCGCCTCCAGCGACCGGCGCAGGCGCGCGAGGCGTTCGAGCGGGCCCTCGGCATCGACCCCACCCACGTGCCGACCCTCCAGGCGCTCGGGCGCATCTACGAGCAAGCGCAGGCGTGGGACGCGCTGGTGGCGATGCACCTCGCCGAGGCGGAGGACGCGAAGGATCTCAAGCGCCGCGCGGCCGCGCACGCCCGGGTCGCGGAGGTGATCGAGCGCACCGGCGAGTCGCTCGACGACGCGATGGCGCATCACGCGCGCGCCCTGAGCCTGCAGCCCGGCTACGCGCCGAGCTTCAAGGCCCTCACCCGCCTCTACGCCGACGCCGGCAAGCACCGCGCGCTGGTCGAGCTCTACGAGCGCGCGGTCGAGCAGGCCGCCGAGCAAGAGCCGGCCATCACCTATCTCTTCAAGATCGGCAGCATCTACGAAGATCAGCTCGCCGAGCACGCGCAGGCGGCGCACGCCTACGCGCGGATCCTCGAGCGAGACGAGGCACACCTCGGCGCGCTCCACGCGCTGCAGCGCGCCACCGAGCGCGCGGGGCGCTACGAAGAGCTGGCGCGCGCGCTCGAGCGCGAGGCCGAGCTGCGCACCGAGGACGCGCGAGTGGTGGACCTCCTGCAGGGGGCGGCGGAGATCCGGGACGAGCGGCTGGGCGACGCCGAGGGCGCGATGACGCGCTACCGACGTGTCCTGGAGATCGACGGGAGCTACGCGCCTGCCCTCGCCGGGCTGGGCCGCATCTATCACCGCACCGGACGTTGGGACGACCTCCTCGAGCTCTACGAGCGGGAGCTCGAGCTCGACCCGAAGGGCGCGAGCGCGCCGGCCCTGCTCCACAAGATGGGCTCGCTCTGCGAGGAGCGGATCGGCGACGAGCTCCGCGCGATCGACTGCTACAAGCGCGCGCTCGACGTGGACGCCAGGCACCGCCCCTCTCTGACCTCGATGAGCCGTCGGCTCGCGGCGCGGCGCGACTGGCCGGAGCTGGTCCGCATCCTCGAGCTCGAGCTCGACGGCCTGAGCGAGCCGCGCGCCCGGGCGCGAGCAGCGTATCGGCTCGGCGAGGTCCACGAGCAGCACCTCGAGGCGCCGGACCGCGCGGCGGCGGCGTACGAGACCGCGCTCGCCGCGTGGCCTGGCCACGCCCCCTCGCTGGAGGCGCTCGCGCGGCTCCGCGCGATGCAAGGCGCGTGGCGCCGCCTCGTCGATCAGCTCGAGGAGGAGGCGGCCGAAGCCGAGGACCCGCAG
>SHBB01000401.1 GCA_004213565.1 Sandaracinaceae bacterium
GTCGAGCGCGTCGCGCATCAGGTAGGCGTAGATCTGGCCGCGCGCCACGCCGGCCGCCTCGAGCCGACGCGCCACGGCCAGCTCGCGCTGCACGATCTCGTCGAAGCGCTCGAAGGGCTGCGCGCCCATCAGCTGCACGCCGTTGATGAAGAACGCCGGCGTGCCGCGCGCGCCCCGCGCCCCGGCCTCCGTCTGGTCGGCCACGATCCGCGCTTGGTGGGTGTGTCGGTCGAGGGCCTGCGTCAGCCGTGTCACGTCCATCCCGATCTGCGCCGCGTAGCGCTCCAGGTCCGCGCGCTCGAGCGCGTGCTGGTTGGCGAAGAGGAGATCGTGGAGGCGCCAGAACATCTCCGGGCCGCCCTGGGCGTGGGCCTCCTGCGCGGCCTCCGCGGCCGGCATCGCGTCCTGGTGAAACGGCAGCGGGTTGTTCCGGAAGACCAGGCGAACGTCGTCGGGGTACGCCTCGAGCAACCGCCGCAGCGTCGCTTGCACCCGCCCGCAGAAGGGGCACTGGAAGTCGCTGAAGGTGACGATGGTGACGCGCGGATCGGCGGCGCCGCGCGCCGGCGCGCCCGCGGCGTCGATCAGGAAGCGCGGTGTGTCGGGGAGCGCGACGTCGACCTCGGCGTCGACCTCGGCGCGGGGCCGGTTGCGCCGCGCCTCGCGCGCCATCTCGGCCCGCACCTCCTCGCGGATCTCGTCGCGCAGGGCGGCTTCGTCGACGGCGGCGCCTCCACAGGACGCGAGCAGGAGGGCGGCGAGGCAGATGCAGGATCTCATGGGCCCGACTCTGCCAAACGCGGCGCGTCGGCGCGAGACGACCGGCCGATCCACGTTCACCACGCGACGACGTTGCGCATGGGGCCTTCGTTCTCCACCATCCCTGGTCATGGGCGCCAGAAGCCTCACCATCTTCGTGCGGGTGCTCGAGCACCGGGGGCTCGCGATCGAGGAGCTCGCGACGGCGGCGGGGGTGCCCGTCGCCACGCTGCGCACGTCGGGCATGGTGCAGTATGACGACGGCATGGCGCTCTGGCGCGCGGCGGAGTCGCTCACCGGGGACGCGTGCGTCGGCCTTCACGCCGGCGCCGCCATCGAGCTCGATCAGGTCGGGATGTTCGGACCCGTGGTTGCCCACGCCTCGGACGTGCGCGGAGGGCTGGCCGCGCTCTGCCGCATCTTCGCGATGGCGGTCGAAGGAGGCCGACTGACGCTCGACGGGGATCGGCTGGTCTACGTCAGCCCACGTCCGGAGGGCCCGACCCTGCGGCACGGCGTGGACGCGATCTTCGCCTCGGTCCTGAAGATCGTGCGCAGCTGCGCGGCCGGAGAGGTGCGGGTGCGCGCGGTCTCCCACCAGCTCCCGAGGCCGGACGACGTCAGGCCCTACCGCCGCGTCTACGGGGTCAGCCCCACCTTCGGCGCCGCCGAGAACGCGATCGAGCTCGCGCCCGAGTCGCTCTCGCTGCCGATGCGCGGCTCCGATCCCGTGCTCGCGCGCCTCGTGCTGACGCACGCCGAGCAGCTCGTCGGCGACGCGGCCCCCGCGCCGGTCGTGCGGGACGCCGAGGCCGCGCTGTCCGCGCTGCTCCAGGAGGGCCGGGAGCCCACCCTCGTCGAGGTCGCCGCGCGCGTCGGCACCAGCGGGCGCAGCCTCCAGCGCGCCTTCGGCGCCGCCGGGACCTCGTTCAGCGCGGTGCGCGCCGGCGTGCTGCGAGAGCACGCCGAGCGCTGGCTCCGGGAGGCGACGCTGAGCATCGACGAGATCGCGGCCCGGCTCGGGTACGCGCACCGCAGCGGCTTCGAGCGCGCCTTCCGCGCGTGGACCGGCCGGACGCCAGCGCAGGCCCGCTCGACCCGCGGCTGAGCGCGATCGGAGGCGGCGCGCTCAGAAGAGCGAGAGCTGTCGCCCACCCAGCTTCATGAAGTCCACGCCGATGAAGGGCAGGACGGCCTGCGCGGCCGGCGCGAGCTGACGCTCGAGGTAGTGCGCATGATCCAGCGGCGCGGTCTGCCGCTCGACGGGCTGCGGGCCGCGCGTGGTGATGACGTACTCGACCTCGCGCACCTCGCGATCCAGCTGCCGGGCCGCCGCGACGTGGGGCGGGACGTTGCGCGTGTAGGCGTCCAGCTCGCGGCGGATCCGCTTGCGGTAGACCAGCTCCTCGTCCAGCTCGCCCCGGCGCAGCGCGCCCGTCAGCTCGACGATCCACGCCTCGACGGGCTGGTCGGTGAAGACGCGGCGGAGCAGCTCGCGCTGGAAGCGGCGCGCGAGCGGCGTCCAGTCGGTGCGCACGGCCTCGAGCCCCTTCACGACGAGCTTGGCCGAGCCGTCGGCCGCGCGGACCCAGCCCGCGTAGCGCTTCTTGCTGCCCTGCTCGCTGCCCCGCATCGTCGGCATCAGGAAGCGCGCGTAGTGGGTCTCGTACTCCAGCTCGAGCGCGCTCTCGACCCCGTGGACCTCGCGGACGTGCCGCCGCCAGTGCGCGTTGAGCAGCTCCGCGAGCTCGGCCCCGAGCCGCGCGCACTGCGCGAGATCGAGCCCCGGCCCGAGCCACACGAAGAGCGAGTCGGTGTCGCCGTAGATCACCTGGTGGCCGCGCTCCTCGAGCAGCGCGCGGCTGCCCCGGAGCACCTCGTGGCCCCGGCGCGTGATCGACGTGGCCAGCCGGGGGTCGTAGAAGCGGCAGGCCGGCGTACCGAGCACCCCGTAGAACGAGTTCATCTGGATCTTGATCGCGCGTGACAAGGCGGCGTCCTCTTTGCGCTTGGCCTCGTCCCGCGCCGCCCAGAGGGTCTCGATCAGCCCGGGCAGGATGTGCTCGGTGCGCGAGAACCGCGCCCCCGCGAAGCCCTCGACCTGCGGTCCCTCCTGCGTCGCGAGCCCCAGCGGGTCGACGAGGAACGTCCGGATGAGGCTCGGGTACAGGCTCTTGAAGTCGAGCACGAGCACGTTCTCGTAGAGCCCCGGCACGGAGTCCATCACGTGACCGCCCGGGCTCGCGACCGCCTCGCGGTGGGATCCCTTCGACGGCGCGACGCGGCCCTTCGCGTGCAAGCGCGGCAGGTAGAGATAGTCGAACGCGGCCACGGCCCCCGCGCGCCGGTCCATCGTCAGCCCGGTCAGGCGCTGTCGCTCGATCGCGAAGTCCAGGACGTGCGCCGCCGCGAAGATGTCGCGCACGAGGCGACAGTCCTCGAGGTTGTAGCCGATGAGCGCGGGCAGATCCTCGCGGTACATGCGGAGGATCTCCTGGAGCTTGTCCTCGACCTTGGCGATCGACTTGCCGCGCCCGAGCAGCGCGTGCCCGACGTGCTCGAGGCTCCATCGCTCGAAGCTCCAGGTCGCCGCCCGCATGGTCGCGATGCCGTCCAGCACGACGCGCCCGGAGACCATGGCCACGGCTGGCGCGTTCGCTTGCCCGCCGCGGATCACCCGCGCGCGGCTCCGATCGCGGCCGAGCGTGAAGCGCAGCCCGTTCGCCTCGCAGCGCCGCGCGAGATAGTCGACGTCGAAGTCGATGACGTTCCACCCGATCAACACGTCGGGGTCACGCTGCTCCACGTAGGCGAGGAACGCGCGCAGGGCGTCGCGCTCGCCATCGAAGTAGCGGACGCCCTCCATGACGGGCCCGCGCCCCCGGACGAAGACGCACTCCTCGTCTCCCGTGACGATGGCCACGCACAGGAGCGGCCCGTCCCGCCCCTCCGACTCGACGTCGAACGAGGAGACGGTGAGCGTCGGCGTCACCTCGGCCGGGCTCAGCTCGGGGTCGACGTACTCCACGAAGCCGCGCCGCTGTCGCGCGACGCCGACGACCTTGCAGCCCGCGGTGATGAAGCGCTCCATCAGCACGCGGTCGGCGGGCTTGACGTCGTCCTCCCAGGCCGGGGTGCCCTGCCGTCGCAGCCGATCCGCTTCGGCGCGCATCGCCCTGCGATCCGTGAAGGAGACCTCGTCCACCGGCGCCCCGAGCAGCGTGCGGAAGGCGCTCGGCCGCCGCTCGCCGGCTCGCGTCTCGAGGTCCCGCTCGACGAAGAAGCGCGCCCGCTGACCCGTGAGCACGACGCGCACCGGGCCGCTCTCGCTCCAGCCCCAGTAGGTCAGCTCGAGCCCGTCGCCGCGCTGCCGCAGCCCGCGCGTGAGGAGGAACATCTCGGTCTCGGCCACCACTCGAGGCTGTATACCTTGGCGTGGATGCGTGGGCCTGCGGCCGGTACGATGACGTGTGCGCGCGCACTGCCGCTGGCTCTGTGCTCTCGTCCTGACGCTCGGGCTGACGAGCTCCGCCTCCGCGCAGGACCGCCGCGAGGTCGAGCTGAACGGAGCGCGCGTCGCGGCGCAGGACGTCGAGTGCTGGTCCAGCTCTCGAGCGCCGTGCGAAGGCGTCGGTCGGGTCGAGCTGGTCATCCGCACCGGCCGCCGACCGGTCGCCCTCCGCGTGATCGAGGTCGCGGTCGAGGTCGAGGGAGTCTGGAGGGAGGCCGTCGATCTGCACCTCTCGCTCGGCTCCGCGCCCGTGACGCGTCCACCGAGAGCGCCGATCGCCCGCGTGCCGCGGCGCGCGTCCGACCGGCTCAGCGTCTTCTTCACCCTCATCCCCGCGCCGGCCCTCCACTCGGGCGCCGGCGTCCGGACGCGCGTGACGATCGAGATCGGGGGCCGCCGCGCGACGCTCTACGCGCTCTCGTCCGCGGTGACCGAGTCGCCCGATCCGGAGCTCTGAGGGAGCGCGGCCTCGATGCTCTTCACGTGCAGGTCGCGTTGCGGGAACGGGATCTCGATCCCCTCCTCGGCCAGCACGGCGTAGATGCGCTGCGCGAGCGCCGAGTAGACGCGTACGCCCTCGGAGTAGCTCGAGGTCCAGACCCGCACCTCGAAGTCGACGCTGCTGTCGCCGAAGCCGGTGCAGAGCACCTCGGGCTTGGGATCGTGCAGCACCCCGCGCTGGCCCCGGACGGCCCCCTCGAGGATCTGCTTCACCTCCGCCGGATCGTGGTCGTACCCGGTGCCCACCTTCACGTCGATGCGGCGGCGCGCGTCGCTGAGCGTCCAGTTGACGAGGTTGCCGCTGATGAGGTCGGCGTTCGGCACGATCACCTCCGCGCCGGTCAGCGAGCGGACCGTGCTCGAGCGGATGCCGATGCGCTGCACGGTGCCGACGAGGTCCTCCATCTCGATCACGTCGCCGACCTTGATCGGGCGCTCGGCGACGAGGATCAGGCCCGAGACGAAGTTGCTCACCACGTTCTGGAGGCCGAAGCCGATGCCGACGCCGAGCGCGCCGCCGAGCAGCGCCAGCTGCTCCGGGTTCACTCCCGCGTTGCCGAACGCGAGCACCACGCCGAGCGCGACGAGCAGGTAGCTGACGGTCAGAGAGATCGCCGCCTCCGTGCCCTGGCCGAGGTCGAAGCGCGGGAGCACCTCCTGGGACAGGAGGAAGTGCACGAGCCGGACGACCACGAAGGTGCCCGCGATGACGGCGACGAAGGCGATGACCTCGCCCACCGACAGCTCGATCGAGCCGAACGCGTAGCTCTTGCGCAGCACCAGCCGGCTGCCCTCGAGGAGCGGGTCGAGCACGTCGAAGCCGACGAGGGCCGCGTAGAGCACGCCGCCGAGCCCGATCCACCGGAAGAGCCGGGCCAGGGTGCGGGTGGCGGCGAGCCGACGCTTGCGGAACGTGAAGAGCGCCCGCGCCCAGCGGTGCCGCGCGGCCATGCGCATCATGCCGGACGCGAGGTCGACGGCCATCATCGCCACGACGATCGTCTCGATGAGGGTGAACGTCCCGTCGATCCACACCGCCGCGCGCTCGACGTAGCCGGCCGCGCCGTACCAGCTGGCGAAGAGGAGCGGCAGCGCGGCGAGCCGCAGGATCCACGCCGTGAGGCGGCGCGCGCCCGACAGCCGCGGGCTCTTGGCGACGCCGCGGTGCAGCAGGAACGCGAGCGCGATCCCGCCGAAGGGCAGCAGCAGCAAGAGCGCGCGGCGCAGCACGGGCGGCGCGTAGCCCACCGCGACCACGGTGCTCACGGCCGCGAGCGCGATCAGCCCGAGCTGCGGGCGGCGCGGCGCGGGCAGCAGGTAGGGCGCGAGCCGCACGATCGCGGGCACGAAGAGCAGGAGCACCAGCGCGCGCACCACCGAGGGCTCGTAGGCGTGAAAGACCGGCGTCGCGACGAGCGTCATCAGGCTCGCGCTCGCGAGGGGGCGCGCGCGCAGGGCCCGGAGCGGCGCGACGTGCTCTCGCGGCGCGGGCTCGCCGTAGCGTCGGCGCAGCCAGAAGAGCGGCAACGCGAACGCCAGGAAACACGCGCCCTGGAACGCGAGCGCCACGCGCTCTCTCCGGAGGAACGTGCTCAGCGTCGCCGCGTGCTCCTCCGCGACCTGCGTCGGGATCGCCTCGGGGCGCGCGCCCGGGAGCCACGCGCCGCCCTCCCAGAGGGCCCGGTGATCGCGCTGCACGCGCTCGTCGCGCGCCTGCTGCCGGGCCGACTGGATGCGCGCGAGCATCGCCGCGATGCGGAGGCCCTCGTCCGACAGCTGCCCTTGCAGCTCCAGCACCTCGTCGATGCGGCGCTCGAGCCGACGGTTCACCCGACGGATCTCGCCCTGCAGTCGCTGGATCCGCTGGAGCTGCGACGGGGGAAGCGGCTCGGGGCGCTCGGCCTCCAGGCTCAGCCGCCATATGCGCTTGGCGCGGCCGACGTGGTGACGCTCCTCGGCGAGCGAGGTGACGCGGGCCTCGAGCTCCGACTGCCAGGTCGACAGGCGCGTCTTGATGCGCTCCCACTCCTGCTCGAGGTCGAGCAGCGCCCGCGGCGACAGCCCGTGCAGGCGCTCGAGCGCGGGCAGGGCGCGCATCAGGTCCACCTCGCGGGTGAAGCGGGGGAGGGCGTCGCGGATCACCTTGATCTCGCGCTGCCGCCGCAGCCGCGGGGCCACGTCCTGGAGCTCCCTGAAGGTCTCCTCGATGCGCCGGCCGATCTGCGGCGTCGGGATCGGCTCGAGCTCCGCCTCCGGCTCGGCGAGGCGCTCGACCGCCTCGAGCGGCTCCGACGGCGGGGTGGGATCGGTCTCGGCACCCTGCTGCGCCTGCGCGGGCGCGGCGAGCGCGCACACCGCGAGCGTCGCGAGCCCCAGCAGCCACGTGCGGCGCGCCGTCGCGCCCGGTTGGCGTGCGCGTGCATCCAGGCAGCGTGATGCGGGGCGCTTCATCGGGCGCATTGACGCACGGCCACTCTTCACCTGTCCAGGGGCGTGCTGCGGCCTGGTAGGCTCCGCCAGTGCGCCCGGAAGACCTGTCGTTCGCGCCTCGCGATTTCGAGGTGCCCGCCCATCGCCCCCCGGTGACCGTCACCTGGCTCGGCACCGCGGGCTTCGCGCTCTCGCACGACGGCTTCACCGTTCTGATCGACCCGTACCTGACCCGCGCGCCGCTGCGGGGGCTGCTCGGTGGGCTGCGGAGCGATCCCGCGGCCGTGGCCCGCCACGCGCCGAAGGCCGACGCGATCGTGGCTGGCCACACGCACTTCGATCACGTGCTCGACGTGCCGGCGATCGCGAAGGCGACGGGCGCCACCGTGTACGGCTCGCGCTCGTGCGTGCGGCTCTGTCGGCTCGAGGGCGTGCCCGAGGCCCAGGTCGTCGACGTGGAGAGCCGCGGCCGCGAGCCCTCCCGCGCCGAGGTCGGCCCGTTCGAGCTGCGCTTCATCCCGAGCGTGCACTCGGCCTTCCTCTTCGGCCGCATCCCCTCGCCGGGCGACATCAGCGACTGCGATCAGATCCCGCTGCGCACCCATCAGTACCGATGCGGCGCGGTCTTCGGGGTCGACGTGCGCGTGGCGGGCCGACGGATCTATCATCTCGGCAGCGCCGATCTCCTCGACGCCTACCCCGAGCGCGACGTCGACCTGCTGCTCATGTGCGTGGCCGGCTGGACGACCACCGAGCGCTTCGCGCCGCGTGTCATGGGCGCGCTCCGCCCGGGCGCCGTCCTGCTCAGCCACTGGGACAACTTCTTCCGTCCCATGGACGCTGGGGCCCATCCGCTCCCCGCGATGCGCATGCCCCGCCTCGTCGACCAGCTGACCGCGATCGACCCGAGCGTGCGCGTCGGCACCGTGCCGCTGCTCGGCTCCGTCTCGCTCTGATGCGTCAGTCCTGAACGCTGAAGACCCAGGGATAGTTGACGCCGACGTAGCCGCCACCATCGGGGGCGTCGAAGCGGAGGCCGCGAAGCACGCTCGAGATGCACTCGCGCAGTGGCGCGGAGCCGATCGCGTCTTCGTGGAAGGAGACTTCCTCGACCGTGCCGTCGGGCGCGATGAGGAAGCTGCTCACCAGCCGACCCTCGAGGTCGGGCTGCGTCGCGAGCACGCGCGACTCGTAGCATGCGCGCATCTCGTTGACGACGCTGCGCATCTTGCGGCGGATGTGCTCGCGGGAGAGCGAGCCCGTAGGCAGGGATGCGGACGGGTCGGCTCGCGACGTTGGCGACTGCAACGAACCGAGGGCGCTGGCTCTTTGCTCTTCGGCAGACGAGTCAACACGCTGCGGCGTCTCGGGCGCCTCGCCCTCCGCCGGAGGGCCAAGCGTGGTGCTGCCCCCACACGCCATCAGGAACAGTGCGAGCGCCGTCCATCTCATGGGCCGATGCGTAGCAGAACGTGCCCGGTGCTTCGAGCCCTGGGCGGCTCCCGAGGTTCGACGCATAGTGCAGGCGTGCGCGGAGGCTGGGCGCTGTGGATCTCGTTGCTCGCGGCTTGCCAGCCGCCGGGCGACGCGGGCGTCCAGACCCACGTCGACGACTGGCGCGACGAGATCGTCTACCAGATCGTCGTCGACCGCTTCGACGACGGCGACCCGGACAACGACGTGCTCGAGGGGATCGGGCCCGAGCCGGACGACCTCGCGCGCTTCCAGGGGGGCGACTGGCGCGGGGTCCGGGACCGCCTCGACTACCTCGAGGCGCTGGGCGTCACCACGATCTGGCTCTCGCCGCCCTACGCCAACGTGCAGCGCACCGAGGGGGAAGACGGCTACCACGGCTACTGGCCGAGCGACTTCACCGAGGCCAACCCGCGCTTCGGCACGCTCGAGGAGCTGCGCGCGCTCGTCGACGACGCGCACGCGCGCGGCATGCTCGTGATCCTCGACGTGGTGCCCAACCACGCGGGTCGCGTCTTCACCTACGATCTCGACGCGGACGGCGAGGTCGACGACGGCGAGATCGAGCCGCCGTACGCGGATCCTCCGTACACCGCGCCGCTGCTCTTCTCGCACGCCCCGCGCATGTGGCGCCGCGTGGGCGAAGCCTGGGAGCGCTTCGCGCTCGGTCCGGAGCACTTCCATCGGCGTGGGTTCGGCGACCTCTCCGACCAGACCCAGAAGGAGCTCGGCGACTTCCCGACCGGGCTCCGCGACCTCGACACCGAGA
>SHBB01000402.1 GCA_004213565.1 Sandaracinaceae bacterium
AGCGCGCCCAGCGCGCCAGTCGCTCCTCCGAAATGCTTCAGCATTTCGTCGTCGGCCCGGCGCGCTGGACACGCCGTCGCGCTCGGCGATGCATCGCGCGCATCTTCGCCGGACCCTGCTAGGGTCCCACGAATGCCTGGTTCGCTCGACGCAGATGTGCCGTCCCTCTCGTTCGCCGAGGTGCGAGGGCGGCGCATCGGGTATCGCGAGCTGGGTGACCCTCGGAGCCGCGCGCTGCCGGTCGTAGCGGTTCACGGGCTCGGGAGCTCGAGCCTGTGCTGGGCGCGGAACTTCGCGGCCCTCGGACGGCGCGGCCGCGCCATCGTGGTGGATCTCCCCGGGTACGGCGCGAGCCAGAAGGACCCCGGGGTGACGTCCCTGCGCGAGAAGGGCGAGATCGTCGGTCGGCTGCTCGACCAGCTCGGCGTGAAGCGCGCGATCTGGGTCGGCCACTCCATGGGCGGGCAGATCGCGATCTGGCGCGCCCTCTCCGCCCCCGAGCAGGTCGCGGCGCTCACCCTCGTCGCGCCCGCGGGCCTCGAGCGCTTCAGCATCTACGCCAAGAGCATGCTGCAGAACGCGGTGACGCGGGACTGGGTGCTCAGCACGCAGAGCGAGCCGGCCGTGCGCCGCAACCTCGCGATGGCCTTCCACGAGATGCCGGCCGAGGCGGAGCTGCTCGTCCGAGCGCGGCTCGCGTTCACCGGGGACGAGCTCGAGGGCTACGCGGCCGCGGTGGTCAACGGCGTGCGCGCCATGCTCGACGAGCCCGTGGAGCTGTCGGACGTGCGCGTGCCGACCTCGATCGCGTTCGGGCTGCGGGACCGGCTGATCCCGAACCCGCTGCTCCACCCGCACCTGAGCCCGCGCAAGCTCGCCGAGAGCGCCACGCGTAAGATCCCCGGCGCGCGCCTGGTGCTCGCGCCGGACGCCGGACACCTGCTGCAGTTCGAGGCGCCCGACGTGTTCGCGGAGGCGCTCGACGCCTGCTTCGCGAGCGTGTCCGAGGCGGCCTGAGCGAGGCTGCGCGCGCCGGCGGAGCCCTCCCACATTTTCAAGCCGGCGCGTCTCTGCCATCCTTCCGCGCGATGAGCAGCAAGAAGCGCGCAATCGAGATCCCGATCCCTCGCCGCCGCGTCCTGCGCGGCAGCCTCGCGGGCCTGGCCACCGTGTTCCTCTCGCCCGCCCTGAAGGGCTGCGACGACGGCGTGGCGCCGCTCGACGGGAGCGTCGACGGCGGCACGGGGGACACGGGGGTCATCGGCGATCCGGACTCCGGGACCGGCAGCCCCTTCCCGCCGCGCGAGATGCCGACGCCTCCCGCGCTCCGATCGCTCATCGCGGACATCGGCCCCCTCGGCGATCCCGACGCCAACGACATCCGGCTCCCGGAGGGCTTCAGCTCGCGCGTGGTCGCGCGCTCGGGCGAGCTCGTCGAGGGGACGGACTACGAGTGGCACACGGCCCCCGACGGAGGCGCGACCTTCGCGACCACGGACGGCGGCTGGATCTACGTCTCCAACAGCGAGATCCCCCTGGCCGGCGGGGTGGGCGCGATCCGCTTCGACGCCTCGGGGACCATCACGGCGGCCTATCGCATCCTCGATCGGACGGACATCAACTGCGCGGGCGGTCCGACGCCGTGGGGGACCTGGCTCTCGTGCGAGGAGCTCGAGGCGGGGCAGGTCTACGAGACCGATCCGTGGGGGGAGCGCGACCCGGTCCTGCGCCCCGCGCTCGGCACGTTCAAGCACGAGGCGGTGACGGTCGATCCCGTCAACGGTCAGCTCTACCTCTCCGAGGACGCGTCGGGCGGCGGCTTCTACCGCTTCACGCCGGCCGGCATGAACGAGTACGACTACCCCGATCTGTCGGAGGGCCTGCTCGAGATCGCCGAGGTCGCGCCCGGCGGCGCGGTCACCTGGCACGAGGTCCCCGACCCGCTGCGCGAGGGCTCCGTCTCGACGCGCAACCAGGTCGCCGAGAGCACCGGCTTCGACGGCGGCGAGGGCATCTGGCACCACGACGGCGTCGTCTACATGAGCACCAAGGGCGACGACCGCGTCTGGGCCTACGACGTCGCGGGCGAGTCGATGAGCGTGCTCTACGACGACGACGACTTCACGCCCGTGCCCCTGAGCGGCGTCGACAACATCACCGTGTCTTGCTGCGGCGACGTGCTGGTGGCGGAGGACGGCGGCTCGATGCAGGTCGTCGCCATCCTCCCGAGCGGCGAGCCGAAGCCGCTCCTGCAGATCGTCGGGCAAGACTCGTCCGAGATCACCGGCCCCGCCTTCGATCCGAGCGGGACGCGCCTCTACTTCAGCTCGCAGCGCGGCGGCAGCGGCGGCATCACCTACGAGGTCACCGGACCTTTCCACGAAGAGGTCTGAGCCTCCTGGATTCGTGCACCTGTCCACGTCGGTGGAGGGTGAGATCGAGTCAATTTGACGTCGACGGCGCGCCTCGCGGTGCTACATCGATCGCATGCGCGCAATCGTCCTTCCGGGGTTGGACGGCGGCTCGGCGATGTCGAGCGAGCTCTGCGCGCACCTCCTCGCCGACTTCGAGGTCGAGGCGCTCGACTATCCGACCGACCAGGCCCTCGACTATGGACGGCTCGAGGCGCGGGTGCGGGCGGCGCTCCACGGCGACCCGAGGCTCGCGGTGCTCGTCGCCCAGTCCTTCTCCGGTCCGGTCGCCATCCGGCTCGCGGCCGATCCTCCGCCCTCGCTCCGCGCGGTCGTGCTCGTGGCCACCTTCGCCGAGGCGCCCGCCCCGCGCCCGCTCGGCTGGCTCGCCCGCCCGGGGCTGCTCGCGCGTCCCTTGCCGGCGTTCGCCGTTCGGCGCTTCCTCGCCGGGGACGACGCGAGCGACGAGCTGGTCGAGGCGGTGCGCGACGCGGTGCGGGCCGTCCGGCCCGACGTGCTCGCGCGGCGCGTGCAGGCGATGCTCGCGGTCGACGTGCGCGAGGAGCTGCGGCGCGCGCGCGTGCCCGTGCTGGTGATGGAGGGCACGGACGATCGACTGATCGGGCCGCGCCGGAGCGTGGGCTGGGAGCGCCCGGACCTGCCTCGGCGGCGCCTCGACGCGCCGCATCTGGTCTTGCAGCGTGCGGCCGAGGAGGCGGCGGACGAGATCCGTCGCTTCGCGCTCGCGCTCTGAGAGACCGCGCCCGCCGTCAACGCGCGGCGAGCTGCGCTTCGGCCGCGGTGATGCGCTCCAGCTCGAGCTCGAGCCGCTCGATGCGCGCCCGCGTGCGCTCGAGCTCCACCTGCCCGATGGCGAGCTTCCGGCGGGCCATCTCCCGCTCCACCATGCCCTCGCGGTCGCGCTCGTCGGCGGGCGGCAGGCTGTCCACCGCGGCCTTCGCCTCCTCGAGGCTCTGCTCGAGCCGGCGCGACAGCGAGCCCTGCTCGGCCAGCTCCGTGCCCACGGTCCGCACGCGCGCCTCGTAGTGGGCCCGGATCTCGCGACGGTCGCCCGAGAGATGCACGCGGATCTCCTCGCGAAGCTCCCGCAGCTGGGTGTCTCGCTGCACGAGCTTCTGCTCGAGGCGCGCGCGCTCGGCCTCCGCCTGCGCTCGCTGCATGGTCTGCTCGGCCTCGAACAGCGACGCGTTGTGGGTGATGGCGCGCTCCGCCTCCTCCAGCTTGGTGCGCAGGAGCGACACCTCGGCCTGTCGCCGCGCGCGCTCCTCGACGAGCTGCGTCTCGAGCCCCGCGAGCTTGGCGTCGAGGGCCTCTCGCTCGTGGCGGAGGTCCGCGAGGCGGCCCTCGTGCTCCGCGCGCTCCTCGGCGAGCAGGGCGCGGACCTCTCGGAGGGCGTTGCCCCCCGCGTCATCGCCTTCTCCCGTGACGACGCGATCCTGCGAGTCGAGCAGATCCTCGAGCGCGGAGATGCGGGCGCGGGCGGCTTCCAGGGGAGAGCGGTAGGACACGCTCCGACGATCTTCTCACGAACCGCCGAAGCGCGCCTCCCAGACGCCGTGGAGGGCGGCCAGGTCGAGCGGCGAGAGCGACTTGCCGGCGAAGCTCTGGAAGCGTCCGCGCGCGCGCCCCTCCTCGTAGCGGGTGAGGTAGCGCTCGATGGTCCGGCCGGGGCTGCCCGTGCGGCGCTTGATCGCGGGCGTGTCCAGCCCCGCCTTGTGCAAGGCGACCACGGTGTGCACGCGCCCCTTCTTGATCTCCGCCGGCGCGTTGAGGAAGCGATCGGGGCGCATCAGGTAGGCGGGCTTGGCGTCCTCGAAGCGCTTCAGCGTGAGCCCGACGCGCGCCGTCCGAAGGATCGACGACGGAACGGGGGCGGCGGGCTTCAGCTGCAGCAGCGCGTCGGCGCGGGCCGCGAGGGAGGCGACGTCGGGCAGGCCCGTCAGCCGCAGCAGGTGGTCGACCACGAGCGAGGGGCCGCTGACGAGCGCGCCGTCGGGCCCCCGCACGCTCCGGATGAGCGCGCCGCCCCAGGTGCCGCGTCGGCCGAGGCTGAGGTCGAGTCCCTTGAAGCTGCCGCCGCGGTAGCTCTGCCCGCTCTTGTGGAAGTACCAGCGGCCGGGCTCGAGCTGGGCCGGATCGCGGTGCGCGAACGGGTCGCGGTGGCGGTCGCCGAAGTAGTAGAGCTCGACCTCCGCGATCCGGTGCGCGACGCCGCCCGCCACGAGCGCCGCGTCGCGCAGGAGCCGCTCCCCGATCCGCGTCGCCTCGGCGTCGAAGCGCTCCTCGTCGATCTCGAGCCAGCGGGAGTCGGAGTGGATCATGCGGCCAGGAGACGGCGAACGCGCGCGGTCCCGATCGCCTCGAGGCGAGCGCGTCCGGTCGCTCGGATCGACCCTAACGTCTCCGCCGCTTCGTCGCTCGCGCCCTGCGCGTCGAGCGCCGCCGCCTCGAGCGCGCGCGCCTCGTCCCAGAGCTCGTCGTGCGGCTCGGCCAGCGCCGTGACCGAGCGCGCGGCCTGGAGCGCCGCGTCCGGATCTCCGCGCTCGAGGGCCAGGCCGCCGCGCGCGAGGGCCAGGGTGGCGTCCAGCACGGGATCGCCGATCGCCGCCGCGTCGAGCTCGGCGCCGAGGGGAGAGAGCGCGGCGTGGGCGCCGTCCGCGTCGCCCGCGTGCAGGTAGGCCTGGGCGCGCGCGCAGCGCACGACGGCGGCCGGCAGCGGCTCGAGCTCCGTGACCGGGACCTTGGCGAGCGCCTGGAGCGCCTTCTCGGCGTCGTCGTTCGCCAGGTGCAGCTCCGCGAGGCGCACCGCGAGGCGCGCGTGCGGCATGCGCCCGCGGGGGCCGAAGCGGCGCGCCCGGTCGATCTCACGTACCAGCTCGCGGATCACCTCTCGCCGAGACCCCGGATCGGTGACCGCGGCCTCGAAGCGGGCCCAGTCCGCGCGCTCCTCGCGGCGCTTGCGCGTGCGCAGGATCACCTCGAGCGCCACGAAGGCGCCGATGACGCTCGCGACGGTCCAGACGATCCAGGCCAGCCCCCGCGGCGCGAGGAAGAAGTGACCGATCCACCCGAAGAAGAGCAGCCCGATCACGACCAGCGCGCGCACGATCCAGGTCTTCATGGACGGCGAGACAGTACCAGGGAGAGACGCTATACCGTGCCCGCTCTTCCCAACGAACTTCGGAGGAATCCCTTGCGTCGACTCGTCCCGCTCCTCGCGCTCTCGCTCCTGGCCGTCGGCTGCTCTCGCTCGGCCGAGCCCTCGACGGATCCGGAGGACCTCCCGCGCCTGCGCTCCGCGAGCAACGCCGGCAGCAACGAGGCGCCGCCCGAGCGCGTCGCCCCGCCTCGCCGGGAGCCGCCGCCTCGTCGGGAGCCGCCGCCTGCGCCGCCCGCCCAGGCCGTCGAGACCGGCGACCAGCGCGCGCCCGACACGTTCACGGTGCGCCTCGACACGACGAAGGGGCCGATCCTCATCGACGTCACGCGCGCGTGGGCTCCGCACGGCGCGGACCGCTTCTACACCCTCGTGCGCGAGGGCTACTTCGAGGACATCGCGTTCTTCCGCGTCATCGAGGGCTTCATGGCGCAGGCGGGCCTGCACGGCGATCCCGCCACGAACACGCGCTGGCGCGAGCGGAACATCCCGGACGATCCGGTCGTGCAGTCGAACACGCGCGGCATGGTCAGCTACGCCATGGCGGGCCCGGGCACCCGGACCACGCAGTTCTTCATCAGCTTCACCGACAACTCGCGCCTGGACTCGATGGGCTTCGCGCCCTTCGGCCGGGTCCGGGACATGGCGGTGGTCGATCGGCTGCACGCCGGGTACGGCGAGGGCGCGCCGCGCGGCCGCGGGCCGATCCAGGGGCGCATCCAGAGCGAGGGCAACGCCTACCTGCGGCGTGACTTCCCGGACCTCGACTACATCCGCTCGGCGTCGATCGTCGAGGACTGACAGTCCGAGGGCGTGCAACGATCCGGCCGCGTCGCGCACCATCGGTTCATGCGGTGGGGTTTGTTCGTGGCCGCCTTCGGGCTCGCGTCGGCGGTGGGATCGGTCTCCGCGCAGGGGGGCGCGCCCGCGGGCTTCGGCCGGTTCGCCCTCGACGCCCCCATCCTCGCCGGCAGCCGCGTCGAAGACACCGACGGCAGCGAGATCCCACGCGGCGGCCAGCGGCTGGAGCACGCCCTCGGGCTCTCGGTCGGAGGCGGCTTCGACGTCGAGTGGTTTCGCCTCGAGGGGCGGCTCGAGGGCGGCGCCCTGTTCGAGCCGTTCTCGCGCGTCCAGCCCTACCTCTTGCCCACGATCGAGCCGGGGCTGGTGCTCCGTCTGCGCCACGGGCTCGCGCTCTCGATGGGGGCCACGGCCGGGGTGTGCGTCGCGCAGATGCTCTATGGCTTCCTCGACAGCTGGGTGGCGGGCATGGTGCTGGGTGGCCACGCCGGCTTCGAGGTGCCGATCGGCGACGGGCTCCGCTTCCAGGGGCGCTTCGGCCTCGCGGCGTACTCACCCGACGGGCTCAGCGGGCCGCCCCGCAACCCCAGCTCCGACGGCGTGTTCTCCGAGCGCGGGTGGTCCTTGCGGGCCAGCCTCTCGTTCGCGCTCCTGATCGGGTGAGGGTCGTTCGGGACGTGTCGGCGTGAAGACGCCGCGTGTGCCCAAAGACACGTCGCGGGCGGCGGAGCGCCGTGGCGCGGGCGCGCGGCCCCGCGGCGCGATGCTTGCGTTCGGCTCCCGGCATGACGAGCCGAGAGCTGCCGCCGCCCGGAGATGGACCCTATCGAACCTCGGCCCGCGGGCGCCGCATCCGGAGGGCCTGGATCCCCTGGATGGTCGGAGGCGCGGCGGCGCTGCTCGCGGTCCTCGTCGGGGTGCTGTCCTGGGACGAGGCGCCCGCGGATCGTCCCGCGCTGAGCACGCTCCCCGTGGGTCTCTGGGAGGACGTCGCGGCGTGGCCGCCCTCGGAGGAGGCGCTGCCGCCGAGCACGCCGCTCGCGCCGCTGCTCGTGGCCGACCAGCCGGACGCGCTCGCGGTGATGACGCCGCGGGAGGGCGCGACGAGCCTGCGGCGAGGGCAGTCGCTGACAGTGCGCTTCAACCGCCCGATGGTGGAGGGCTGGCGCGTCGGTCGGCCCGCGTCGCCGACGCCGCTGACGTTCCGGCCCGCCCTGCGCGGCGAGGCGCGCTGGGTCTCGCGCTCGACCGTCGTCTTCGCGCCCGCGCCTTCGAGTTGGACCCCGGGGGTGCGCGAGGTGCGCCTCGGCTTCGTGGACGGGCTCACGTCGCTCGGCGGAGAGCCGCTCGTCGACGACCTCGAGCGCGTGCTCGTGCTCGACGGCGCGCCGCGCGTCAGCCCCTACCGCTCGCAGGGGCGCGTGGCGGCGGGCGCGCCGCTGCCGCTCTACTTCGACGCGCCGGTGCAGCCGGGCAGCCTCCGCCAGGAGCTGCTCGCCTACGAGATCGGCGGCGGCCATCGCAGCGTGCCCATCACCTTGACGGCCGCTCGTCAGCAGCCCGAGGACGGCTACCGGGTGGACGTGCGCCTGCGTCGGGCGCTGGAGCCCGGCGCGCGCATCGGCCTCGCGCTCGCGCCGCGCTACCTGCCCTGGGGTGGCTCGAGCCCCGCGGTGATGATCTACGAGCTGGCGCCGCGGCCGCACATCGAGGGCGTCGGCTGCCAGGAGGGCGCCGCCTATCTCGGGCAGTGCGATCACCGCGGCTCGCCGGGCGAGATCGTGAGCATCGGGCCGAGCCTGCGCCTGCTCTCGAGCGCGCGCCTCGCGGGGGCGAGCGTCGCGAACTTCCGGGTGCGCCCCGCCGTCCGAGACCTCCGCGTGCGCCTCGCTCCGCACGGGCCGCCGCAGCACAGGCTCGTCGAGCTGTCGGGCGAGTGGGAGCCCGACCAGGTCTACGAGGTGCGCGTAAGCGGGCTGCGCACGGAGGAGGGCGAGGCGGTCCGGCCGCTGCCCCCGCTGGCGGTGCGGAGCGCGGGCCACGCGCCCCAGATCCGCGTCGCGTCGGGGCGGCTCACCTACGAGCGCGACGCCGCGGGGCTGCTCCCGTTCGCGACCATTCACCCGGCGCCCAGCGACGTGCTCCAGCGCCGCGTGGAGCCCGGGCAGGAGCTCGCCGCGCTCGTCTCCCCGCTCCGGTTCGTCCGCGACGGCGGCGCGTCGACCCCGCTCGCTGGGCTGGCCCACGACGCCCGCGCCAACCGGTGGGGCGCGGGCCGCTACCCGTGGCGCGACGAGGATCCGACCCCGGGCGGCCTGATGTCGGTGGTGTCCTTCCGGCCCGACCCCTCGCGGCTCCCCAACGCCGCCCAGACCGCCTTCGTGCAGGCGACGGATCTCGGCGTGACGGTCCGGGCCCACCCGCGCGAGCTGCTCGTCTGGGTCACGTCCATCCACTCCGCGCAGCCCGTCGCGGGGGCCGAGGTCCTCGTCGCCGACGCCGAGGGGCGCGAGCGAGGGCGGGCGACGACCGATCGAGAGGGCGTCGCGCACCTGCCGCTCTCGGCGAGCCCGCTCGTGGTGAGCCACGCGCTGCTCGTCCAACGCGGCGACGACCGCGCGGCGATCTTGCTCGACCCGCGCCGCGCCGTGGGCCCGTCGAGCATGGGCCTGTCGCCGGGCGCGGCGCCGCCGGAGGGCCCGATCGCCACGGTCTTCACCGACCGCGGCGCCTACCGACCCGGCGAGTCGCTCCGCGCCAAGGTGGTCCTGCGCAGCGTCGAGGGCACGCGGGTGAGCGCGGTCTCGGGCGGGCAGCACGTCGTGCGTGTGTTCGACCCCGAGCGCGAGGCGCCCTTCCGCGAGATCACCATCCAGCCCTCGCGCTTCGGCACCGCCGCGGTCGAGCTCGAGCTGCCCGTCGCGGCCACGCTGGGCAGCTGGCGGGTCGAGGTGCTCTCGGACGAGGTCGTGTCCGGCAGCGCGAGCTTCCGGGTCGCGGAGTTCCGTCAGCCGACCTTCCGCGTGGACCTGAGCCAGATCGAGGGCCC
>SHBB01000403.1 GCA_004213565.1 Sandaracinaceae bacterium
GAGCCCCCGGCCCAGCGTGCGAAGGGACCACTGGGTCTCGGTCGCCACGGCGCTGCTCGCGACCACCGCGACGGTGTCGGCGGCGAGGCCGGTCAACGCGTCGCGGTCGCTGAAGCCGCCGGTCGGCGTGACGCCGCGGATGTCCACGACGCCCGTCGTCAGGACGTTGTCGACCATCGCGACGGGCCCCGGCGCGCTGGGCACGTCGCGCACCCCCGTGCCGCCGACGAAGGCGAACAGGTTCGGGTCATCGGGCGAGTCCACGCTGTCGTACCCGGTGACGAAGACCATGCCTCCCGCCGAGACGTACGCCTCGAGCGCCGTGATGGTCGAGGCGTCGTGGAGGGCTCCGGAGCCGGACCCGGTCGCGCTCCAGAAGACGGCGTGATAGCCGTCGAGATCACCGGTCAGCGCGGCGTTGGTGTCGGTGGCGGCGTCGTAGTCGTTGGTGACGACGGTGACGGTGTGACCTTCGGCGGTGAGCACCCCGGGGATGTTGTTGTCGGTGTCGACGTCGGAGACGAAGAGGATGTTCGCCGCGCTCGCCTTCCCCGCGCTGCCCGCGATAGCGACGGCCAACGCCGCCACGATGAAAGTCTGCGTCCTACTCGTTCCCGCCATCTTCACCCTCCACACCGTGTCATCCACCGGCAGAGGGTAGCGTAGACAGACCGCCTACAGCGGACTCTTTCGGCCATTCTGCAGCGAGTGTGGAGCCTGGGGCGATGGCGCAGGACCCGCACCGTCGCCCACCGACGTCAGTCTTTGTAGGACGGGTCGCGGCGGTCGAGCATGCGCTTCAGGGCGGGCCACGCGAGCTCATCGATCACGACGCGGCCGAACTCCGGCACCGCGACCTGCGCCGCGACCTTCGCCGCGATGCCCTCGGGCGCCTCGTGGATGCCGGGGCCGGCCATGAAGCGCACCTGGGTGCTGCACGCGCGCTCGAGCGCGTACATGCGAAAGAACGCCTCGGCGACGCTGCGGCCGAGCGTCAGGGTGCCGTGATTCCACAGCATCATGCAGCCCTTGTCCCCGAGGTCCTGCGCGAGGCGCGGACGCTCGGCGTGGTCGAGCGCGATGCCTTCGTACTCGTGGTAGGCGAGGTCGGCGTGCACGACCATCGCGGTCTGCGTCTGGGGAAGCAGGCCGCAGTCCATCACCGAGACGGCGACCCCGTCCACGGTGTGCAGATGCATCACGCAGGCGGCGTCCTCGCGCGCCTCGTGCACCGCGCTGTGGATCGTGAAGCCGGCCGGGTTCACGGGCCAGGGGCTGTCCTCGACCTTGTCGCCGGCGAGGTCGACCTTCACGAGGCTCGACGCGGTGATCTCCTCGAAGAGCATGCCGTAGGGGTTGATGAAGAAGTGATGCTCGGGGCCGGGGGCTCGCGCCGAGAGGTGCGTGAAGATCAGGTCGTCCCACCCGTAGTGGGCGACGAGGCGATACGCGGCGGCGAGGTCGACGCGAATGGCGCGCTCTTCGGGGGTGCTCATGACGATCGTCCCTCCAGTGGACGCTCAGGCTACACGAGCGTGCCCCGCGGACGCCGCGCCCGTGGGCGGGAGGGGCGGCGTCCGGGTCGACTCACTCGGAAAGCGCGTCGGCGTGGCGCGCGAGGAACGCGGGCATCGCTTCGGGCGCGCGGCCGAGGACCCGTTGCACGGCGTCGGAGACGGCCTCCGCGTAGCCGGCGGACTTCACCTGCTCGAGGCCGAGCATCGACTCGACCATCCACTCGGGGGAGCCGTTCTGTCGCATCGACGCGGCGTACGCCTCGTCGGGCACGTCCACGTACGCGATGGTCTTGCCGAGCGCGGCGCTCGCGAGCTCGGCGACCCGCGCGTCCTCGATCGCTTCGGGGCCGGTGAGCACGTAGTCCTTCGCTTCGTGTCCGCTCGGATCACCGAGCACCTCCGCCGCGACCTGCGCGATGTCGCGCGAGCTCACGTAGGAGACCTTGCCGCCGCGCGAGATTCCCCGCCACTTGATCGGGCGAGACGCCCCGGCGTCAGCCCGATCGACCTTCGACTACGCCGCCGACGCCGCGCGTTCGCCGCGCGGTCTAACGCTTCGCGCGCCTCGGCTGTCTGGTGGGACATGAGACCGATCTCGTTGTTGCTGCCAACCCTGCTCTGCCTGTCCGCGGCGCCCGGCGTCGCCGCGGCGCACGACTCCGACCTCGCGCGATGGGACGTCCGGGCCGACGGGGACGAGCTGAGGCTCGAGCTCCGCACGGCCCGCGCGGCGATCCATCAGAGCGTGACCGCCGCCTTCCCCGAGGTGGCGCGGAGCTCCTACTCGGCCGCGGCCTACGAAGAGCGCTTGCGCCAGCTGGTGTCGACCGCCGTCCGAGTCGAGGAGGACGGGGCGGGGCTGTCTCCGCGCCAGGTGACGGTTCGGCTCGGCCACGAGTCGGTCGTCACGATGGTCTTCGCGCGGCGGCGGCCGGGGCCTCTCGCCCGACTGCTCGTCGATCTCCGCGCGCTCTCGTCTCGGCCGAACCAGCACCACCTGGTCTTCGTGCACGCGGCGGACGGTCGGCAGCGCTTCATGATTCGTCCGCCCGACGAGCGGATCCTGCGCTGGTCGGCGGGCGCGGGGTTCGTTCGCGCCAGCGCCGGAGGTGGGCGGTGAAGGCGCCCGTCTGCGTCGCGGTGGGCGCCCTGGTCCTGCTGACCTCCTGCTCGGGCGCGTCGTCCCCCGACGCCACCGTGGAGCCGATCCCGGACGCGGCCGGCGGCGACAGCGGCGGGGGCGCGGCCAGCTGCGACGCCCTCGCCGCGCTCTTCGTCAATCCACCCCTCGAGACGGTGGAGGCGGACTGCGCGCTCACCGACGGGACCACCACGACCTGCTGCTCCTTCTCGTTCGCCTCGGACCTGGTCGAGGACGGGCCCTACTGCCCGGAGAGCACGACCTCGCCCCCGCCCTACGGGCTGTCGGTCTACGACGGCGCCACCCGGCCCGGGCTCCGCCCCTTCGACGGCGACTACCTCCAGGACATCGAGGACGACGGATACGACCCGATGGTGGACGCGGAGGGCAACACGCGGATCGTCACCGGGCTCGGGGGACCGCCCGATGGGACCGGATCGAACTGTCTGGCCATGGCGCAGGACTTCGAGCTCGTCCTGACCGCGACGGTCCCGCTGTCGCCGCGCCGCGCGGGCGCGTCCCGGACGCTCGGCGAGGTGGAGAACCTCGGCATCTCCGTCATGGGAGTGCCGGCGACGGGAGATCCACCCTCGGCGACGCGCGGCCCGATGATGGGGATGGGGCCGCCGGCCGGAACCGCGATCAACGTCCCCAGCATCGGCGCGTGCGGGGCCCACCCCGATCCGGCTGGCTATCTCCACGATCACTTCGTCCCGCAGGTCATGAACACGGTGTTGGCGAGCCAGGGCATCTCGAGCGACCTGGTGAGCTGCACGACCTACGAGCAGCGCACGATCGGGCTCTACGGGATCGCCAAGGACGGCTTCCTCATCTACCTGTCGCACGACGCGGACGGAACGCTGCCCTCCGATCTCGACGGCTGCCACGGTCACGAGCGGCCGACCCCGGAGCTCCCCGATGGCGCCTACCACTATCACGCGTCCGAGACGGAGGCGCCGAACTTCATGCCGTGCCTCAGCGGCGTGCCCGTCGCTCGCTCGTTCGGATACGAGTAGCCGGTCCGGCGTCCTCGGCCCCGCGCAGAAACGCGCGGAGCGCCTGGCGCGCCAGGAAGAGATGTTGCCGCGAGCTCACCACGGAGACGCCTAGCGACGCGGCGATCTCCGGGTGACTGTAGCCGCCGAGCGCGTGGAGCAACAGCACGGTACGCTGCGGCTCGGTGAGTCGCTCGAGGGCCACGGTGAGCTGCCGACGCGTGGCCGGGCGGTCGATCGCGCTGCGGGCGTCGGCCGGCTCGTCGGTCGGCGGGAAGCGGGGGACGTCTCGGAGCCGGCGCGCGTCGACCCAGTTGCGCGCCTGGTTGCGAACGATCTGGGTGAGCCAGGCCTCGAACCGGTCCGGGGAGCGACAGGTCTCGAGCCGACCGAGCGCCTTGAGGAGCGCGTCCTGGGCGACGTCCTCCGCGTCCGCGGGGCGCCCGACCACCGAGAGCGCGACACGGTACGCGGGCCGCAAGTAGCGTCGAGCGAGGGCGTCCCGCGCCGCGCCGCATCCCGAGGCTGCCTCTACGACCAGGGCCGCTCCACGGGGCATCATCGGCCGTAGCGGGCGAGGTCGAGCCCCATGGAGGCCTCGTCCACCTCATCGCGATCGCCAGCAGGAGATTCGCCCTGGACCCCGACCAGCGCGGGCGCGCCAAGCAGGGCCACCGAGAGGTGATGTCGCGACATGCTCTTCCGCGTCGCAGGAAACGTGCCCCCTCTTCCGCCAGCGGACCGAGCCATCTCCGGCTGCGTTCGTGCGGATTCCGCAGTGCGACTGCGAGAATCGCACCGAGGCGATGGCGGTCAGCGTCGGCGCTCCCGCGGCTCCGACGGTTTCGCAGAACGCGCCCTGACAACTCGGAGGAGGCGTTCAGGCGTCGTGTTCCGGCTCGTGCAGGTGAGGGGCGCGCCAGATGTGGATCCACCAGTAGGCGGGGATCGCGATGGGGCCTACCAGCGTGACGGCCGCGAGCCAGGCGATCTTGGAGCCGGTCGTGATCCGTCGGTTGTTCGCGATGAGCACCGCGTAGAGCATGATCGCCGCGAACGTGAAGAACGGGAGGATGAGCGGATAGCCGAGCCACGCGATGGCCTCGTGCTCGAACAACCACTCGTATCCGCCCGCCCACGCCGCGCCGAGCGCGAACATGCTCCCGAGCACGGGCCCGATCCCGAAGACGAGCATCATCAGCCGCGTCCAGGTGCCCATGCGAGACGCCATCCAGGAGGGTGTGCGGTCGTCCACCTTCTCGGATGGGTGGCGGACGGGAACGCGGATCTCGTCGACGGTTTGATGTTCCGGCATGGCGGCCCGCCAAGTACCCACGTCGCCCGCGCCAGCAAGCGCGCTACCCGTGGGACGAGAACACGAGTCGAACGACGAGGAGCAGCAACAGCCCGAGCAGGAGGCCGAGCCAGGGCCCCCCGATCCCTCGACCCTCATGCTCTCGCTGGAGCTCGGGGATGAGGTCCGCCGACGCGATGTAGATGAAGTTCCCGGCCGCGAATGGCAGCAGAAACGAGACATCCCACTCGAACGACGCGTAGTAGGCGAGCACGCCGCCGATCGGGAACGTCAGGGCGGACGCGAAGTTGAACAGCAGCGCGCTCCTCGGCGACCAGCCCTTGTGCACCAGGACACCGAAGTCGCCGAGCTCTTGCGGGATCTCGTGCGCCGCGGCCGCGATCCACGCGGTCAGGCCCAGCCGCACGTCGATCAAGAAGGCGCCGGCCACCGCGAGACCTCCGATGAAGTTGTGCAGCCCATCGGCCACGAGCACGAGCCAGCCGAGCGTCCGGTCGTGCTCGCAGTCGAGGTCGTGGCAGTGGTGCCAGCGCAGCACGCGCTCGAGGGCCAGGAACACCACGAAGCCCGCCGCGAGCCAGAGCCACGGAGCGAGCCCGTTGCCCATGGCGTCGACAGCCGCGGGCATCATGTGGAACCACGCTCCACCGAGCAGGGATCCGGCGGCGAGGGCGACCAGCCAGGGGATCGCCTTGGTCAGCGTCGCTTCCTTCGCTGCCAGCGTGACGCTGCCCACGAGCGCGATCGCGCTCATGAGCAGCCCCGTGCCCGCGATCCAACCGAGCGTGCTCACGCGCTCACCTCGCGTCGTGTCGTCCCGGCGAACCAGGGCGGTCGAATCCAACGACGTGCGGCGGCCACTCACCCTCCCAGACCGGGCACCTCCGGAGGCGTCGCACGTACGCACGGCGTGAGCCGCCCGCCAGCCGCGCCCTCGGTTGCCGGGTCCCTCCTCGGCGGCCGATGAGCGCGCGGGACGCCGGGTCCGGCTGGGCCCGTCCGCGATCAGGCGCGCGAGAGGATTGACCACACCGCGAGGTGAGTGAAGCATGCTGGTTCGTGGTGGCGCGATGAGGTGTCACCATGAGCTCGGCCCCGGGGCGTCGTCTCCGATGCGTTGGTCACGCTACTCGGGTTGCATGAGATACAGACCTCTTCTCGTCGCGCTGCGCGCCAGAGGGCTGAATCCCCGTTGTCCGAGTCCCACGGGTGGAGTCCGGGCGCGGATGAGGACATCGCGCTCGAAGCAAGAGCGTATGATCGGCGCAGGTGGCCAACGGAGGGGGGCGCCGCCGGCCGCGAGGGGGCTGCGAAGGCGCACGGAGGAGAGGACGGGACGGCGATCGGGCGACGCGCGCCCCTCGCGACCTCGCAAGTCGATCCCTGCGGCACCGACGGCGAGCTCGAGCCGCGGTCGAGGCACGCCCGGCGGGGGATCGGGGTGGGTCTGATCGTGGCGGTCGGGCTCGCGCTTCCGCCGCCCCGGAGGCATGTGCACGGGCACGCGTACGGGAGCGCGGCGGGCGAGGGGTGCCCGCGAGGATCGGAGTCGCGGTGCAGCCGAGCGGCGAGGCCTGGTCGCTGCAGCTTGCGCGTCGGACTGACCCCGAAGGCCACCTCCGAGCTCGCATGCTGGCAAAGCGACGCTCTCGCTACGGCGCTCCGCTCGAGGCCGGCGACGAGGCTCTCTCCCGGTCGTCGTGGTGGCCTGGCGGCGCCTGGTCCCGAGCGCGATCGCAGGCGAGACCTCGTGGCAGGGGGCCGCGGCTCGGGGCTCCTTCTGTGGGGTGCGTTGAAGGCTCGCGCGCGTCGCGTGCAGGGTATCCGGCGCGGCGTCGTGGTCGCCAGCGCGGCGCCGAGAGCTGGTACAACCGAGGGATGCGTGGAGCCTCGATCTCGCTTGCGATCCTGTTGTACGCCTGCGGCGCGACTTCGTCCCCCCCGGGCTCCCCCCCGGGCTCGCCCTCGGGCGGCGGCGCGCCCGACGGCCCGTCGCCCGCAGAGCAGACGAGCTCCTACCCCGCGATGCGCTACCTCCGGCACGGGGAGCCGCTCGCGGCCCTGGGCACGGACGGCCGGATCACCCTCGAGGGGGGCGAGCACGTGGCGACGTTCCGCGACGACAGCCAGGTCGTCGACCATGAAGGGAATCCGCTCTTGGCGGTGACCTCGGAGGGCCACGTCGTGTTCTCCTCGGAGGACGAAGCGCCGATGCGCCTCCTCGACGGCCAGCTCGCGGTCGAGCCGGGCCGGTTGATCTCGATCGACGAGGCGGGGCACTTCCGATACGGGGAGCACCCCCTCGAGTTCTTCGTCGAGGGCTACCAGCCGGAGTTCGCCCGCACCGCGTTCCTGGGATGGCTCGCGCTCCGGGTCGCGCCGATCCCGACGCGCCGCCGCATGGCCGGAGAGCCGCGCGAGGTCCTCGAGCTGATGTACACGCAGGCCGCGGAGAACGGCGCCGTCCCGAGCGCCGCGCCGCGCACGCCGGCGACGATCCCGTGCGGCGAGGCCGTGGCGTGGCCCGACACGGCGCCGCCGGCGTTCGAGGCGCTCGGGATCGGTTTCGCGGACCCCATCCGCTACGCCTACTCGATCGAGGTCGACGGGGACGCGTTCGTGCTGCGCGCGGAGGGCGACCTCGACTGCGACGGCGTGACCTCTCGCTTCGAGCTGCACGGCCGCCGGACCGCCGACGGGATGACCCGCGAGCCCGATCTGCGCGTCGTCGACGAGCTCGAGTAGCGCTCACCGCGCCCCCGTTGCCTCGAATGTCGCCGAGTCTCGCGGAAGCCGACCGGCTGCAGAAGCGCGCGCGCGGCGCGTTCGTGCGCTCCGACAACTCGACCGGACGGCGTTCATGCGTCCCATCTCCCCGATGCCGGCAAAGGTGAAGTATCATTGCGCCACCGGATGGAGAGTCGCCAGGGAGGGATTGAGATGATGCGTCGTCAGCTGAGCTGTTTGGGGGCCGCGCTGGCCCTCGCGTGGAGTGGGCTGTGGGGCGCCGGGTGCGCCGCGCCGGTGGAGGATGCGTCGCCGCGGGGCGAGGCGCTCGGGGCGCGGCCGGGCGGGCCCCACGCGGGCTGGGGGCACGCGCTTCCTCGGGACGAAGCGGCGGGGGTCACCCGCACGGTGATCGCCGGCGACATCGTCGAGTACGCGACCGAGCTCCGCGTCGGGCCGGGCGAGTACGACCGCATCGGCATCCACCGCGTGGTGCGCGAGCGCGCCCCGTGGCGCCCGATCCGGGCCCGAGACGGCGTGATGTTCGTGCACGGCAGCGCCTCGACCTTCCGCTCGGCCGCCGCGCCGGGGCTCTTCGCGCCCGACCTCTTCGAGGACGACTTCGGCCTCGCGCCGCACCTCGCCTCACAGGGGATCGACGTCTGGGGCATCGACCTCCGGTGGACCTTCGTGCCGGTCGAAGAGACCGACTTCTCCGACATGCAGGGCTGGACGCTCGGCTCGCACGTCGAGGATCTGCGCCGGGCCACGGCGATCGCGCGGTCCGTGCGCGCGGCGAGCGGCAGCGGGCGCGGCCGGCTCTTCTTCTCCGGGCACAGCCTCGGCGCCGACATCGCCCTTGCCTACGCGAACGCGGAGACCCAGCGACCGCCCGGACATCGCGACGTGCGCGGCCTCATCCCCATCGACATCATCTACAAGCTCACCTCGCCACAGACCCAGGGGTTGCGGGACGACGCAGCGGCCCGGTACGCGGCCAACCGCGCGCTCTACGACGCGGGCACTTACGAGTTCGGGCTCGGCGCGCAGCTCGCGCCGCTGATCGGGGCCGGGCTGACCGCCCCCTCGGATCCGTCGCCGCTCGCGCCGGGGTGGACCAACCTGCAGGCGGCCACCGCGGTGTTCACGAACACCTACCTCTTCTACGCGCCGCTCCCCGCGTACACGCCGCACTATCACTTCAGCGCGGGGGTCTTCGATCCGAGCACCGGGGCGCCGGTCGGGTGTCAGCACGTCGACGCGATCGACATGTTGCAGGTCGCGCAGCGCTTCCCGCCCTACCAGGCGCTCATCGAGGCGGTGGAGATCGACGCGCTCATCTCGGGCGCCGTCGACGTCCCCTACGACGACCACCTGCACGAGGTCACCGTGCCCGTGCTGCACGTCGGCGCGGCCGGCGGGTTCGGCGCGGCCGGCGCGGAGACGCTCTCGCTCCTCGGCTCGACCGACACGACCGCGCACATCGTGCAGCTCCAGCCCCCGGGCGCCGAGGTGGTCGACTACGGACACGTCGACCTGCTCTGGGCCGCCGACTCCGAGGCGCTCGTCTGGCAGCCGATCGCCGACTGGATCGCCACGCGCTAGCAGGCCGTTGAAGTACCGAGCCCGAAGGATCTCGGAGCGCGACGGCCCGGTTCTCGGTTCGGGGCGACGAGGAAATGCTTCAGCATTTTCGAGGAGACACGGGCCGAGAGACGGGCCG
>SHBB01000404.1 GCA_004213565.1 Sandaracinaceae bacterium
CGCTGTGGTCTGTGTCCACCGCCGTCTTCGGGGTGGGCGTGGCGGGAGCACCGTTGCTCATGGGCGGACGCGTTGGCTGGTCGATCGTCCTGATCACGAGCGTGGTCGCCGGCGGCTGCCTCCTCCTGTCTCTCGCAGCGAGGCGCTCACGCCTGCGGGTGCGCTTCCATGCACTCGTCTGGGTGTCGCTGCTCGCCCTCGGGTTCACGGGACTGCAAGCGCTCCCACTCCCAGTGGCGATCACCGCGGCACTTCAACCCCTGGCGGTGGAACGCGCGACCGCGATGGCCACTCTCCTCGGAGAGCCTGCGCCCGGCTGGGTGGCGCTATCGCTCGCTCCGTGGGAGACGCTGGCGGCGCTCACCAAAGGCGTGGCCATCTCCTGCGCGCTGATGGGGAGCTGGATCCTGGTCGCGCGCGGCCAGCGCAAGAGGCTCTTCATCATTGTCGGCGCGAGCGCGGCTGCGATGGCGGTGGTCGCGCTGGGACACTTCGTACTGGGTGTTCGAGACGTGTACGGAATCGTGGAGACGGCGAGCCCGCTGCCAGGCCCCCTCATCAACCCGAACCACCTCAGCGGCTTTCTCGCGCTCGGCGTCCCGGTCCTCATTGGCCTCGGGTTGGAGCTCGAGTCACCAGGGGCACGTCTCACAGCGTTCGGTCTCGCCGTCGTCACCGGGGTCGCCGCCTTGATGAGCTTCTCACGCGGCGGGCTCGTGTCCCTCGCCATCGGGATCCTGCTGCTCGCCCTGCTCGGGATCGCCCGACGCCGCTCGGGAACCGGCGCCCGCGGATTCTCGGGGTTCGCGGCGGTCGCAGCCACCCTGGCCCTGACCGCGGGCTTCGGCCTCTATCTCGCGGCCGAGGGGATCTTCAGGGACTTCGAGGCAGGTGACTCGAGCAAGCTCGAGCTGGCCGCACGGGGACTCGGAGTGGCGCTCGACCATCCGTGGGTCGGCGTTGGTCGTGGGGCGTTCTCTGCCGCGTTCGTCTCCCACCACGGCACCGCGCTCCGCTTCACCCACCCGGAGAATTTCCTGGCCCAGTGGGTCAGCGAGTGGGGATTCCCACTCGGGCTGTCCTTGTTGGGCACGCTCACCATCAGCTTGGTTCGAGGCGTCCGCGAAGCACGGGATTGGACGCGCCTCGCGGGAGTGGCAGCCTCGATCGCACTCGGGGCCCACGAGCTCGTCGACTTCGCGACGGAGGGTCTGGGCGTCGCCGTCGTCGCCACCGTCTGCGTCGTGGCCTCGGCCGCGCCGCGGCATAGGCGTCAGGAGACCGACAGGGGCAGCTGGCGTGTCCCGTTTGCGACCGCACTGCTGGCGTTCTGTTTCCTCGCCACGTTCGGCTGGAGGATCGATGGTTCGAGCGTCCCCCAGCTGCGAGCCGAGCTCGAAGATGCATTGCGCAGCGGCCACCACGAGCGATTCGCCGCGACCCTGAGCTCGGCAGCCAGACTTCACCCGTCCGAGCCGATCTTCACGTTGCTCAGCGGCGCCGAGGCCGTGCGCCGGGGAAGCCCGGAGGCACTACCATGGCTGAACAGGACAATGGTGCTCGCTCCAGGGTGGGACGCCCCCCACGTCGAAGCTGCGATGCTGTTCTCGCGTATGGGCAGGCACCCGCAGGCTTTCGCCGAGATGCGCGCCGCGGAGACGCTCAGAGCCGGCAGCGCGTGGCGAGTCGCGTGCGACTCCTTGCTTGCCGATCCGTCTCGCGTGGACGCCTTTCTCGCGGCGTCGCGAGCGGATCCCACCGGCCTGATCCTGCTGGAGAACACCGCCCGCTGTCTGCCGCTGGACTCAGGCGCGGGCCAACGGATCGACGAGACCCTCGTCGAACACGACGTGCTTGGAAGCTTCATCCGAAGGGCCCAACGCTTGATGAACGACGGCGAGCCCGCCGCCGCCTACCGCTCGCTCGCACCAGTCAGCGACTCCCGGGAAGCCGGGGTGCACGAAATGCGGGCGAGAGCTCTCATTGCACAACGACTTCATCGTGAGGCGGCCGAGGTCGCCAACGTCCTCGCTGGCAGCGACGAACAGAGCGATGAGCTGCTCAGACTGCGCGCCACCGCCCTGGCCGGTCTCGAAGACGCCGATGCGATGCGCCGGACGCTGGAGCAGCTCCGGATCTCGTGCGCAGGGCAGACGGTGCCGCTGGCGCGCGTCTGGATGCTACAGGGGCGCCTGGAGGCGGGCCTCGGCAACGACGGCCGCGCATTTCAGGCGTACGAGCGCGCCGCCCGTCTCGACCCTTCCTCTGATGGACTCCTCGCGGCCGCCCAGCTCGCCGAGCGGCTCGGGAGGTGGACGTTTGCCCATCAGACGTATGCGCGACTCTGTCTCGAACGATCTCACCCCACCGCATGCGAGGCTCGAGATCGGGTCAGCCGCCAGCTCCGTGAACACGTCCCTTCACTCGAGCAACTCACAGGCGCTCCTTGACTCCACGGCCCCTCTGTTGAAGCCTCCGCGGCCACCTAAGTATTCGAAATGGCAGCTCAACCTCCCGTCACATCGGAGTCCCCCGCCCCCGATACGGGGGATGCCGGGGGACTCGACCTTCGCGCCTATGCTCAGGTTCTTTGGTCCTACAAGTGGCTGATCCTGGGCATGACGCTGCTCATCGGGAGCGGTGTCATCGTGTGGACACTGAAGCAGCCCAAGCTGTACCAGGCGACGTGCACCATCGAGTACGATCCGAACCCGACGACCCCGCTCGGTAGGGAGGTGGAGGACGTCGCCAACCCCATCGGATCGTTCTGGGCGAGCCGCGAGTTCTTCGCCACCCAGAACGCGATCATCTCCAGCCGCGCCGTGGCGGAGGCTGTCGTCCGCGAACACGACCTGCACCACGATCCCGACTTCTTCTACCTGGATCCTGATGAAGTCGACGCTGGCGGGGGGCTGCTGGTCCGCTTTGGGATGCGCGAGGCTCCAGGACCTTGGAGAGGCCGCAGCGTCACCGACGCCGCCCGGGTGTTGCAGAGCCGTCTGAGCGTCGAACCCATCGACGAGACCCGGTTGGTAGCCATTCGCGTGACGGATAGGGATCCAGAGCGCGCGGCGGTGCTCGCCAACGAAGTCGCGACGGCCTACATCGAGAAGACGCACGAAGAGCGGGCCGAGTCGACCGTGCACGCCCTCCGCTGGCTCGGAGAGCAACTCGACAACCTGCGTTCTCAGCTCGACGAGAGCGAGTACTCGCTCCACCGATTCAAGCAAGAGCACAATGTCCTGTCGGTCTCCATGGAAGATCGGCAGAACCTCGTCGCGAGCGACATCCAGCACTTCAACGAAGCGCTCACCAAGGCTCGTACGCGACGTATCGAGCTCCAGGCCCGCCTGGCGCGTATTCGGAGGCTCACGGAGGATGGCGCGGAGGAAGAGGCTGCGGCCGCGTTCCCCGACAACGCCACCATCAATTCGCTGCGCGAGAACCTGCGCCAGAAGCTCTCCCAGCGCGACGGGCTCGCGACCCGCTACGGGCCGAATCACCAGCAAATGCGGCAAGTCACGACCGAAATCGAGGGGCTTCGACTGCAGCTCCGCTCCGAGATGGACGGCGTGCTGCGGGCCGCCGATGCGGACGTGCACGAAGTCCACCGCATCGAGACAGGTCTGCGCAGCGCCCTCGACGAAGCCCACGCCGCCGGCTTGGATCTCAACCTTCGGGAGATCGAGTACCAGCGCCTGAACCGAGCCCGGGAGAACAACGCCAAGCTCTACAGCCTCGTGCTCGAGCGGACTACCGAGACCGACCTCACGCGTATGTTTCGCTCCACCCATGTTCGACGGCTGGACGAGGCGCTCCTCCCGACCGCTCCGATCAGTCCGCGCTTCAGCGTCAACGCGGCTGCGGGCGTCGGCGCCGGCCTCGCGCTCGGACTTGCGCTCGCCTTCCTGCTCGGACGCCTCGACCGCCGGCTGAAGACGGTGGCTGACGTCGAGGCGTTGGGGATGACGATTCTGGGCATCCTTCCTCGGATTGAGGAGGGGTTCGAGGCACAGCCCGCCTACGCCTCCAAGGCCCAGCGCCGGCGGCGAGCGCGAAGCAGCGCGGATGATGGTCCCTCACGCGACCTGTTCGTTCACACGCACCCCATGAGCGCTGCTGCCGAGTGTTGCCGGACGATCCGAACCAACCTCACGTTCATGAGCGCGGATGACCCAATCCGCTCTCTCGTCATCACGAGCGCGAGCCCGCGCGAAGGGAAGACAACGGTCACCACCAACGTGGCCATCTCCCTCGCGCAGAGCGGCAAGCGGGTGCTGGTCATCGACACCGATCTCCGCCGGCCACGCATTCATCGTGCGTTTGGCGTGTCGGGGAGCCGGGGCGTTACCTCGGTCATCGTGGGGGAGGAGAGCTTGCTCTCCGTGGCAGCCACGACCGACATTCCGAACTTGTATGTCCTTCCGTGTGGGCCGGTGCCGCCCAATCCTTCGGAGCTCCTCCACAGCCACAAGTTCAATGCCCTCATCCGTGACGCCCTCGAGCACTACGACCGCGTGATCTTCGACAGCCCTCCCCTTGGCGCCGTTACGGACGCGGCCGTGCTCGCACCGCAAGTGGACGCGGCCCTGGTCGTGGTAAAGGCTCATCGCACGACGCGCGAAGCGCTGTCCTCCGCCCTGCGCCAGCTCCGTGATGTGGGCGCCAAGGTGGTCGGGGGGGTCCTGAACGACATCGATCCTCGCCGCAAAGGCTACGGCAGCGGTGACTACTACTACTACTACCGTCGCGAGGGCTACTACGAGACGGCCAGGGCCGACGACGACGACGACGACGAGAACGAAGGCGATCGCCCGACCGCACCCGCGGAGTAGTCTGTGAGAGCCGGCGCGGCGGGACGCTCGGCAGGCTGGGCGCGGCGGGCGGAGGCGGCGGCAGCGAGGGCGCCTCGTTCATCCAGAAGAACTTGATGGCCGCCACCATGGCCATGAAGTCGCCCTCGTCGCGCGGCCGAGGGAAGACGTAATCGGCCGCGTCGTCGGGCGCCCGACCGCACCCGCGGAGTAGTCCATCCAGGTCGGCAAGGACCACGCATCCCCGGCGAAGCCGGATTCGGTCCCGACCGAGGCCGAAGCCACGTCTCATGACCCGGCCAGCCTGATGATGAATGACCTCCGTGCCCGACGGGAACGGAGGTCGCACGATACATTGCAGCGCCGGGGGCTGGGCACGCCCCCTCCTACCACTGTCACTGTCGGTCGAGCTTGGCTCGCGGCCGCGTCAGAAGGGACGCTCGGGCACGAACAGGATGTCACCCGCCCGGACCCGAAAGTCCTCACGAGCGCCCATTGTAATCTGGTCCAAAGGCACTGCGTAGCGCCGCATGCGCCCGTCTACGCGCCGTGTGACGATTGCCCCATCCCTACTGGCGAGGTCGGTGGTCCCACCTGCGAGCTGGACGGCTTGAAGGACCGTCAGGCCAGGGCTGATCGTGTAGTTGCCGGGCGTTCGGACTGCGCCGGAGACGCTCACGCGCTTGCTGTTGTACTCGGTGACCAGGACCGAGACCTGCGGACGAACCAGGACGTCGCTCTCCTGGAGGTGACGTTCGAGCAGGTCGGCCACCTGCGTGGGCTCGAGCTCGGCGACTTCGACGCGGCCGATGTACGGGAAGTCGATGGTCCCATCCTGCGCCACCCGGTAGTTCGTCGAGAGGTCCGCCTCGCCGTAGACGCGCACGTCGAACACGTCGCCAGCCCCTAGGGTCGTGTCATCGTGGTCGGTGGACGGAGGCGGGGTTGAGAGCCCGGTCGGCCCGCACCCGACCGCGAGCAAGGCGGCCGCCAGCACGGCCAGCGAAATGGACGAACGATACATCGACTGCGTTGGTGACTGCGCGAGCCCCACGCGTTCATCCGCTCAGTAGAACACTCGGGCGCCGAACCACGCCTGGAACTTGTTGAACCCGGCGGGGTCGATGATGGCCATGTCAGGAGGAGGAGTAGCCACCCGGTACTGATAGTCGGTGAACGCTCCGGTGTACTGCAGCGTCGCGTTCAGCCCCAACCAGTCCGTGAACCGGTACTCGCCGAAGAGCGAGACGTCGAGCCGATAGTCCCCGCGAGTCAGCGTCGTGCCCAACGCCATCCCATCCGGCTGGACGATTCGCCCGAACTCGTAGTGACCAAAGCCAGCCTCCGTCCCGAGCATGAAGCGACCGTCGATGAGCCATTGGAAGGTGGCGTAGCCGCGATCGCGTCGATACCAGTTGCCGATGAAGGACGGCTGGAAGTCGCGCTCGTAGCCGAACGTGAGCCGAGTGGGCTCGGAGATCTGCCAGCGAGCTTCGACCTGAGCCACGACCGACTCGTACTCTTGGTCGTACGAGGCCAGCCCAGACTCGAAGAAACCCGCCGCATAGCCGACCATGGCGAGGAAGGAGAAGTTGGAGGTCAGAGCGCCGTTGAGACCGATCCGGGACCGGAGGGTGTAGGCGTCGTTCGTGAGGACTGGCGCCATGGAGGCGTCGCCGAAGTAGTCCAGAGCGACGAAACTCGTGTCGTGCACGATGGCCGTCTGAGGGAGGAATCGGAAGGTCTCCGTGAGGGACACGGTGTGCGTGAACCGGTTTCCCCACTGAAAGAACGCGTCCTCGAAGAACGTCAGCCCAAATCGGTAGCCCGGGGTGATCTTGAGGACCTCGCCAGGGGTCGCAAAGTTGAGTTGGAGCCCGACGTCGTTCTGCAGACGGGCGTAGCTAACTCTCGTCATCGAGTTCTCGGTGAACGGACGAATCGAGCGGCCGAACTCTTCGGTGAGGCTGACGGAGAAGGCGCGGCCGGGGAGGATGGCGAGCGCGAGGCTGGCGTCAACCTCCATGTTGCTGCGGTCGAGATCGTTGAAGAAGGTATAGAACGCGCCACTCACACCGCCTCGAAAGGTGACACTCGGGAGCGACGCGTTCTGGTTGTTCGCTTCGCCGCCCCCCGCTTCGCCCTCCTGGCGCCGCTGCGCACCGCGCGTCGAGAAGAGCAGATGCGCGGTAGCTCGCAGCACTCCGGTGTCGACGACCGGAAAGACCTCGTCGTCGTCCGAGTAGTAGAGGTTCGAGTCGTACCCGATCTCGACGCCCAGGCCAGGGTGGAGTTCGAAGTCCCCAACGCGAAAGCCCGGCCCCTCCGTGCGCGACCGGTCCGACATCCAGGCCTGCGCAGCCGCGCCGGACGGAAGGACCGCGAAGGCCGTCACGAGGGCCACGCTCAGGCAAGCAAGCCAACGAAAGTAACGCAAGGGGGTCTCCATGGGGCGTCGAAGCACGTGCCCGAGTCCAGTCATCCGAGGACGTCTCGTCCTACTCGCCCACGCTCGCGGGAGGCGGAATGAACGGGACGCTCGGTGGGCCGGGATCCTGGATGACCAGGTCCTCCTCCGGTGTGCCCGGGTCGATGTCCGTCACGACGCGCGTGGTGCCGGTCTCGAAGATGTCCTGGCCGATGCAGGAGTTGGCCTCCTGCTCGAGGGTGCGGAAGGCCTGGCCGATGACGGTGATGACGGTGAACTCGTGGTTGCGCCGCTCGCCGTCCCGGATGTTGATGGCCTCTTCGAGGGTCTCTTTGCGGCTCTGGAGCTGCCGCAGCCGCGCGTTGATCTGCGTGAGCTTGTCGTTCAGGCAGGTGACGCGGATGATGTCGCGCTCGCGGCGGGCCTCGTCGAGCATGGCCAGGACGCGACGGCTGATCTGGGTGCCGCGCTCCTCGAGGCGCTCGGCCTCGGCCAGCTGCTCCTGGGGAGAGAGCTGTGCGCGACGGCGAACGGGGAGCTCGCCCTCCACGTCACCGTCGACGTCGCCTTCTTCTACTTCGTTCTCCGCGTCCTGCGCGATGGCGATGCCGAAGCCAGTGGCTCCTAGCAAGGCCCCCACGAGGAGCGCGATGAGCGCTCGTCGTCCGTCAAGCATGGGATCCCCTCCCGAATAGGGTGCCGAGTATATCGGCGGGCGCTGCCAAGTCAACGCATCGGATTGGTGCGTTTGTCGAGTCGTTCTGCGTCATTCGAGTGGTCCCGCCGGTGTTCCGAAGATGCGTTGCACCGGGGCTCTCGCGTGTTCAGAACCGTGCTGGGTGCCCTAGCCCCTCGCGTTCGGGGACCAAGGGTCCAGATGGGTCCAGATGGGTCCAGACTGGGCCGGAAACGTGAAGAGGCGCGAGCCGGAGCCCGCGCCTCTCAGGGGAGATCGCCCTGCCCTCGCTATTGCTGTGGGGCGAAGACGAACGGGTAGGCGAAGGTGACGTTTCCGCCCTCCGGACCCGGGTTGAAGCGGAAGCGGCGGATCGTGTTCACGACGCAGCTGGCGACCGCGGGGCTGCCCGTGGTGTTCTCCTGCGCCGTGGCGCCGCTGACGGTGCCGGTGGGCTGGATGGTGAAGCGCACGAGGACCCGGCCCGCGAGCGTGGGGTTGTTGCGGAGCTCACGCTCGTAGCAGGTCTGGATGGCGCGGATGCGCGCCCGGATCTGGCGGGTGACGATGCTCGGGTCGAAGACGCCCGAGCCGCTCTCGTCCTCGAGGGCGCCCGCGTTGACGCGACCGCGGATGACGCGCTCGACGATCCGCTCGCCCTCCTGCTGCTGCTGGCCTGCGCCACCCTGGCGCGCCTGGAGGCCGCCGAGGCCCGCGGTGCGGCCCCCCACGCGTCCGCCGCCGCCGCGCTCCCGGAGGCTGCCCCCTTCGGCGCTGGTCGCGACGCCGACGCCTTCGGCCTGCGCGAGCACGTCTTCGGCGCTGCCCGTGACGGCGCCGCCCGCGAGCACGTCCTGGAACGCGCCGTCCGCGCCGCCGAGGGCGCCGAGGAGCATCTGCTCGACCTGGGCCTGGGCCTCCTCGACCGCGAGGCGCGCGTCGGAGTCGGCGCGGCTCTCGCCGCTGCTGCTCGTGGGCTCGCTCTGGCTCGAGGGCTGCTCCTGCTGCTGGGTCGGGGCCTCGGCGACCTCTTCGACCGCCTCCTCGACCTCTTCGGCGACCTCGACCTCTTCGACCTCTTCTTCCTGGGGCGGCTCGGGCTCGTTGAAGATGAGCTCGGCGACGCGATCCGGGATGGTGGCGATGGTCGGCTCCACCGGCCAGTCGGCGTTCTCCAGATAGATGACGAACCCGAAGTGGGTCATGAAGGAGAACATCACGAAGGCCGTGAACAGCCAGTCGATGCCCGCGATGAAGCCGCCGACGACCGCGGCCGGGAGCTGCGGGCGGGGCTGCACGGGCGGCGGGACGACGAACTGGAAGAGCAGCGTGGTGTCGCCGATGACGACCTTGCCGCGCGAGGTGTCGTTCAGCTTGACCTGGTAGTAGCCCTGGGCCTTGCGCGCGCCGCCGCTCTTGCGCAGCTCCTCGATCTCCTGGACGCCGCCCGGGAGGCCGACGCGGCCGCGCATCTCGTCGGTGAAGTTGAGG
>SHBB01000405.1 GCA_004213565.1 Sandaracinaceae bacterium
GCTTTTCGCAAAAGCCCCTCGCTGCGGCGGCAAAGCCGCCTTCGCTTCACCCGAAAACGACGCGCCTGCGGCGCTTCTAGCCCCAAATACAGGCGCATCGTGGAACGAGGCGCTGGATTTGGGCCTAGACGCCGCGCCTGGAAGCTCCGCTCGCGCGCCGCGTACTCTGAACGACCATGAGCAAAGAGCGCGACTGGGAGGAGGGGCCGATCGCGGGCTACGCGCTCGGAGGGGGTCGGCTCGCCCGGGACGTGGGCTGCGCCGCCTTCTTGCTCCTGCCGCTCGCGGCGGCCGCCCTGCTCTTGCCCTTCGACCCGGTGCGCGCCCTCGGCGCCCTCGTCATGGGCGTGATCACCGGCGGTCTGGCGGCGGCGCTCTTCGGGCACGCGCTGCGCCGCGACCTCGTCCTGGAGGTGCGCCTCCACCGCGACGCGCTCCACGCCCGCACGCGCTCCGGGTGGGTGGTGGTCCCGTGGCGCGCCCTGCGGCGCGTGACCTGGTCGAGGGTCGGCGACCGCTGGCTCGGCAGCGAGGTGATCACCGCGGACGGAGGCCGCCTGCGCGTGACGCCCTGGCTGGAGGACGGCCGCGCCTGCGCCTTCCTCCTTCACCACGCGGCCGAGAAGCGCTCGTTCCCCTGGGCCTACCTCGGCGCCGCCGACTGGGCCGCCTCCGATCACATCGACCTCGACGGCGGCGCGCCCGGGTTCGTGGAGCGCGCCCGGAGCGGCCGCTCGCGCTGTCGCGTCTGCGGCGGTCGCATCTCCCACGGGGAGCTACGCTACGGCCGACGCGTGCGCTCGCCCCGACCGGGCCGGAGCGTCACGCACTGGCACCACCTCGACTGCGCCGAGGAGCGCTTCGGCGACATCCCGGACGAGCGCCGATGATTTCCGCGCCCCCCCGATCGTCCCACCCTCGTCCCCCCAACCGAGGAGAGCCGAACATGACCTACGTCGATGGATTCGTGGCCGCCGTGCCGACCGCCACGAGGACGCCTTCGGGAAGCACGCGAAGGAGGCCGCCGCTCTCCGCTCGGCCCCTGAGGTGAGAAATCAGGCTTTCGGGGCTCAAATCACGACAAAATGTCAAAATTCGGACCTCTCGCGCATGATTTTCGCGGAGAAGTCTGAATTTTCACTTTCTGTCATTCGCGAAGCAACCGTCGGCGCGCCGCCGCGATGGGTGGGTTTGCAGACGCGGTGAGCTCGCGGGGCGTGGTGTCTCGGGTGACGGCGCCGCGAAGGAGACCCCCATGGCAGACTTCTCGAACCACTTCCTCGCCCCCCGCTTCGACGGCCAGTCCGGGGTGTTCCTCGCGAAGGACATCCTGGAGCACGCGCCCGACGACCCGAGCGAGCGGCTGCACCGACGACTGGTCACGGTCCGCGAGACGGGCGAGGGCTTGCGGGCCATCGTCAAGCGGCGGCAGGCGGAGAGCGGCGCCGACCTCGGCGTGTTCAACGCCACCTTCGGGAGCGCGTGGCTCGGCGTCCGGGAGGCGATCGAGGCCAAGGCGCGCATCGTCGGCTCGGAGGTCGGCGACCGCGCGCGCCTCTTGGTCTCGCGCGTCTTCCCGGACGGCACCCGCTTCCTCAAGCTCGCCGGCCGGCGGGAGTGGGCCGAGAGCGACGTGCTGCTCGAGCGCCTCGACGAGGAGGGCCTCGCGGCGCAGATCGACGCGCTCATCGGCCCCGAGCAGCTCGCCTTCGTGCGCCGCGCGCACGAGGCCTACGGCGAGGCGCTGGGCCTCGGTCGCGACGTGGAGAGCCAGGCCGAGAGCACCGCGCTGCGCGACGCCATCGACGCCCTCGCGAGCGCGATCTCCGACTACGGCCGGATCCTGGTGGGCGAGGTCGAGCCCGACGACGAGGCCAGCGTGGCGCGCTTCCGCCGCGCCGTCGCCCCCATCGAGGCTCAGCGCGAGGCGAACCGTCGCGCCGCGAGCGCCCCCACCCCGCCGCCTCCGAGCCCCGACGTCGATCTCGACCAGCCGATCCCCCCCGTCGCGCCGGTCGACCCGGCCGAGGCCTGAGCGCCTCGCCCTCTCCGATGACCCCCTCGACGCCCCGGCGCGCCCCCCTCGCGCCGGGGCGTCACTTCGTCCGCCACTCGGCGGCACAGTGAGCGCTTCACATGCTACGCAACCGACGGCGGCGAGCGCCGATGGGGCAGGCCATGGACATCTGGGACATCTTGGGCATGCTCGCGTCGTTCGCCTTCTTCGCGGGCCTCAGCGCGTTCACCTGGCTCGCCTACAGCCGCACGTTCGAGCTCAACCAGCGCGTGATGAACACCTTCGCGCCGGGCGCGTCGGCCGCCCTGATGGAGCACGCGGTCGATCGCGGGGCGGTCGAGCGACACCTCGCCCCCGTCGCCGCCCGGCACGGGCTGACCCGGCGTGGGCTCGGCTGGTTCGGGGGCGACGTGGACGGCCGGGCGTGGAGCCTCGGCGTCGGGCACGCCGGGCAGCGCGAGCCCAGCCTGGCCCACTCACGCGGTCACGCGCTCCTGTTCCGCGTCGACTTCCGCCGGCCGCTCGGCCTCGGCCTGACGGTCGGGCGCTCGTGCCCCGAGCTCGACGGCTGGATGGCCGAGCACGACATCGCGTGGCTGACGCGCACGCTGCGACAGGCGGGCGGCAAGGGCTGCGTCACGGACGCGGCGGTGGAGGTGACGGTCGACCAGCTCTTCACTTCGCACGAGGCCTGCCATCACATGCTCGGCTGGACGGCGCAGCTCGCCGAGAAGCTCGAGGCGCGCGCGGACGCCCTGCCGCCGAACCGCGCCCGCGCGCCCGCGAGCGGGCCGGTGGCGACGACGATCCCCTCTCACCACGCGGGCCGGGCCGTGAGCCTGGACCTGGCCGACGCGGCCGACGACGCGCGCGCGTATCTCCGGATGAGCGTGGGCCGCCCGCTCGCGCTCCGCTTCGCGCTCCACTCGACCGCGCGCGGCGGCGTCGCGGTCCACTACGGCCTCCTCTACGGCCGCGCGGTGGCGCGCGCGTGGGAGGTGTGCCCGCAGGCGCCGATGTTCTTCGCGGGCGCCGCCTACGACGGCCGCTTCATCGTGACGGGAGCGCCCTCCGAGGGAGCCCACGCGCTGCTCTCCCACCCCGAGGTGGGCGCCGCGATCGCCGCCCTGGACCCGATGGTCACCGACGTGCTCTTCGACGGCGCGGCCCTGCACCTCGCCCTCGCGCGCGCCCCCGGCTCCGCGGAGGCGCAGGGGCTCCTGGTGCAGCAAGCGCGCGTCGTCGCGGCCCTCGAGCGAGCGCCGCGCGATCAGCGATAGACCATCACACCCGCGGTCACGCCCTCCGAGACCTCGTCGAAGGAGATGTGGACCCGCTCGTCGCCCTTGACGAAGTCGCCTCTGAGGTCGGCGCCGAGCTGCCCCGTCCACCCTCGCTCGTGCAGTCGCTCCTCCAGCGCGTGAGCGGCCTCCCGGTTGCCGTCGTATCCCTCGAAGCTGAGCGTGCTGCCGTTGCAGAGACGCGCCGACGCAGGGATGTCCGCCGCGAGCGCCTCGCGCCCCGCCGGCACCGACTCCGGCGCAGGGCAGGTGTGCCCGCTCGTGCAACCCGCGGCTCCGAGCAGGAGGCAGCCAGCCAGCGAGGCGCGGAGCGCCGAGACCGAACGAATCCATCTCATGCCGCGAGCTTGCGCTCGGTTCCGGCTCACCGCGAGCGCGCGGCGCGTTCGAGCGCAACGTTGGCGCGAAGTGCGCTGCTGGGGGGCAGGCGTCGGGGACGCTAGTTCACACGCGGTGGAGACCCAGGCTGCCCGAGGGCTCGGGGCGACGTGGCTCCAGCGGCTCGCCGACCACCAGCGACAGGTTCTCGATGGCCGACGCCGCGCCGTTCAGGAGACGGGAGCGATGCTGCACCGCGAGGTCCGCGCTGCGGATCTCGGGGAGGAGGTGGGGCAGCCAGTCCTCGAGCAGCTCCGCGCGACCCTCGAGCGCCTGGCGGTCACCGTCGCCGAGCGTGACGCTCCACGGTACCCGGACGGCCGCCCAGACGATCTCCTTCACCTCCACGGGCAACGACTCCAGCTGAGCCTGCGTCTGGTCCCAGAGCCCCCGGTATCTCTCCAGCGCCTCCGCGAGACCCACCCGCGCGGCCGCGACCCCCGCCTCTCCCATCGCGCCCAGGGCCGCCACCCATTCCCGTACGCGCGCGTCCTGGACGGAGTCCGGGTAGGTGATCAACCGGACGAGCCAGGGCGCCGCGGGGGCGCCCATCGAGATCAGCACCTCGATCACCGAGTGAGCGCCGCGAGACGTGGCCTGCTTCTGAATGCAGCCGTGCACGAACTCCGCCGCCGAGGGAGTGCCGTGCGCCGCGAGCGCCTTCAGGATCGGCTTGTTCACCCCCGCCTTGGCGGCGTTCCAGGCCGCGATCAACGCCGCTTCGTCCAGTCCGTCGTACTTTCCCACCGATCGCCTCCCGTTGGTTGCCCGACTCTGCCGGCCAGCCGCTGTCCTCGAGTCGGGACCGTAGATACGATCGCCAGATCCTTTCCTCCCCCCGCCCACGGCTCGGTAGGCCGCGCTGGCGCTCCGGGCCGGCCTCGATTAGCCCTCCAGCGCGATGACCGCACCCGCGACGCAGCCGGAGGCCCTCCTCAGCCGCCTGGCCAAGCATCACCCCGACGCCGACGCGGCGGTGGTGAGCCGGGCGTTCGAGCTGGTGCAGGCGCGCTACGAGGGCCGCGAGCCCGAGGCGGTGAAGCACGCGCTCGACACGGCGGAGGTGCTCGCCCGGCTGCGGCTGGATCCTTCGGCGGTGGCCGCGTCGCTCACCGCGCGCGCGTTCATCGAGGGCGCGCTGCCCCTCGAGCAGGTCACCGAGGCGCTCGGCGAGGACGTCGCGCGGCTCCTCGCGGGGGTGCAGCGGCTGGCGAGCATCCGCTGGGACCGCATCGAAGAGGAGGCGGCCGAGACGCTGCGCGAGATGTTCCTCGCGATGGCGCGCGACGTGCGCGTCGTGATGATCGTGCTCGCGATGCGGGTGCAGCGGATCCGCGCCATCCGCGAGGAGACCTGGAGCCAGGAGGAGCGGCAGCGCTACGCACGGGAGACGCTCGACGTCTTCGCCCCGCTCGCGAACCGGCTCGGGATCTGGCAGCTCAAGTGGGAGCTCGAGGACTTCGCGCTGCGCGAGCTCGAGCCGGACACCTACGCGGAGATCAAGCGGCTGCTCGCCGAGCGCCGCGACGAGCGGCAGGCGTTCATCGACCAGGTCGTCGCGGTGCTCGAGGAGAAGCTCGCGGAGGAGGGCATCGAGGCCTCCATCAAGGGCCGCGCGAAGCACATCTACAGCATCTACAAGAAGATGCAGCGCAAGGACCTGGAGTTCGACCAGCTCTACGATCTCCGCGCGGTGCGCGTGATCACCAAGCGGCTGCAGGACTGCTATGGGGTGCTCGGCCTGGTCCACTCGACCTTCGTGCCCATCCCGAGCGAGTTCGACGACTACGTCGCCAAGCCCAAGGACAACGGCTACCAGTCGCTGCACACCGCGGTCATCGGCCCCGGCGGCCGGCCGGTCGAGGTGCAGATCCGCACCGAGCAGATGCACCAGCTCTCCGAGTTCGGTGTGGCCGCGCACTGGGCCTACAAGGAGGGCGGCGGAGGCAAAGGCCCGCAAGACAAGTTCATGCTGCTCCGGCAGCTCATGGACTGGGAGCGCGAGGTCTCGGACCCGCATCAGTTCATCGAGTCGCTCAAGACCGACATCTTCGAGGACCAGGTCTACGTCTTCACTCCCGCGGGCGACGTGATCGACCTGCCGGTCGGCGCGACGCCGCTCGACTTCGCCTACCGGGTGCACACGATGGTCGGCCATCGCTGCCGCGGCGCGAAGATCAACGGGCGCATCGTGCCGCTCGAGACGGGGCTGAAGACGGGCGACCGGGTGGAGGTCCTGACCCACAAGGAGCCGCAGCCGAGCCGCGACTGGATGAACCCGACCCTCGGCTTCCTGAAGACGGCGAGCGCGCGCAGCAAGGTCCGCGCGTTCTTCCGCAAGCAGGGGCGCGGCGAGTCGATCCGCTTCGGCAAGGAGATGGTGGAGCGGGAGCTGGCGCGGCTGGATCTCGCGCACGCGACGATCGAGGAGATCGCGACCGCGCTCGACTACCCCACGCCCGACGACCTCTACGCCGCGGTGGGATACGGCGACCGCAACGCGCACTCGGTGTCCTCGGCCGCGCTGACCCTGGAGCGGGAGAAGGCGCCGCCCGAGCCGCCGCGGCTCCCCTCCACGCCGCCCCCGCCGCCCACGCGGCAGACCGCGTCGGGGCTGCGCATCGACGGCTCGGACGAGGTCATGGGGCGGCGCGCGCGCTGCTGCAGCCCCGTGCCCGGCGACGACGTGGTCGGCTTCGTCACGCGCGGGCGCGGCGTCGTGATCCACCACCGCCGCTGCCCCAACATCCTCGGCACGCCCGAGCCCGAGCGGCTGGTGGAGATCGACTGGGGCGAAGACGCCGGGCAGCGGCACGCGGTCGAGATCCTCGTCCAGGCGAACGACCGCGCGGGGCTGATGGGTGAGCTGAGCAAGCTGGTGACCGCCATCGGCGTGAACATCCAGAGCGCGCGCGCCGAGAGCGACCGCGGCAAGGCCGCCTCGATTCGCCTGAGCCTCGACTGCCGGAGCGCCGACCAGGTCGCGCAGGTCATCGATCGCATCGGCCGCCACCGCGACGTGCTCGAGGTCCGCCGCGTCGGCCGACGCTGAGCGCCTGGATCCGGCGCGGCGGACGAGGTAACGTCAGTTCCGATGAACACGACGTCGACCTGCTCACTCGGGTTGCTCTTGGCGCAGCTCGGCCTGTGCGGCTGCACCCAGGTGCCTCCTACCTTCGAGGGGACGGTGCAGGCGGGCCCGCCCGCGGGCGTGAGCGACACGACCCTCACCGTCTACGCCACGGTCGAGCTCGGGCCCGAACAGATCGAGCTGCGGACCCTCCCGGAGCTCGACGCCGTGGACTTCGAGGCGGTCGCGCGGCCAGGGGGAGACGACGGCGCGTGGGTCTACGAGCTCCGCACCGTGGCCGAGCTCGAGGAGCGCTGGTACGTGGTGCTGTGGGCCGCGGACGACCACCCCGAGGGCGACCTGATCCGGGGCGGGACCACGATGGACGACGGCGCGCGCGCCTGGCGTGTGTTCGGCCGCGCGACGCCCGAGCTCCAGAGGTTCCTCGAGCCCGAGGAGAATCTGCTGCGCGTCGAGTTCACGGGCCCGGTCGAGCTCGGGCCCGAGGCGACGGGCGCGGACGCGCTGACCGTCTCCCAGGACGGAGCGTCCTGCCTGTTCCTGCGCCCCGGGGGCACCTCGTTCGATCTGCGCTGTGATCCCGCGCTGGACTGGGCCGCTCCCATCCGCGTCACGGTCTCGGGCGTGGTCTCGGCGGTGACCGGCCTGCCCGTCCCCGACACCGACCACTCGTTCGGCGGTGACGCGGACTCCGGCCGCGAGCACGTCGTCGCGAGCGCGCTCACCCCGCCGCCGTTCCCGGCCGCGCTCTGCGCCTCCTGTGACGGCTGAGCTGTGACGGCTGAGCTGTGACGGCTGGGGCGCAGCGGCGCTTGGCGCGATTTGGTGGAGAGCTGGCGCGGGCTGGTGCAGACAGCCGGCCCGCGCGCGGTATGATCGGCGCATGCTTGGAAGCACCCCTCTCCGCGTGATCCTCGTGGCCTCCGCGCTCGTCCTCGGCGCCGGCTGCGACGACGCCCCCGCCAACCCCGATGGCTCCGTCACCCCGCCCGCCGACGGCAGCACCGTCCGGCCCGACGGAGCGCCGCCGGGCGACGACGGCGGCCGGGACCCCGACGGCGGCGGCCCGATCGATCCCGACGGCGGCACGCCGATGCCCACCCCGGCCGCCTGTGACGCGCGCACGGCGGAGATCGTGGCCGCGACGGGCGAGACGATCACCGTCTCGCCCGCGGGCGACGGCATGGTGTCGGTCGAGGGCGGCGGGAACCGCACGCTCCGGCAGGTCGTCTCCGACGCGGCGGAGGGCACCACGATCCTGCTCCAGGACGGGACCTACACGCTGCCGGAGACGTCGGGCGGCAACTACACCGGGCTCTACTTCCGGACCCCGAACGTCACGCTCCGCAGCGCCTCGGGCGACCCGACGGCGGTCATCATCGACTCGGCCTACCGCGACCACAACGGCAGCACCGCCTCGATCACCATCGACGCGCCCGGCGTGGTGCTCTCCGGCTTCACCGTGCGGCGCTCGATCTTCCACCTGGTCCACCTGTGGGCGAACGGCGACGACGTGCTGATCCACGACGTGCACCTGGTCGACGGCGGCCAGCAGTTCCTCAAGGCGAGCCCCGGCGGCGACCAGCGGGTCGACGGCGTGGAGGTGAGCTGCAGCCAGTTCCGCATGACCGAGGCCGGGCGCGATAACGCCTGGGGCTACGGGCCGAGGGACGGCAACACCGCTTGCTACACGGGCGGCATCGACACCCACGACGCGCGCGACTGGCACGTGCACGACAGCTACTTCGAAGGCATCTACTGCAACCGCGGCGGCGTCGAGCGCCCGGCCCACGGCAAGCTGCCCGGCCAGCGCGGCGGCATGACCTACACGGGCGGCCTCTCGGAGCACGCGATCCACATGTGGGACAGCGAGTCCGGCTCGGGTCACCTCATCGAGCGCAACCACATCGTCAACTGCGCGCGCGGCATCGGGCTCGGCTTCCGCGAACAGGTCTACGGCACGGTGATCCGCAACAACATGATCTGGAGCGATCGCTCCGCGGGCGGCGAGCACGACGTGGGCATCGAGGTCCAGCGCGGGCAGGACACGCAGATCACGAACAACACCGTGTTCTTCGCCTCGAGCGATCCGTACCCGAACGCCATCGAGTACCGCTACGACACGACGAGCGGGCTGAGCATCCAGAACAACCTCGTCAACCAGCAGATCCGCTCTCGCAACGGCGCCAGCGCGACGCTCGGCGGCAACGTGACCGACGCGGAGGCGAGCTGGTTCGCCGACGCGAGCGCGGGCGACCTCCACCTCGCGAGCTGCGACGTGGCCGCGGTGGTCGGCGCGGGCGAGCCCGTCTCCGACGTCACGGACGACATCGACGGCGAGCCCCGCGGCGCGGCGAACGACGTCGGCGCCGACGACTGCGCGGCCGACTGAGCCGAGCGCCTCAAGCGCCGCGCGCGGCGGCGAGCATGCCGCACGCGGCGTGCTTCTCTTTGCCCCCGGAGTAGCGGCGCACGATCGGCGCGCGCAGGACCTGGAGCGCGTCGACGAACGCGTCGCGCTCCGCGTCGGTCGGGGGGCGGAAGCCGTCCTCGCGCGCGTCGTTCACGTCGATGAGGTTGACGCGCACCGGCACGCCCTCGAGCAGGGCCGCGAGCGCGCGC
>SHBB01000406.1 GCA_004213565.1 Sandaracinaceae bacterium
GAGGCCGACGAGCTTGGTGGAGTCCGTGCGGTCGACGTGGAGGCGCAGGCGCACGGCCTTGGTGCGGGCGCGCAGCGACTCGGCGAGCGGCGCGGCCTCCATGAGGACGAGCTTGGTCTCCTCGGGGCCCTCGCTGTCGGCCTGTCGGTTGAACTCGAACTTGACGTCCGCCGTGAGCAGGATGGGGTCGCCGCAGGTCAGCGCCTCGCGCGCCTCGTCCAGGTTGCGGCTGCGGACGATGACCTCCACGCGGCCCTCGGCGTCCTCGAGGTGGAAGAACGCCATCTTGCCGCCGCTCTTGGTCTGACGCTCGCGGTAGCCCTCGACCGAGCCGCCGAGCACGACGCGCTCTCCCCCCTTGCGGCCCGCCACGGTCACGGTGTCGGCGTCGCAGAAGCGCTTCAGCTCGCTCGCGTAGCGCTGCAGCGGGTGGCCCGAGACGTAGAAGCCGAGGGTGGCCTTCTCGCGGGCGAGCAGCTCCTTGAGATCCCACGGCTCGACGGAAGGGAAGGCGCTCGAGCCGCTGCTCGCCACCGCGCGGGCCTGGGCCGGCTCGAGGAGGCCGAAGAGGCTCGTCTGCCCCGCGTCGCGGTCGGCGCTCGCGCGCTTGCCCCGCTCGATGGCCGCCTCGATGCCCGCGTGCGCGGCGGCGCGGTGCACCCCCAGCTCCGCGTGCACGGTGTCGAAGGCGCCGCACTGAACGAGCGCTTCGGCGACACCCTTGTTGACACGCTTCAGGTCGACGCGGCTCGTGAAGTCGAAGACGTCCGTGAACGGCTGCTGCGTTCCGTCCTCGGAGGGCTCGCCCTCGGGCGTCATCGAGCGCGCCTCGAAGACCGCCTCGAGCGCGCCGCTGCCGATGCCCTTCACGCCGCCGAGGCCGAAGCGGATCTTCGGGCCCCACGGGTCGCGCACCTCGCCGCCCATCGCGACGGGGCGGCTCTTGCGGCGCTTCACCCGCGCGGGCTTCGGCTCGTAGACGACGGTGAAGTCGATCTCCGACTGGTTCACGTCCGGCGGCAGGACGGTGATGCCCATCGAGCGCGCCTCGGCGACGGTGCGCACGACCTTGTCGGTCTTGTCCTTGTCGGCCGTCAGCGTCGCGGCGACGAATTCCACCGGGTAATGCGTCTTGAGGAACGCGGTCTGGTACGTGATGAGCGCGTACGCCGCGGAGTGCGACTTGTTGAAGCCGTAGCCGGCGAAGTGGGCGACGAGATCGAAGATGCGGCCCGCCTCCTCGGGGGCGTGGCCCTGCTTGCCCGCGCCCTCGACGAAGACGGCGCGCTGCTTCGCCATCTCCGACTCCTTCTTCTTGCCCATCGCGCGCCGCAGGATGTCCGCGCCGCCGAGGGAGTAGCCCCCCATGACGCGCGCGATCTGCATGACCTGCTCCTGGTAGACGATGACGCCGTAGGTGTCCTGGAGGGTCTCCTTGAGGACCGGGTTCGGGTACTCGACCTTGATCCGCCCGTGCTTCCGCTGGACGAAGTCTTCGACCATGCCGGTGCCGAGCGGGCCCGGACGATAGAGCGCCACCGCGGCGACGATGTCCTCGAAGCAGTCCGGCTTGAGCTGCCGGAAGAGCTGCTGCATGCCCGAGCTCTCGAGCTGGAAGACGTTCGTGGTCTCGCCCGACTGCAGGAGCGCGAAGGTCGCCGGGTCGTCCATCGGGATGCCCGCCAGGTCGAAGGGCTTGCCCTCCCGGTCGGGGCGCTTGTCGATGAGCTGCACCGCGACGTCGATCACGGTGAGGGTCTTCAGGCCCAGGAAATCGAACTTGACGAGCCCCGCCGCCTCGACGTCGTCCTTGTCGTACTGGGTGACGTAGACCTTGGGCTCGGGGCAGAACACCGGGACGTGGTCCCAGAGCGGCCCCTCGCTGATCACCACGCCCGCCGCGTGCATGCCCGCGTGGCGGTTCAGGTTCTCGAGCTCCATCGCGGTGTCGAGGAGGTCCCTGACGCCCGCGTCCTCCTTGTAGATGGCGTCGAGGCGCGGCTCCTCTTCGAGCGCCTTCTTGATCGGGACGGTCTTGCCCTGGATGGGCTCGGGGATGAGCGCCGCGATGCGGCCGGCGTCGGCGGGGGCCATGCCCATCACGCGGCCGACGTCGCGCACGACGCTCTTGCTCTTGAGCTGATGGAAGGTGGCGATCTGCCCGACGCTGGTCTCGCCGTACTTCTCGCGCACGTAGTCGATGACCTGGTCGCGCCGGTCCATGCAGAAGTCGACGTCGAAGTCGGGCATGGACACGCGCTCGGGGTTCAGGAACCGCTCGAACAGCAGGCCGTGGTGGATCGGGTCGAGGTCGGTGATGCGCAGCGAGTAGGCGACGAGCGAGCCCGCGCCCGAGCCGCGGCCCGGCCCGACCGGGATGTGCTGCTTCTTGGCCCAGTTGATGAAGTCCTGGACGATGAGGAAGTAGCCCGGGAACCCCATCGACTCGATGATCCCGAGCTCGAGATCGAGCCGCTCGCGGTACGCGCCGACGTCGAGGTTGCGCCCGATCTTGGTCAGCTCGTCGAAGCGGGCGTTCAGGCCGTCGTGGCTGATCTTCTTCAGGTACTCGGCCTCGCTCATGCCCTCGGGCAGGGCGAAGCGCGGGAGCTTGGGCTTGCTGAGCGGGTCGCACGCGCCGCCGCACATCTCTGCGATGCGCATCGTGTTCGCGAGCGCCTCGGGGAGATGGCGGAAGGTCTGCGCCATCTCCTCCGGGCTCAGGAGGTACATGCGGTCGGAGCCGTGGTGGGCCCGCGACATCTCCTCGAGCGGGCGCCCGGCCGCGATGCACTGCAGCGCGAGCTGCGGCTTGGCCTGCTCGCGGAAGAGGTAGTGGCAGTCGTTGGTGGCCACGACCGGCAGGTCCAGCTCCTTGGCCAGCTCGTTCAGGATGTCGTTGAGCGGCTCCTGCTCGGGGAAGCCGTGGTCCTGCAGCTCCACGAAGAAGTGGCCGGGCTCGAAGCAGTCCTTCAGGCGGCCGAGGGCCTCCCGCCCCGCCGCCTCGCCCTTCATCAGGATCTCTTGCGAGACGTAGCCGCCCATGCAGGCGGTGGTCCCGATGACCCCCTTGCCGTGCTCGGCCAGCACCTCGAAGTCGATGCGCGGCTTGTTCGCCCCCTCCACCCAGCCGCGGCTGTCGAGCCGCACCAGGTTCTGATAGCCCTCCTGGCTCGCCGCGAGGAGCACCAGGTGGTGCTGGCGCCGGTTGGTCTCGTCGTCCCGCCGCCCGGGCGTGAAGGACACCTCGCAGCCGAGGATCGGCTTGATCTCCGCCGCCTTGCAGGCCCGGAAGAAGCGCACCGCCCCGTGCATGTTGTCGTGGTCGGTGAGCGCGACCGCGGGCATGCCCAGCTCGCGCACCTTCTCGACGAGCTGGGGGATCCGGATCGCCCCATCGAGCATCGAGAACTCGGAGTGGACGTGGAGGTGGACGAGCTCGGCGGTGGGCATGGGCGGCCGGGGGAAGGGGCCCATGGTGAACGAGCGAGCAGGTCCCGGCAATGGACGCTGTGAGGCAGAGGGCGCATCCGTGATCCGCTCGCGGAAATCATGCAGAATTCCGCGGCGGCGCCCAGGCTGGGGGCCGATCTCGGGCCCGCCTTGCGCCTCCCTCGCAGGGCGTGCTAGTTAGCCCGGCCCGGCGCAAGACGAGCGCCCTCAGGAGTAGAACGATGAAGGCTTCCCCCCTCGCACAGGTCAAGGACCAGTTCGGTTCCAAGGCCGACCTCGTCAAGGCGGTCCAGGACCTCGCCAACGACGACCTCTTCCTCGACCGCGTCAACGAAGACAAGGGCCTCGAGCGGGTCTCCAACAAGAAGCTGCTCCACCTCCACGCGGTGCTGACCGAGGTGAAGGAGATGGGCGGCCGCGACAAGCTGATCGGCGAGATCTGCGACGTCGAGAACCGCAAGGACGAGGGCTACAAGGAGCGCCTCGGCCGCTGGCCGACCCCGCGTCTGCTCGACTGGTACAAGGCGGCCAAGCGCCGCGCCACGGCCTGAGCGCGCCCGGCGCCAGCCACGAGCCTCGGCCCTCCCTGATGGAGCGGGTCGGGGCTCTTTGCGTTGGATCCCGAGCCTTTTGCGGCGCTACCCTTCAGGCCGCCCGAACATCCGGGCTCGAAGATTGTCCGAGGAGACGTGACCGAGGCCGAAGACACGCGTGACGATGGGGTGGATCCGGAGCTGCTGATGCTCCCGGAGCCGCCGCGCTCGCGCCGCGCCCTGACGCTGGTGCTGATGGCGCTGGTCGTGGTCGGGGCGGCGACGCTGGCGCTCTCGCTGCGCCACGAGGTCGCCTTCTTCCTCTCCGATCCGGAGACGACCGATCTGGGCGACGTCACGGAGCTGGACCCGGCGGATCTGCGCTCGAACTCGATGGTCCGGGTCGCCGGGACGCCCATGATGAGCCGCGCGGTGCGGTATCGGCGAGTGCTGAGCGGCACCGAATACGTCGTGTTCCCGCTCGCGGGCCAGCGCACGGTCTACGTCCAGGTGGCCGCTGACGCCGATCTCGCCCGCCACGAGTTCAGCGGCCGGCTCGTCACCTTCGGTCAGCTCGGGGGGCGCATCGGCGCCGCGGCCGAGCACCTCGATCGGGACATGGGTCTGCCCGTCACGAGCGAGTCGTTCCTGCTGATGGCCGAGAAGGGCCCCTCCAGCTCGGCGTGGGCGCTCCTCCTCTCGCTCCTCTGTCTGCTCGCGATCGCGATCGACCTGTTCCTCTTCTTCCGCTGGTTCCGGCCGATCCGGGACGGCGCCCTCGCGGTCGAGACCGCCGAGGCCTAGCAGTCCGTTGAAGAACCTCGCTCCTCGTCTCTCGGGCGGGACGACCCGTCTCTCGGCCCGTGTCTCCTCGAAAATGCTGAAGCATTCCCTCGTCGCCCCGAACCGAGAACCGGGCCGTCGCGCTCCGAGATCCTTCGGGCTCGGTACTTCAACGGCCTGTTAGGGCTCGCGCATGAACACCCCCGCGCAGTCCGCTTCGGCGCTCCCCCCGGTCGACGAGCTGGTCATCGCGCTCTGGCGACGGGGTGACCCGGCGTCCGCGGCGGCGTTCGCGCGGGCCGCGTTGCTGCGCCACGACCGCAGGAGCGTGCGCGTGCGCGAGCTGCTCGGGCTGCTCGAGATGGGCCAGCCGCTCGCAGGGGAGGGCGACGCGCAGCTCGATCTGCCGCTGGTGGGCCGGCTCGTGGATCGCCACCGCTACGGCGAGGCGCACGTGCTGCTGCGCGCGCTCGGGCTGGCGCAGACGCCGATCGGCGGGCAGCTCGACCGCGCCCTGTCGGAGGCGCTCGCGCCGTTCCCGCCCGAGGCCGACCCGAGCTTCAACGCCGCGCTGAACCTGATCCACGCGGGCCAGGGGCCGAGCGCGCTGCGGGCCCTCGACGAGGTGGTCCAGCACGGGGGCCGGCCCGCGCCGTGGCTCGCGTCTCGACACCGCGCGCTGGCGGCGCTCGTGCGCGGGGAGTGGCGGCGGGCGCCGGTCCCTCAGGTGACCCGCGACACGGTGATCGCGCGGTTGAAGGCGCGCGATCTTCCGGGGGCGCTCGAGGCGGCGGAGACGGCGCACGCGCGGGAGCTGGCCGCGGTGCTCCGGCGCCTGGTGGAGGCGACCGAGCGCATCCTCGCGGACCAGGCGCCCGACTCGAGCGATCCCGAGACGGTCCCCATGGAGGGCCACGGTCTGTGCGAGCTCCAGATCCGGATGGGGGTGCTCTCGCAGGCCGACCGCGGCTACCGCGCGATCTTGCGGGAGCGCCCGGAGGACGAGCGAGCGCGGGCGATGCTGGCCGACGTGATCGCGGTGCGCGAGGCGATCGGGGAGACGTCCGACCCCGTGCCGCCCCGGCGCGCGTCCGTGGAGTGGCTGAGCAAGAAGGCGCCGCGCAAGAGCACGGGCTGGTCGGCGGGCGGCGCGTCGGGGACGCAGCGCAACCCGCGCTTCGAGGACGCGTCCGAGGACTCGACCGACGTGCTGATGGCGTCACAGGAGGCGGAGCTGCTGCTCAAGCTGGGGCGCGCCGATCAGGCCCTGAGCATGTACCGGCTGCTGGCGATCCGGCACCCGAACCAGCAGAGCTACCGGAAGCGCATCGCGGAGATCGAGGCAATGATCGCGCAGCGGCTGACGACCAACGCGGCCGAGGTGACGCGGCGGCACGACCTGCGCGATCTGCAGGCCAAGGCGGTGCCGACCAAACCCAACGTGCGCCTGCCCCACCCGGACCGGGACCATCCGTCGCTCGCCGACGACGAGTTCGATCCGCCGACGCTGATCGACGAGGTCCGGGATCCGGAGGACGGCTGACTCAGTCGAAGAGCCGCAGGTAGAGGTCGATCAGCGGCTCGCCGAAGAAGAGAAACTCGAGCGCGCCGAGCGCGAGGAACGGGCCGAACGGGACGGGGCGGCGGAGCGGCGAGTCGTCCTCGCTGGCCGCGATGTACTCCCAGAGGAGGCGCCCGCGATCGTCCTGGATGATCAGACGTGAGCCGCCCGAGTCGAGCACGGCGCGGGTGCCGTCCGCGACGAGGAGATCGTTCGACGCGCCCTCCGGATCGTCTCCTTCTTCGCCGTCTTCCTGGTCGTCTTCTTCCGCCTCGGGCGCGTCCGGGTCCGGGGCTCCCTCCGCCGCGGGCTGGCTGTGCTCGCCGCCCTTCATGCGGCCCCCCGCGCCGACGACGATCGCGCTGACGATCACACCCTGAAAGGCGCCGCCGACGAGCGCGAAGAGCGCGCCTTTCCAGCCGAGGAAGGCGCCGATGAACATGAGGAGCTTGCTGTCGCCTTCGCCCATGCCGCGCCGGCCGGTGAGGCGCTCCCAGGCCCAGACCAGGAGCAGCTGCACCATCAGGAAGCCGCCGCCCGCGCCGAGCGCCGCCTCCACCGCGTCGGGGCCTGGCTCGCGCAGGGTGACGGTGGCGAGCCCGAGCGCGGTGCCGCCGATCGACACCTCGTCGGGGATCTCCATCCACTCGAGATCCACGAACGTCGCCACGACGAGGCCGCCCACGAACGCGAAGAAGAGCCCGGCCGAGACGGCGCTCTCGCTCAACGACGCGGTCGGCCCCATGTCCACGATGAAGCGCTCGGCGAGCGCGAGGCCGAGCGCGCCGCTCAGCAGCTCCACCAGGAAATAGCGCGGCGTGAGCTGTGCGCCGCAGCAAGCGGCCTTGCCTCGCAGGAGGACGTAGCCGAGGATGGGCAGGTTCCGGTACCAGGGCACGGCGGCGCCGCAGCTCGGGCAGTGGCTCGGCGGGCTGACCACGCTCATCTCGCGCGGCCAGCGGTAGATCGCGACGTTGAAGAAGCTCCCCCAGAGCGCTCCGAAGAGGAACCCGAAGGCGCGGATCATGGCGGGCGGGAAGTCGCTGACGAGCACGGCGGCATCTTATCCAGAGCGCGGGAGCGCGGCGAACAACGCGCCGTGAGCGGCGCTCTGTTCCCGCCTTCGAGCCGGCGGCGGGGAAGGAGAGTGGGCGCGGGGAGGGGCTGCGCTATCATCGGCGGCCATGGGCGAATCGAGCGTGGACACGGGGGCGCTGGAGGAGCGGCGCGCGACGCCCCTCGCGCGGCAGGCGGGCGCTTCGACCGCGGTCTACGCGATGGTGACGGGGCTCGCGGGGGCCGTGCCGATCCCGATGCTCGACGGGCTGCTGAGCGAGCTGTCGCGCGGGGCGGCCATGCGGCGCGTGGCCCGACGGCACGGCGTCGCGCTGACGCCCGGGGCCCGCGCGATCCTGTCGGGGCCGGGCATGCTGAAGGCGACGTCGTCGGAGCGCGGTCGGCTGCTGAAGGCCGCGGTGGCGTCATTCGTGGCGCCGTTCCGGGTCGCGGCCCGCGCGGAGGACGCGCTCGGGACGCTCTCGGCCGCGATCATGCTCGACCACTTCCTCCGCAAGCCGGGCCGACCGAGCGGGGCGGCGCTCACCGAGGCCGAGGCGCACCGCATCCGCGCCGCGATGGACGGGGCGGTGGCCGACGCGGGGATCGACGCGCTGCGCACGGTGCCGTTCGGGCTCTGGGGCATCTTCCGGCGCGGGTTCGACGCCATCGTGCAGGCCGACCAGGAGGGCCGCTCGGTGGTGGAGCGCTTCGTCGACGCGATCCTCGACGGGCTCGCGGACGCGCCGAACGACCTCGTCGACACCCTCACGCACCACTTCGATCAGGTCCTGGAGCGGGGCGGGGGCACGCCGTGAGCGAGGTCCGCGCGACGCTCGCCGCCGCGCGCCGGGTCGTCGTCAAGATCGGCAGCCGGTCCATCGTCGGGGCCTCGCTGCACGAGGGCGCGAGACCCGGCGGGGGGCGCTTCGCGGCGATCGCGAAGCAGGTGGCCGCGCTCCGCGACGAGGGGCGCGCGGTGGTCGTGGTCTCGAGCGGCGCGGTCGCCATGGGGCGCGGGCGGCTCGGCTTCACCGCCAAGCCCCGGGCCATCGCGGAGCTGCAGGCGTGCGCCGCGGTGGGGCAGTCGCTGCTCATGCACGGCTGGGAGCGCGCGTTCTCGCCGCACGGGCTCACCGCGGCCCAGCTCCTCCTCAGCCACGCGGATCTGACCGACCGCGAGCGCTACCTGAACGCGCGGGCGGCGCTCGACGCGCTGCTCGGCCTCGGAGCGGTGCCGATCATCAACGAGAACGACACGGTGGCGGTCGACGAGATCCGCTTCGGAGACAACGACCAGCTCGCCGCGATGGTCTGCACGCTCGCGGGCGCGGACCTCCTGGTGCTGCTCACGGACGTCGAGGGGGTGCTCGACGGCGGCGAGCGCGTGCCGACGGTGGCCGACGTCGACTCCGCGCGCGCGCTGGTCTCCTCCGACCTCGGGGCCGCCGGGGTCGGCAGCGGCGGCATGGGGAGCAAGCTGGAGGCCGCCCGCCGCGCGGCGCGACACGGCGTCCCGGTCGTGATCGGTGACGCGCGGGCGGACGACACCCTGCCTCGCGTGCTGGCGGGGGAGGACGTCGGCACGCTCGTGCTGCCGCACGGCGCGCGGCTCTCGAGCCGCAAGCACTGGATCGCCTACACCCTGCGGCCGCGCGGAGATCTGCTGCTCGACGCGGGGGCCGTCGACGCGGTGCGCTCCGGCGGCCGCTCGCTCTTGCCCGCGGGCATCATCGGCGTGCGCGGGCACTTCGCGCCGGGCGACCTGGTGATCCTCCGAGACGCCTCGGGCGCCGAGGTGGGCCGCGGGCTGACGCGCTACGGGACCGAGGACGTGGCGAAGCTCGCCGGGGTCCGCACCGAGGACATCGAGCGCCGGCTCGGCTACCACGGCGGGGACGAGGTCGTGCACCGCGACGACCTCGTCGTCGAGTGAGCAGGTCGTCGAGTGAGCAGGTCGTCGAGTGAGCAGGTCGTCGAGTGACCATGTAGTGGAGTGAGCCTGTCGTGGAGTCGCAGGGC
>SHBB01000407.1 GCA_004213565.1 Sandaracinaceae bacterium
GCCCGTCTTCGCTCAGGCTCTGCCGCAGCGCGTCGCCGAGCCGCCGCGCGCGGTGCTCGGCCCCCGCCTGCGGCAGCACGCGCGCGATGCCCTCCGCCTCGTGTCGCTTGAGCGCGGGGCGCAGCACGATGCGCCCGCGTGCGCCCTCGAGGTAGCCCTCGTCGATCACGTCGAGCAATTCCTCCACCACGGTCGACGGCGCGAGCGCGTCCCCCGTGTGCTCGTCCCGCGCGACGTAGGAGAGGTAGAGCCGCTCGCGCGCGCAGAGCAGGGTCTCGAGGAAGGTGTAGCGGTCCCGCTCGGGCGGGGTGACGTCGCCGGCCTGACGGCGCGCGGCGCGCAGATCCATCGAGTCGCGCCGGTCCGCCGCGGGGAAGCGCCCCTCGCCGAGGCCGAGCACGAAGATCACCCGGAACGGGATGGCGCGCATCGGCATGAGGGAGGAGACCACCACGCCGTCCGCGAGGTGCTGCCCGCGCCCGCCGCCCAGCTCCTCGAGCCGCCGCATCGCCAGCTCGTGCGCGACCGGGTAGCGCATCGTGGCGCCGTCCAGGTCCAGCGCGGCCAGCTCCGCCACCGTGGTGAGCGCGCGCCGCAGCGCCGTCTCCTCGCGGTCGTCGATGGGCGTCAGATAAGATTGCAAGAGCGCGCCGAGGAAGCGCGACCACTCGCTCAGGCTCAGCTCCGCCTCGCGCGCGAAGCGCACGTCGCTCATCAGCGAGCGGAGGAGCAGCGCGAGCTGCGCGTCACCGCGCTCACCCAGCACGGGCTCCTCCGGGAGGTAGCGGCGCCCGTCGATGTCGATGAAGCGCTCGTCTCCGCTGCGCGCCCCCGACGCGAACGCGCCCAGCGCCACGCGCGTCAGCCCCTGCTCCCAGGAGAGGAGATCGTCGTCGCCCACATACGTGCCTGCGTGCGCGTCCTTGTCGAGGCCGTGAAAGATGCCGAGGCGATCGACCAGCTCCACCCACTGGTGCGCGTCGATCTCCGGCGTGCGCGCGCGGACCGCGGGGTGAGTCACCACGCCGAGCACGTCCGGGCGGGTGAAGCGCGTGGTGGGGAGGTCGACGAGCCGGAGCGCGCCCTCGAGCAGCGGGCTGACCGACGAGAGCGACAGATCCGTCACGTTGAAGGGGATCTGGTGCGCCTCCTCGAACACCGCCGTGATGTGCGGGAGGTAGAGGTCGCGATCGGGGCCGTTCACCAGCACGGCCACGCGGTCGAAGCTCAGGTCGGGCGTGCGCTCGACGATGGACCAGATCTCCGCCGCCACCGTCTCGACCTCGCGCCGGATGCTCGGGCAGGCGAAGACCTGCACGCTCTCGTCCTTGACCTCGCGGGTGGGGCGCTCGCGGCGCGGCGCGCGCGACAGGATGTCGTGCTGGATGTGCTCGAGCAGCGTCGGCGCGCTCAGCTCCCGGAAGAGCGGCAGCGCGTCCTCCGCCTCCTCCGGCCCCTCGTGGTGGCGCAGAGGATCCAGAAAGGCCGGGCTGAAGTCGCACTCGGTCAGCGCGTCGAGCAGCCGGACGTGCTCGCGGCCGGGCCGCCCCCACAGGCGGAGCAGCGGGGTCTCCGTGTCGACCGAGAGCTGGAACGGGTCCTCGTCCTCGAAGAGCCAGTCGGGCTCCGCGCCGCTCGTGCGCCGCCGCCGGCGCCGGAGCTCCCCGTCCGTCTCGAGGTCCTCCCAGAACTCCTCGCACGGGTTGAGCGCGTAGAGGCGCAGCGCGCAGCGCTCGGACAGCTCGGCGAAGAGACGCGAGAAGATGCGCGCGACGTAGGAGAGGCCGAAGACCTGCACCTCCGACGCGGGCGGCGGGCCCGCCTCCTCGAGCGCCTCGTCCAGCGTGCGCATGCCCTCGCTGGCCGGGTGGATGCGCGTGAAGTGGAAGAGCGCTCGCTGCCAGGCCTCGCTCTCCGCGTGCGGCGTGCCGCCGAAGCGCGCCTCTCCCGCCGTCCACGCCGCGAGCAGCTCCGGCCGCGAGAAGCCGTACTCCTCGAAGAGGCGCGCGACGTGGAGCGCGAGCTGCGCGCGCCGGAGATCGACCGCGTCCGGCGCGTCCCCCGCGCCCGCGAGGTAGCGCCGCACCGGGCCCATGACCGGGTCGGCGAGGAGCGGCGCGTCGAGCAGCCCCCGGAGCACCCGGGCCAGGATGGCGTCGTCCAGGAGCAGCGACGCTCCGAGCCACCCGCGCACGAAGCCGGCCAGCCGCTCGAACCGCAGGTTGGCCGCGACCCCGAGGCGCGCCGCCACACCCAGCTCCACGTACCGCTCCACGTTCCGGTTCGGCACCACGATCCACGTCGGCTCCAGCGGGTCCGCGCCCGCCTCGCGGCGCGCGTCGAGCCGCCGCACCAGCGCGTCGAGCAGCGCCTCGGTCCGGTTGGAGTAGGTGAGGTGAATCATGGGCGGAAGCCCCGAACCATAACGACGCGCGCCCCTTTGGCGAACTGACGGTAGACTCCCCTTCGTCTTGGTCACCGATCGCAGAGAGCGGCGGCGGAAGCGGCCCTATCTGGAGCACTACCCCGAGAAGGGGAAGCCCGCCCAGCGGGTCGTGCTGCATCGGCTCCCCTTCACCATCGGGCGCAGCTCCGAGGCCGATCACACCGTCTACTCGCAGCAGGTCTCGAGCTTCCACGCCGAGATCGTCGCCGCGGGGGAGGGCTTCTCGGTGCGCGACCTCGGCAGCACGAACGGCACCTTCGTCAACGGCGACAAGGTCGACGAGGCGCCCCTGAAGCCGGGTGACATCCTGCACGTGGCCCACGAGGAGCTGCGGTTCGGGATCGGCCGGACCCGGAGCGCGCCCGAGGTCACGCTCACGTCGGTCGACGACCGGCAGCAGCAGATCATCCGCGAGTCGAACGATCTGGGGCGCATCCTCGCCGCGCGCGCGCTCTACCCGGTCTACCAGCCCATCGTGCAGCTCACCGACGGCGCGGTGGTCGGCTACGAGAGCCTCGCGCGCATCGATCCGCAGCGCGGCGGCGACTACGGGGTGGGCGACATCCTCCGCATCGCGAGCGAGCGCGGGTACGGCGCGCAGCTGTCGCGCATGATGCGAGAGGTCTCGCTCGAGAACCTGCCCCAGGGTCCCGGCCGCGTCTTCTTCAACCTCCACCGCCTCGAGATGGACGAGCCCGAGCACCTCGCCGACAGCTTCCGCGCGATGGCGGCGGGCATGGGCCCCGACCAGACGGCGGTGCTCGAGATCCACGAGGGCGCGGTCACGGATCTCGGGAAGATGGCCAGCATCCGCAACCAGCTGCGCTCGCTCGGGGTCGGGCTCGCGTACGACGACTTCGGCGCCGGTCAGTCCCGCCTCATGGAGCTGGTGGACGTCCCGCCCGACATCATCAAGCTCGACATGGCGCTCATCCGAGACATCGATCGGCACGCCAAGCGCCGCGATCTGGTCAAGGCGCTCGTGGCCGTGATGCGCGCGATGGAGGTCGAGGTCCTCGCCGAGGGCATCGAGCGCGAGGGCGAGGCGCAGGTCTGCCTCGAGATCGGCTGCCAGCTCGGCCAGGGCTACTACTGGGGCAAGCCCGCGCCCCTGCGGTAGCGGAGGCGCGTTCGACGCCGCAGACTCCGGCCGTGCCCGCTCGCATCGAGATGCCGCTGAAGCCGCCGGTGTGGCCGTGGGTGCTCGTGTCGGGCATCGCCCACGTGATCCTCATCTGGGTGACCTTCGGGGGGTGGGGCGCGGGCGCGCTCACGCTCGGTCGCGGCGCCCCGGACGGCATCGGCTTCGGCGGTCGCTCGGTGGAGCTCGAGATCCGCGGAGAAGCGGACGAGGCGGTGACCGGCGCCCTGCCCGGCGAGGGCTTCCGCGGCGTGGACCGCCCCACGCGCGACGAGCAGACGGTGGAGAGCGCCGCGCCTTCGGAGGCGCTCGACGGAGAGCTCGCGGTCGATTTGCGACAGGGCGCGCGTCGGCGGAGCGCGCGCCCCACCTCGGATCGGGGCGAAGACGGATCGCGGCGGCAGGCCGACCGGGAGGAGCTCTTGCTGCCGAGCACGGGCGACTCCACGGACGTGGCGGGCGAGGATCAGAGCCCGGGTGAGCACGAGACGTCGGGCGGCACCGACGCCGAGGGCACGACCGCGGGCGCGCAGGTGGGCGACCCGACCCGGGTGATCCTCGGCGCCGCGGGGCTCGGCGGCTCGACGATCAGCGCGCGCCAGGCGCTCATGCCCAACGGCGGTGAGTGCGCCGATCCGGTGGCCGGCACGTGGCGGGCGCAGAAGTTCCGCTCGGGGGATCGCACCTGGGTGCGCTTCGTCCTGCGCGTCCGGCGCGACGCCGACACCAACGCGCTCCGAGGCACGATCACCAGCCGCATCTGGTCGGGGAGCGCCGGGCGGCCGGTGCCCGGCGAGTGCACGGCGTTCGGCATGGACCACACCTGGCAGATGCAGGCGCGCGGACACTTCGATGGTCGACGCATGAGCTTCGGCTCGCGGAGCGCGCGGCTGGTGCGCGCGGACTGCCCGAACCGCGGCTCCCAGTACGCGCCCGACAACTTCTCGGGCTCCGTCGATGTGATGCGCGAGGTCTTCGACTCCATCAACAACGACGGCGCGTTCGACATCGACGAGCCCTACACCTTCCGTCGCGTCAGCTGCGAGTAGCGCTCTCAGTCAGGCGACGACGCACTCGAGGAGCGAGGCCATGTGCTCGACCAGGGGCTCGGGATCGGTCTCGCCGCTCTGGATCTCCATCGGTCCCTGGATCCACAGCGCCGCGAAGCCGTGCATCGCCGACCACAGCGTCAGCGCGACGAGCTGCGGGCTCCGGGGCGAGCCCGTCTCGGCGAGCATGGACCCCACCTGCATCGCCACCCGCATGAACGGCCGCTTGGCCGTGTCCGGCAGCTGCAGCTCGCCGCTCTCGCTGGTCACCGTCTCGCGTCGGAACATCAGGTGAAAGAGCGTGGGTTGGGCGACGGCGAATCGAACGTACGCCACGCCCAGCGCCCGGAAGCGCTCGCGCGGCGTCCCGCCCTTCGCCTCGGCGAGCGCCGACTCCATCGCCTCGTCGAGGGACGCGAAGCCCAGGTCGGCGACCGCGGCGAGCAGCGCGTCCTTGTTCTTGAAGTGTCGATAGACCGCCGCGTGCGTGACCCCGACGCGCCTCGCGAGCTGGCGGAGGCTCAGCTTCTCACGGCCTTCGGTGGCGGCGACCTCGGCCGCAACGTCGACGAGCGCTTTCCTAAGCGCGCCGTGATGGTATCCCTGCTTGGTCGCTGCGTTCATGACTCCCACACCGGCTGGTACCCTCGAGTCTCGAGTCCGCGAAATGTCGTCGACTTCGTCGGCCCTCGAGCTGCCAACCCGCGTCGCTCCGCCTCGCCGATGCACCACATCGACTCGCCGTCACCGTTCGACTCGCGGCCCGCTGCTTTGCTGCTCGCATCGGCCCATCGCAGACGCGGGACATTAGCGCGCATGCGCGTGATCGTCGCCACTTTCCTTACGTGGGGCATCTTCGTGATGTGGCCACCGTTCGCGTCGGCGCAGATGATCGATCTCGCGTCACCCGACCCCGTCGCGGTGCGCCTCGCGGAGCTGCGCGAAGACATTCGCGACGAGCGACGCGACGCGGGCATCGCGCTCGTGACCGGCGGCCTGCTCTCGGTGGTCGGCGGCGGGCTGGTGGCGGCGCTCGGAAACGCGGACCCCTTCTGGCTCTCGTTCGGCGCGGGCAGCGCGGGGTGGGGCGCGATCAACGCGCTGCTCTCGCTCTCGCTGTTCGATCTCGGCGGCGGCAGCGCGGCGCAGATCGAAGAGGACCGCGCTCTCCGTGGGGAGGCGCTCGCGCGGATCCGGGAGCGTGTGATCCGCGCGCAGCACGACTCGGCCACGCTCTTCGCGTTCAACCTCGGGCTCGACGTCTTCTATGTGGCCACTGGTGCGCTGCTCTACTTCCTCGCCGATCAGATCGACGGGGCCGAGGAGCAGGCGCTGCTGCGTGGCTACGCGGCGGCGCAGATCGGCCAGGGCGCGTTCCTCTTCGCCTTCGATCTCGCCGAGTGGATCGGCGCCGCGTCGCGCGCCGATCGCCTGGCGGAGCTGCCGATCCCGCGATGACCCGCGCGCTCCTCGTCGGCATCGCTCTCCTGGTCGCGGCGCCCGCGTCGGCGCAGCTGTCTCCGCTCCGGCCCGACCCGCTGCGCCCGCACGCGCTCACGCCGTCCGAGGGGGACGAGTGCCGCGCGCGAGAGCGAGGCCGTGACGGCGCGATCGCGCTGGCCCGGGTGTGTGATGGGCCGCGTCGCGTTCCGATCCCGAGCCCCGAGGAGGAGGCGCGCGCCGAGCGTCTCGGGGTGGGCTCACGGGTCGCGGCGGACCGTCTCCGGATCGGTCGCGCGCACGACGAATGGATCGCGGAGCTCGAAGGCGTGCCCCACCGCGAAGATCTCCTCTGGCCCGTCGCGCGAGGGCTCTTCAGCCGCGGCTTCGGGCGCGTGCGCCGCCGCGAGATCAACCACCGGCCTCACGACGGAGTCGACATCGTGGCCGAGGAGGGCGAGACGATTCGCGCCGCGCGCGACGGGCTGGTGATCTACGCGGACAACGGCGTCAGCGGCTACGGGAACCTGCTGATCGTCCTGCACCCGGACGGGACGGCGACGTTCTACGCGCACTGCCGCGCGATCTGGGTGACGCCCGGGCAGCGCGTCGCGCGCGGGCAGGGGGTGGCCGAGGTCGGCGCGACGGGACGCGCCGTCAGACCGCACCTGCACTTCGAGTGGCGGCGCTGGGGGCGGGCCCTCGACCCGATGCCGCGCTTCGTGGAGCGGCCTGCGGTCGAGAGCGTGCGCCCCGACGACCTGCGCGCGGAGGACGGGGAGCGCTTCGCGCCGCCGCCGCCCAACGTGCGCGCACCCGCGGGGAGACGGCGGGAGTCGGTCGAGCTACACCGCCAGGGTGGCTCGCAAACGGAAGAAGAAGGGCGAGGATCGCGAGGAGACGGCCCCGAAGCTCGGCGGGGACGTGGGCACGTCGCTGAAGTCGCTCCTGTCGAAGGTCTCGCTCGAGGAAGAGAAGAAGCCGACGAAGGCGGCGCAGGGGAAGCCGTCCCGCGCCCAACCGCCGAAGCCGGCCGCGAAGAAGCCCGCCGTGCAAGAGAAGGCGCAGGCGGCCGACCGACCGAGCGCGACGCTCCGGGGTGACGACCGCATCGCCTACTACGACGCGATGTCGGGGGTCCGCCCGCTCGGGGCCAAGCCGTCCGGGCGCAAGCGCAGCCCGGAGGCCACCGCCCCGCCCCTGCCCCGCGTGCCGAGCGGAGACACGGAGGCCCGCGCTCGCCTCGCCGCGCTCGTGGGCGGCGGCGTGCGCTTCGAGCTCGATCGGCGCGACGACGAGGTGCGCGGCTGGCGTGGGGGTGGATCCGCGCGGGCGGCCGACGCGCTGGCCCGCAAGGGCGTCACGCCCGAGGCGACCCTCGACCTCCACGGCGCCCGCGCCGATGAAGCCGAGGTGCGGGTGACCCGCTTCGTGCGCGCGCAGCACCGCAAGGGGGCGCGGCGCCTCTGCATCGTGCACGGCAAGGGCAACCACTCCGAGGGCGGCGTCGGCGTGCTGCGGGACGTGGTCGTGCACGCGCTAACCGAGGGCGGCGCGGCGCCCGTCGTGCACGCGTTCGCCACCGCGTCTCCGCACCTCGGCGGCACCGGGGCGCTCGTCGTGGAGCTCACGCGCTAGCAGGCAGGCTGAAGAACGCTCGCGTTCTTCAACCTGCCTGCCCCTTGCCTTTGCCCGTGCCCCCTTGCCCGCGATCAGCGGTGACTCGCTCGAGCTGGCCGAGCGCAGGTCTGCAGAGGGGGCTCGGTACTCGACGCGCCCAAGAACCAGCGGGCGAGGCCAAGGAAGCAGGCTGCTGCTTCAGCAGAGAGTCGCGTCGGGTGCTCACCGAGATCGCACTCTGATAGCGTGCCCGCCATGTGGCGTTGGATGCTCCTCGGTGCGCTCGGGCTCGTCGCCTGCGACGGTGACGCGGCCGAGGATCCGTGCGTCGAGCGGCTCCGCGCGCTCGAGGAGCGACTCGCCGTGGCGTCGGCGATGGCCGAGCCGTCCGGCGCGCCGCCCGACGTGCCGCTGCCCCACGCGGAGGGCGTGCCGCTCACGGTGGCCGTCCCGATCGTCACCGTGACCGCGGACGAGGTCCGCTTCGGCGAGCGCGGGGTCGGCGGCGGAGACGACCTCGAGCGGCTCGCCGAGACCCTCGGCGCGGATCTGCACTCACGCGCGCGGGCCCTGCGCGTGGAGGAGGGGAGCCCGTGGGAGATCGGGCTCTGGGCCGCGCCGGACGTGGAGGTGCATCGACTGACCCGGCTGCTCGCGAGCGCGCCCGACGAGGCGCGGTTCGTCTTGCTGGTTCGTGGTGAGCCGAGCGCGCGGCCGTCGGTCGAGGACGCGCCCGACTGGATCACCGAGGCCGTGGCGAGCCAGGCGCACGACGACGTGGACCGACGCGATCGCCTGGAGGAGGCCTGGGACCGCGCGACCCGGACCTGCGAGGCGGCGCGCCCGCACCTGCCGCTCCCCGCGCCGCTGCTCCCGGCGGGGCCCCCGCTCGGACCGCCCAGCACGTCCGCGCTGCTGCGCGCGCTGCGTCAGTGCGGGTGTCGAGACACGGAGCTGGCCGCGATCGAGGCGGTGGCGGTCGAGGCGCTCGTCCCGGCGGAGGGGCCGCTCTCACGCGCGCGCCCCGCGCTCCGCTTCCGCGCGCTCGCCGAGGGCCGCGAGCTGAGGCTGCCGCCCGACGCAGACGTCGCCGCGCTCGCGGTGCGGCTCGAGCGGGAGCCGGCCGGCGAAGCCCCCGTCGTGGTGCGCGCGGACTGACTGACCCGGAGACGAGCGTGAGGTCGGCCCGCCGCGCTCGCGCGTACCGGGCCTTTGGGTTTGCTACCGTCGTCCAATGGCAGCCGACGGTCTCCTGGTACGAACCGCGCGCCTGGCCGCGAGCCTGAGCGCCCTCACCCTCGCTTTCGGATGTGGCGACGATGGCGCGGCGCACGAAGCCTCCGGCGAACCAGAGGTCGAGGCGGAGGCCGAGGCGGAGGTCGCGACGGACGAGGCGGCCGAACGAGACGCGCCCTCGAGCGCCCTCTTTCCCCAGCGCGACGGCGCACGCCGCACGGGCGGGCCTACCGAGGAGGTGGCCTGTGGGTTCCTCACCGCCGCGCGCGCGGCGGAGCTCCTCGAGGCCCCGGAGGGCGAGCTCGTGCCTCAGGGCGACTGCGCGTATCGCTGGGAGTCCAACGCCGAGGTGGGCTACGCGAGCGTGACGCGGCTGTACGTCTACGACAGCGTCGCGGGCGCGCGCGA
>SHBB01000408.1 GCA_004213565.1 Sandaracinaceae bacterium
AACGGGCTCCGCGACAACAGCTGGAGCCGGCTCATGCCCGGCGAGACCGCGTCCATGCAGCGCTCGATCGAGTCCGTGCTCGCGGCGCCGGGCATCTACGAGGTCCGCTACACCCGCGAGGACGGCACCGACGCGGGCGTGCGCCTGACCGTCAGGCCGGGCTGACCTCCTCCGACCGACCGCGCCACGCCCGCGCGAAGCCGCCCCCGAGCACGAAGCGCGGGAAGGTGATCCACTGCTCGGCGAAGATGCGCGCGGCCACGTTCAGCGGCCCGGTGAAGGGCTTGGGCGGGTTGACCTCGAGCGCGTGCCCGCGCGCCTGGAAGGCCATCGCGAGCGGCATGGCCAGCGCGCCGAGCGCGAGCCAGGGCGACCCCACGATCAGCGCGATCAGCGGCGCGAGCGTGCCGAGCTGAAAGAGCGGCACCGTCAGCACGTGCAGCACCAGGTTGGCGCGGCTCGCGTGGTTGAGCGGGTAGTCGGCGCGCTGGCCGGCGAGGAGTCCTTCGGTCGACATGCCTGAAGCTTGCGGGGCGACGCCGGGCCGAGCTTGAACGGACTGGCTGCGGATTCCCTACCTCGACGCCACGGGGCTGCGGCGCTGCAGCGCGGACGGAGTCATGCCGAACATCTGCTTGAACGTGCGGCTCATGTGCGCCGCGTCCGAGAAGCCGGCCTCCGCCGCCGCGAGCGAGAGCGGCGTGCCGGTCACGATCGCCGTCGCCGCGCGCTGCAGCCGCAGCCAGCGCACGTAGGGCCGCAACGGGATCCCCACCGACTCCGTGAAGGCGTGCATCAGCCGCGACGGCGACAGCGCCGCCTCCGCCGCGAGCGCCTCGAGGGACGTGTCCGCGTCCGGCGGCAGCGCCCGCAGCGTCTCGAGCAGCGCGCGCACCTTCGGGTGCATCGGCGCGAGCGGCTCCTCCCCCGCCAGCCGATCGAGCACCCCGCGCGCCCAGGCGTCGAGCTGGCTCGAGGTCGGCGTCGACGCGAGCCCCTCCAGGAGCGCGTCCCGCTCCGCGTCGTCGAACGTGCGCACCCCGTCGAGCGACGAGCGCAGCCTGCGGCCGGGCCGCGACTCCGGGTCGATGAACAGCAGCAGCACCGTGCGCCCCGCGCCGTCGATGGCGTGCGGCAGATCCGGCGGCGTCAGCAGCCCCGCGTGCGCCCCGCGCTCCGACCCGTCGAGCCGCAGCCCCAGCCGCCCCTCGCGCGCGAGCACGAGGTGGATGGTGTGGTGCGCGTGCCCCGCCGACGCGTCGCCCGTCGTCTGCACGGCGAGGCGCGAGGGCCAGAGCGAGAGCGGGGCGGCCTCGGGGAGCTGCACGCGGCCCAGCGTAGAGAGCGCGAGAAAAGCGTGCCAGTCAGGCGAATCCCTGGCGGCCGTCACCCCTCAGCCCGCCACCTCCGCCGATCCGACGCCGCAAGTCCCCGTGATCACACGCTCCGCCTCCGGCACGCCGCTCGCTCTGCCTCCCGGCGGAGGTGACGAAAATGCAGATCTGGATCCCCATCACGATGGCCCTCGCGCTCGGCTGCGCGTCCAGCCACGCCGCTCCCCACGGTGCTGTCGAGCACCACGACGCCCCGCCGCTCGCGATCCGCACCGCCTGGTGGCAGACCCCGGCCCGGCTCGCGCTCGTGGTGGAGCTCGGAGGCGCGGCGGGCCTCCCATCCGGCCCCGAGCAATTCGAGCTGACCAGCCGGCGCGGCGCGCTCCACCGCGCGGCGCCCGACCCCGGCCTCGGCGCGTGCGAGGGCCTGCTCGACGGCGCGCGCCGCCGCTGCCTCGTGGCCTTCGAGCTCGAGGACACGCCCAGCCGCCTCCGCTTCATCGCGACCGGCGCCGAGACCCACGTCGAGCCGTGCACCCCCGCGACCCCCTTCGGCCTCTGCCCCCTCGACGCGGTCTGCCTCGCCGGCGCGTGCGAGCCGCTCTGCGCCCCGTCGTCCCCGGACGGCCACTGCCTCGACGACGCGCGCCGCTGCGTGGCCGGCGTCTGCGAGTAGCGGTGTGAGGGGAGGGCGTCTGGACGGCGCTCGCCGCGGCGTGGCCCGCGGCTGCGAGTCGTGGTCCTCCGCGGAAGGCCCTCTCGAACGCCGCGCGCCGCTGCGTGGCCAGCGTCTGCGAGTAGCGGTGTTCCCGCGAGGGCGTCTGGATCTACGGTAGCGGCATGGCCGCCATCGACTCCCTCACGCGACACCCCGAGCTGACCGCCATGACGCCGCTGCTGTACGTGGCGTGGGCGGACGGCGCCCTGCGCGCGGAGGAGATCCGCGCCATCCGCGACGCGGCGCGGGCGCACATGCCGGGCGCCCACCAGGAGGCGCTCGACGCGTGGCTGGATCCCGAGGCGCCGCCGTCTTCGACCGAGCTGCTCCGGCTCTTCCGCTTCGTGCGCGAGCGGGCCGGGCGGCTCGATGCGGAGACGCGCGGGAGTCTGGTCGACCTCGGCTGCGCGATCGCGAAGCTCCAGGGAGACGTCGACAACGGGGCCGCGAACCGGCGCGCGCTCGAGGAGGTGGAGTCCGCGCTCGGCATCCAGAGCCGCGAGGTCGCGCGGCACTTCTTCGAGGAGCGCCCGCCCGTGCGGCAGGACTTCCGGGAGCCCGAGCCGCCCTTCGCGGTAGACGCGATGACGCGCGTCCTCGACGGCGCGCACCACGAGGAGTGGGAGCGCGTGCGGGCGCTGGTCGTCGACCCCCGGCTCGCGATCCACCACGGCCTGCCCACGGCGCAGAACCGCGCGCGCATCCTCGAGCAGCTCGAGGTGCTCACCGAGGAGGGCATCGGCGCCCTCAGCTACCCGGAGGCGCAAGGCGGCGAGGCCTCCAACGCGCGCTTCGTCAAGACCTTCGAGGCGCTCGGCATGCACGACCTCTCGCTCGTCGTGAAGCTCGGCGTGCAGTTCGGCCTCTTCGGCGGCGCCATCGCCAACCTCGGCAGCGAGCGGCACCACGCGCGCCTCTTGCCCGCCATCGGCAAAGGCCAGCTGCTCGGCGGCTTCGCGATGACCGAGCTCGGCCACGGCTCGAACGTGCGCGACCTCGAGACCGTCGCCGCCTACGACGCGGAGCAAGGCGTCTTCGTGCTCCACACCCCGAGCGTCTCCGCGCGCAAGGAGTGGATCGGCAACGCCGCGCTCCACGGCCGCGCCATGGTCGTCTTCGCCCAGCTCGAGACCCAGGGGGAGGGCCACGGCGTGCACGCCTTCTACGTGCCCATCCGCGACGAGGAAGGCAAGCTGCTCCCGGGCGTCGCGGTCGAGGACTGCGGCCACAAGATGGGCCTCAACGGCGTCGACAACGGCCGTCTCTGGTTCGACCACGTCCAGGTCCCGCGCGAGGATCTCCTCGATCGCTACGCCAGCGTGGCCGAGGACGGCACCTACGACAGCCCCATCGCCAACCCCTCGCGCCGCTTCTTCACCATGCTCGGCACCCTCGTCGGCGGCCGCATCAGCGTCGGCGCCGCCGCCGTCAGCGCGTCCAAGGTCGCGCTCGCCACCGCCATCCGCTACGGCGCGCTCCGCCGCCAGTTCGGCCCGGCCGGCGAAGCCGAGCAGAGCGTGCTCGACTACCCCGCGCACCAGCAGCGCCTCATGCCGTGGCTCGCGAGCGCGTACGCCCACCACTTCGCGGCCGCGGACCTGCAAGCCCGCTGGTCGGCCCACGAGGGCGAGGACACCCGCGAGATCGAGGCGCTCGCGGCCGGCGTCAAGGCGCTCGCCACCTGGCACGGCATCGACGCCTGCCAGGCCGCGCGCGAGTGCTGCGGCGGCATGGGCTTCTTGACCCTCAACCGCATCTCGCAGATGCGGCGCGACGTCGACGTCTTCGCCACCTTCGAGGGCGACAACACCGTGCTCCTCCAGCTCCTCGCCAAGAGCCTGCTCACCGGCTTCGCCAAGCAGCTCTCGGACGATCTCCTCGGCACCCTCCTCTCCGAGATCGGCGAGCGCGCCAAGCGCGCCCTCCTCGAGCAGAACCCGGTCAACAAGCGCCGCACCGACGACGAGCACCTCAAGAGCGCCGACTTCCACCGCGACGCCCTGCGCTACCGCACCCACAACCTCCTCGTCTCCGCCGCGCGCCGCCTGAAGAAGCGCACCGACGCCGGCATGGACGCCTTCGACGCCTTCACCGAGGTGCAGGATCACTGCGTCGCCCTCGCCCGCGCCCACGTCGAGGAGCACGTGCACGCCTGCTTCCTCGAGGCCATCGAGGCCCAGCCCGACGGCCCCGAGAAGGACGCCCTCGAGTCCCTCCGCGCCCTGTGGTCCATCTGGCGCCTGCACACCGACGTCGGCTGGTACCTCGAGAACGACTACCTCGACGGTCGCAAGGCCCGCGCCCTCCGCAAGCTCTTCGGCCGCCAGTGCGCCGCCGTCCGCGCGCACGCCGTCGCCCTCGTGAACGCCTTCGGCGTCCCCGACCCCATGCTCGGCCCCATCGCCTTCGAGGACTACGCCGAGCACGCCATGCTCGCCTGACGCGCGGGCCAACCGAGCCTTGCTCCGTTGCCTCCGCCCCTGCGCCAACGACCTCGACTGCCCCCAACTGCGAGTCCGGTGGCGGAAGCACCACCTGCGAGACAGGCTTCTCTACCGTGTGCCCGCAGCGAAACGCCGAGTGTGAGCGCCGGCTGCCGGACCCGGAGATGGACGCAGAATGCGCCGAGGACCCGTTCGAGCCCGGGTGCCCCGCGTACCTCGGCTCGGAGCCCTACGCCTGTCGCGACCCGAACGACGAGTGCCGCTCGCTCTCCGGCGCACCCTCCTCCACGGACCCCGACGGCCGCCCCCGCTGGACCGGCACCTGCTGCGGCGTCGACGGCGCCGACTGCGAGACTGACGGCGACCGCTGCCGCAACCAGTGCTGCGATCCCGCCGCCAACACCTGCAACAACCACGTCCAGGGCATCGCTGACTTCTTGCAGAGCAATCCCCCACGCCCTGACGAAGAGCATGTGGATGCTCGAGCTCGAGAACAGTGAAGGGTTGGCGCGTGCGTTCTTCTGCCCCCTCGAAGTGGCTCTTGGTGGCCGCCGTTTCGCTTGCTCTCGTTCTGGGGGCCGCTGCCACCGGTGTTGCCATCCTTCAGCGTGACACGGCCTCGCGGATGTCGAGAGACAACGAACATGGGCCCCTGACCGCTCAACGTGTTCCTGGAATGGGTTCAGGCGTTCGGCGATGGACTCACTGGGAGACCTCATGGTCGACTTTGGACGAAGGCTTCGACAGGCGGATCTTTGCTCGAATCGAGTTGAGTGACTTCCTGCAATTCGCGGCTGCGAACGCGTTGTCATGCAGGTCCGCCAAGCCAAACAGGCACACATGCTACCGAGAGTTCGTGGATTGCAGGAGCTCTGCGAGAGGCTTCCAGGGGCTCCCAGACGAGTTCTTCAATCGTCTCTACCTACGACGGGACCCGACCATGCACGGTTGCTGGGAGTTCTCTGCCGCTCAGTGGACCAAGGGGCAGATGCTAGCCATTGATTACATGTACCACCCGTACTACTAGCTTCGCAGCCCCTGCTGTTTCGAAGACACGCACGGCATGGTCTCGGCGTGTTGGTTGCCGACGCCTGCCGGTGAGCTTCGACCTTCGACATCTACCTACGAGGGCGTGCCGAGAGGCCTCCTTCAGGCAAAGTCTCCAGACTACGTGGTCCGGAGACGGGGCCTTCAATCCGGACACTCGCCGCATTCCATCGGCTAGTCTCAGTTTCAGCTGTCACCCTGCCGACCGCGCTAGACATACATATCGCGCTTTGCGTGTCCTCTGCGAAACACGGACGCCAGTGCAGTGCGGACTGCGGGTGACAGTCTTGCACGCGCCAGCCTTCGCGGACCTCGGGGACCTGAACGGCGACGGAGTCGACGAGTCCGCTGGTACAGGCGGCGCTCGCTTCGAGACGATTGTGCGGATGCACGATGAGCAGACTCATTCGTCCGGCGAGCCCTCCCATGAGTCGAGACAGCCCTTCTGTTAGTTCGATCTCGCCCAGAAAGGCTACGACCACTGGCATCCATCCTCGGTGACCCTGCTCCAGTACGTATGCATCGCAACCAGTGAACAGGAGATCCGTCAGAGTCGCGTCGGACAGAAGCCCCGGCTGCATCCCGGTCTGACAGTCGACGCGTGCCGGGTCCCTGCGTCCATCAAAGGCGGTAGCGGGTGCGACTGAATCGAAGCCACGAAGATGAGACTGCTCGCCGCATCCCATCAGGGCAATCAGGGCAACAGCGATGCGGGTTCTTGCCATCGCGCATGCCCTCGAACTCCTGGAGGTCGCGAAGAAAGTCGGCCTGCTCACGGCGCTGGGGATACGGAGCCCATTGCCCGTCGTCGTCGAACTCCAGCCCATGGCCCGCGCGAACGCGAGTGTAGACTGGAGACGGGGACGATCCTATTCATTCGTCAAACTCTGCGCGACCCAGACTCCGGGCCAGCGCGGGGGTGTCCGCCCTTCGTGCCCTGCGCCACACTGTCCCTCGCGCCTCATGAAGGGAACCGTCCACATCGCTGCCGCCCTCCTGGCGCTGACGGGCTGCTACGCCTCGACGGGAGAGGCGCCGCTCGACCCGTCGCTCCAGCTCGCCGATCTGTCCGATGACGAGTACCGCGAGATGTGCGACTGGCACGCCGAATCCGAAGGCTACCCGGACGTTCCACCACGAAGCTGTGACGGTCGCTTCACACGCAGCCCTTTCACCCCAGGCGAGTGCATCATGGCGCGGCTCCGGCGGAGCGAGAGCCCGGAGTGCAACGCGACGGTCGCCGACTGGGTCCAGTGCCGCCGGGCTGTCGGTGACGACCTCTGCATGATCCGTCACCCCGCTTGCCTCTGGGAGGGGTGTCCACCCTCCGTGCCCTGAGCCACACTGTCCCTCGCGCCTCATGAAGGGAACCGTCCACATCGCTGCCGCCCTCCTGACGCTGACGGGCTGCTACGCCTCGACGGGAGAGGCGCCGCTCGACCCGTCGCTCCAGCTCGCCGACCTGTCCGATGACGCGTACCGCGAGATGTGCGAGTGGCACGCCGTCGACGAGGGGTTCCCCGACCGCCCAGCCCTCGAATGCGACGGCTTCTCCAGGAGCCCGTACAGCCCGCTCGAATGCATGACGCACCGGGTGAACCGCGGACACGACCCGGAGTGCCACGCCACGGTCGCGGACTGGGTGGCCTGTCGGCGCGCCGTGGGTGACGATCTGTGTCGCGTCTACCTCCCGGAGTGCCGCTGGGAGGGGTGCAGCCTGTCGATGCCGTGACCGACGCCGCGCGAGATGCCTCCGCTCTCCCTCGTCCCCTGATGCTGGGAGAGCGCGTCGCGATCATCGGGTCGAGCGGGTCGGGCAAGAGCACGCTCGCTCGGCGCCTGCGGGACGAGCGGGGCTACGCGTGGCTCGAGCTGGACCGCGTGCATCACATGGCCGGCTGGACCCCGCGACCCGAAGGCCAAGCGCGGGCGGAGATCGCCGCGTTCACCGACGGCGAGCCGCGCTGGGTCGTCGACGGCAACTACGCGATGTACCGCGAGCTGATCTGGGGCGCGGCGGACACCGTCGTCTGGCTCGACCTGCCGCGCGCCGTGGTCATGCGCTCCTTGCTCGGGCGCACCCTGCGCCGCCTCGTCACGCGCGAGGTGCTCTACAACGGCAACCGCGAGCCCTGGAGCAACCTCTACTCCCTCGACCCGGAGCGCTCCGTGCTCGCGTGGAGCTTCACCCGTCACCACGCCTACCGCGCCGAGTTCCTCGCTCGCATCGACGACCCGCGCTGGGCCCACCTGCGCTGGATCCGCGTGCGGGACCGTCGGGAGCTCGAGCGGCTGCTCACGACGGGCGAGGCGAGCCCGGGATGACGACGCCATTCATGGACCTGAGCGTCTGCCGTTACAATCGCAGCCGTGGCCGAATCGCCGAGCTGGACCGTCGAGCGAGACACCGACTCCCGAGTTCGCGTCTGCTTCCGGGGCAGGCTCGACGCCGAGACGGGGCGCGCCTCCGCGGCGCGCTGCGTCGAGGTGATGGGAGACGCGGTCCGTGCATCTGTTGCTCGACCTCAGCGAGGTGGAGGCCTACGCGCCGGCCACCCGGAAGGCCTGGCAGACGGCGGTCTGGCCGCGCCGTGGGCAGATCCTCTCTCTCACCATCGTCAGTCGGTCGCAGCTCACCCAGATGGGCGCCCGCCTCTTCGCGACCTTCCTCGGCGTCCCCTACACGATCCTCGACCGCGCACCCTGAGCGGGGACGATCCCATTCATTCGTCGAGCTCTGCGCGAGCCAGACTCCGGGCCAGCGCGTCGAGGGCGTCGCTCCGCTCTAGCTCGGCGATCCACTCCGCCGGGAGCACGTCGACGCCGCGGTGAGCGCCCACGAGCGCGCCCGCGAGGGTGGCGAGGCTGTCGCTGTCGCCGGGGGTGTTGGCCGCCTCGAGGATCGCGGCGCGGGCGTCCTCGGGGTGGCGGGCGAAGAGGTAGACGGCGGCCGCGATGGCCTCGTGCGCGGCCCAGCCTTCGAGGCGCTTCAGGGTGACCTCGGGCGGCACGCCGCGCTGCGCTTCGTCGAGCGCCTGCGCCATCATCGCGCCCGTGCTCGCGCTGTAGCGGCAGGCGGCGCCGATCATCTCGCTGAGGGCGTGGAGCGGGGAGGCGTCGTTCAGCAGGTGCGCGACGCCGACGGCCATGGCGGCGCACGCGGCGAGCGCGATGGGGTCGCGGTGCGTCAGCTTGGAGTGCGTGACGGACCACGCCTCGGCGCGCTCGAGGTCGGCCGAGAAGAGGAGCCCGAAGGGGTAGGCCCGCATGACGGAGCCGCAGCCGCCCGCCCGCTCGCCGCCCGCCTCGAACCAGGGCACGCCGCGCGCGAGGTTGCGCGATCCGAGCAGGCACGCGTTGCCCGGCGCGCGGTGTCCGCCCTGCGGGTCCTCGGCCCATTCGGCGAAGAGCCCGCCGAGGTGCCGCATGGTCGCGTCGAGATCCGCGCCGCGCTCGCGCCCCCAGAGGAGCGCGCGCACGACGAGCTCCGCCATCTGGGTGTCGTCGGTGTAGGGAGCAAACCGCTTCCCGTCGCGCTCCCAGGTGAGCGCGTATCCGGTCACGCCGTCCGGCGGCCACTTGTCGCGGATGGCCTCGAAGGAGCCGACGAACTCCGTCGGGTGCCCCATCGCGTCCCCGATCGCCGCGCCCAGGACCGCCCCGCGGACGCGCGCCTCGCGGGAGGGGGCGGCGCGAGCTGAAGAGACCGCGGCGGACGTCGCGCTGGAGGGATCGGCCGCGCGCGCCTTTGACGTGGCGTGGCGAGCGGAGGCTGGTTCGGAGGACGCGGGACCGG
>SHBB01000409.1 GCA_004213565.1 Sandaracinaceae bacterium
GGTCGCCGGCCCGCGGCTGCCGAAGCCGCCACCCGTCCCGGGGTCGATCCGCCGCGACGCCACGCCGAGCGGCGTCCGGCTGCGCGTCGCCAGCCCGGCCGCGAGCCCCGGGCGGGCGAAGCCGTCGACGCCCCCGCCTGTCCCACCGAAGAGCGCCTCTCCGCTCCCGTCGAAGGCGCGCCTCGGCCGCTCCGCGCCGCCGCCTCCCCCGCGCGTGTCACTGGTCGCGCCGCCTCGCGGCGTGCTGCCCGAGCGTCCCCGATTCGCGCCGCCGCCCCCGGCTCCGTCCGCGCTGGCCGAGGAGCCGGACGACGACACCCTCGTGGAGGGGCTCGAGGACGACGCGTTCGACGCCGCTTGGATGGCCGCCGCGCGCCAGCCGTCGACCCCGCCGCCCGCGCCGATGACCGATCTCGAGCGCGCACAGATCCGGGTGCACGGCTCGATCGCGGAGCTGGGCGAGTGGACGGAACGGCGGGCCGAGGACGCGCTCGAGCGATGTGACGCCGCGCTCCGGCACGCCGCCGATCACCGCAGCGCGCGACCGCTCTACGCCATCGGCGCCGCGGCGAGCCTTCGCGCGGGGCTGTTCATGGCCGCGCTGGCCTTCGTGCTCGGCGCGCTCGCGGCGGCGCCGGCCGCGCCGACGGAGGGCCCGAAGCAGCCCTCCAAGGTGGCCATCGCCACGGTCCAGGTGCAGGCGCCCCCGCTCGACGCGCTCGTGCCGCGAGGGCGCTGATCCGCCTCGCCCGGCTCAGAGGTCGCCGAGGTCGAGGTCGTCGCCGCCGCCGGAGTCTCCGCCGCCCGCGCCGCCCCCGCCGCCGCCGCCGCCGTCTCCGGCGGTGTCGAACTCCTCGAAGTTCTCTCCGCCGGCCGAGTCACCTTCCCCGCGGACGCTCACCTCGGGCTGGGCGCGGCGATCGCGCACCGCGTTCCAGGGGCCGCCGCCGGCGATGTTGTCGTCGTGGCCCCACTCGCCCTGGATGTAGTGGTCGCCGTCGTCGCCGATGGCGTAGCGGAAGTAGCCGCGGCCGCGGGTGGTCTGGGCCACGCCGGAGACCATCTCGCGCTGCTCGCTCCACTCGAAGCGCATGACGTTGCCGCGCACGGTGCCCTGGATGCGGCCGCTCCGCTCGTCCTTGGTGTACTCGCCGATCACCTGCTGCCCGGTCTGCACCATGTGCATCTCGCCGTACTGCGGCGAATGCCAGACGCCGCTGAAGGTGCCGCCTTGTGGCATCGGCCCCTCGGGGACGTTGACGCCCCCCCCGCCGCAGCCGACGGAAGAGAGAGAGAGGCAGGCGCCCAGGGCGAGGAACGGGATCGCAGAGCTCACGCGCATCGACATCGTCTCCTTGTGCTCGGTCGCGCCGACGATAGTGCGTGCAGCCCCGCGGAGACAACCGTCGTGGTTCGCGGAGGGTATGGTTCGCGGAGGGGCTACTCGATGCTCGGGATGCCGGGCGCGTACGCCAGGACGCGCTCACCGCCGCGGGTCAGCGTCCACAGCTCGGCCGCCTGCGGGTGCACGCCTTCGAGCAGCGCCAGCGCCGCCGCCTCACCGACCTTGCGCGGCTCCGCGGGCGGGATCTCGAGGCGACGCACGACGGTGTAGCGAGGGCGCAGCGCCGCGCGGGCCTTCTCGCTCATCCGACCCTCGAGGCGCTTCCGGACCTCGTCGAGCGCCACGTCGAGGCCGCCGAGGGCGTCCACGAGCCCGCGGGCCTTGGCGTCCAGGCCCGACCAGACGCGGCCCCGCGCGACCGGCTCGATCTCGTCGAAGCCCTTGCCTCGCCCGTCGGCCACCAGCCGCACGAAGGTGCGGTAGAAGCTGTCTATCTCGCGCTCGATGATCTCCGTGGCGCGCTCCCCGAGCTTGCCGGGCCGACGCAAGAGGTCGGCGTGCGGCGCCTTGCGGATAGTGTCCACCTTCACGCCGAAGCGCTCCATGAGCGGCTCGGTGATGAGGCGGGCCGAGACGACGCCGATCGACCCGGTGATGGTCATCGGCTGCGCCACCACCGCGTCCGCGCTCGCGGAGACGTAATAGCCGCCGCTCGCGGCGACGTCGCCGAAGCACGCGACGACCGGCTTCAGCTCCTTGAGGCGGAGCACCTCTCGGTGAATCAGGTCGCTCGCGAGCGCCGAGCCGCCGGGCGAGTTCACGTGGAGCACGACGCCGGCGACCATCGGGTTGCGCCGCGCGGAGCGCAGCGTGGCGATGGTCGAGCCGAGCTGCATCCCGCCCCGGGTGGCCGGACCGCCGCCCGCGATCGAGCCGTGCACGGGCACGACGGCGATGAACCGCTCGGGCGCGATCCGCTTCAGGAACCGCCGCTTGCGCCAGTGGTAATAACGCGGGCCGCGCACCACGGGCGTGACGGTGCGGTCCTCTCCGAGCCAGGTCGGCAGCTCGTCCTCGTAGCAGACGGCGTCGATGAGCCCTCGCTCCACCGCTTGCGGGGCCGACAGGATGGCGTCTTCGAAGAATTTCTCGACCGCCGCCGCGTCGGTGTTGGGGCGCGCCGCGAGCGCCTCCCGCAAGGCGTCGTCGATCGTGGCCAGGAGGGCGTCGGTCTGCTCCCGCTGCTCGTCGCTCATCTCCGAGCGCGTGGCCGGCTCGACCGCCGTCTTGTACTCGGCGCGGCGGTGCACCTCCACCTCGACCCCGACCTTGTCCAGCAAGCCCTTGAAGTAGGTGACCGTGGCGGCCAGGCCGAGGGGGGACAGCTGCGACGGCGGGCTCGCGACGATGCGGTCGGCCGCGCTCGCCACGTAGAGCTCCCGGTTGCCTCCGCCGCGCGAGAGGTAGGCGACGACCCGCTTGTCTCCCTCGCGCAGCCGCACCATCAGATCGCGAAGCGACTGACAGGTGGCCCAGCCGGCCACGAGCGGCGGGATGTCGAAGACCACGCCCACGATGCGGTCGTCGTCGAGGACCTGGTCCGCCAGCTCTCGAAGGGTGGTCAGCGACGTCGGTCGGCGCTCGGTGAGGCCTGGGATCCACTCCACGAAGAACGGCAGGTCCTTCTCGATCTCGACGATCCGCGGTCTCAGCCGGATGTGCACCCAGCGGGAGCGGGGGCGCATCGCCTTGTGGCCGAGCCACCACAGCGGCGCCGTCAGGAGGCGGAAGACGTTCGTCAGGAGTCGTAGAAGGATGGGGAGCACGTGGCGGGTTCTCTCTTCCGATGTAGGGCGCGATGGCTGACTCGGAAGCGCTCGCTCCAGGGTAAGTCCGTTCGGGGGCGGAGGCGAGAACGCACACCACCCCGTGCCCTCCGTGTCGGTGGGAGAGCGGTGCTCATTGCGGGGGGGCGAGCGCGCGGTTATGGGGACGGACCTCGGGGGAAGAGAGACCACGTGGCGGAGAGCGACCAAGCACCGGTTCGACGCGCGCCTCGGGAGACCGCGCCTCCCCCCAAGCGAGGGCAGGTGGACTGGCACGTCCTCGACGCGCCAGCCGCGGTCGCGTACTGGGACGCCGACGGCGAGCGGGGCCTGACCGGCGCCGAGGTCTCGGAGCGGCGCGCGCGCATGGGCGAGAACGCCCTCCCCGCGCCGCCGCGCCCCAGCGCGTGGAAGCAGCTCTTCGCGCAGCTGGCCGACCCCCTCGTCGGCGCGCTGCTCGTCGCGGCCATGGTCTCGATGGGCGTGGCGATCTTTCAGGGCGGCGACGAGAGCTGGCTCGCCCGCTTCAGCGACACCCTCGCCATCCTGCTGATCGTCATCGTCAACGCGCTCCTCGGCTTCTTCCAGGAGCGGCGCGCCGAGCAGGCGCTGGACGCGCTCCAGAAGATGGCGGCGCCGAACGCGAAGGTGGTGCGCGAGGGGGCGGTGGCGGTGCTGCCGGCGCGGGCGCTCGTGCCCGGCGACCTGGTGGAGCTGGCCGCGGGCGACGCGGTGCCGGCCGACCTGCGGCTCCTGAGCAGCCAGGACTTCGGCACGGAGGAGGCGGCGCTCACCGGCGAATCGACGGTGGTCTCGAAGGACGCGGCGGCCACGCTCCGCGCCGACGCGCCGCTGCCGGAGCGGGTGAACATGGTCTACATGGGCACCACGTCCGTGCGCGGGCGCGCGCGCGGGCTGGTCGTCCAGACGGGGGCGTACACGGAGCTCGGGCGGATCGGCACTCTGATCCGAGGCGCCGAGCAGCAGGACACGCCGCTCGAGCAGCGCCTGGCGAGGCTCGGCAACATCATCCTGCTGATCTGTCTCGGGCTGAGCGTCCTGCTCTTCGTGCTCGGCGTCGTCCAGGGGGACCGCAGCTGGACGATCTTGCTCCTGACCGCGGTGAGCCTCGCGGTGGCGGCGATCCCGGAGGGGCTGCCGGCCATCACGACGATCACCCTGGCCCTCGGCATGCAGCGCATGGCCCAGCGCGGCGCCATCGTGCGGAAGCTGCCCGCCGTCGAGACGCTCGGGAGCGCGACGGTCATCTGCAGCGACAAGACCGGCACGCTCACCCAGAACGCCATGACGGTGCGGGCGGTCGAGACGGCCGACGGCGCCTTCGACGTCACGGGCGAGGGCTACGCGGACGGCGGCGAGGTGCAGCGCGACGGCGAGCCGGTCGATCGCGACACGACGACGCTGCGGGCGCTGGCCGAGGTCGCGGCCCTCTGCAACAGCGCGACGTTCGAGGAGAAGGACGGACAGCGCAGGCCGGTCGGGGATCCGACCGAGGCGGCGCTGCTCGTGCTCGCCAAGAAGCTCGGCGTCGAGCGCGCCGCGCTGCTCGAGACGCTCGAGGTCGAGAAGGAGCTCCCGTTCGACAGCGACCGCAAGCGCATGAGCGTGGTGGCGCGCCGCCCCGACGGCAGCCGCGTCGCGTTCGTGAAGGGCTCGCCGGATCAGCTCCTGACGCTCTGCGATCGCGTCCTGCGGGACGGCGAGATCGTGCCGATGGACGAGGAGACGCGCGCGGAGCTCGGCAGCCGGAACGAGGCCTACGCGGTGCGCGCGCTCCGCGTATTGGCCCTGGCGATCCGCCCCGAGCCCGACGAGGACGTCGAGCGAGATCTGGTCTTCGTGGGCTTCGCCGCCATGCTCGATCCGCCGCGCCCCGAGGTGCGAACGGCGGTCGAGGAGTGTCACCGCGCCGGCATCCGCGTGGTGATGATCACGGGTGACCACAAGCTCACCGCGGTCGCCATCGCGAAGGAGCTCGGCATCTGGCGCGAGGGCTCGGTCGCGATGACGGGCGGCGAGATCCAGGAGACCGACGAGCAGCGCCTGCTGTCGAAGATCGAGAACGTCTCGGTCTTCGCCCGTACCACGGCCGAGCAGAAGCTGCGGCTGGTGCGGAGCCTCAAGCGGCTCGGCCAGGTCGTGGCGATGACCGGCGACGGCGTGAACGACGCGCCCGCGCTGCGAGAGGCGCAGATCGGCGTCGCGATGGGCCTCGGCGGGACCGACGTCGCGCGCGAGGCGGCCGAGATGGTGCTCGCGGACGACAACTTCGCGACCATCGTCGAGGCCGTGCGCGAGGGCCGCGCGATCTTCCGGAACATCCAGAAGTTCATCTTCTTCCTGAACAGCAGCAACGCCGGCCTGGTGGTGGCGGTCATCGCCGGCTCGTTCTTCGAGTGGATGCCCCAGCTGACGCCGCTGCAGCTCCTCTGGGTGAACCTGGTCACCAACGGCCTGCCCGCGCTCGCCCTCGGCGTCGATCCGCCCGATCCGGGGCAGATGAGCGACCCGCCGCGTGACCCCGGCGAGGGGATCGTCGGCTGGAACGACTTCTTCGGCATGCTGCTGGTCGGTATCGTGATGGGCGGCGCCGCGCTCTCGCTCTACTGGCTGCCCACCTGGGCGCCTGATCTGCTCGCCGGGGGCAGCCACGACCACCAGCTCGAGCGCTGCCGCGCGATGGCCTTCACGCTGCTCGCGGTCTCGCCGCTGTTCCACGCCTTCAACTGCCGCAGCCGCTCTCGCAGCGCCTTCACGCGGCCGTTCTCGAACCGCGCCCTCTGGCTCGCGATCGCGATCAGCTTCTCGGTGCACGCGGTGACGATCCTCGTCCCGGGCCTGCACCCCGTATTCAAGACCTACTTCCTCGCGCCGATGGAGTGGGCGGTGGTGCTCGGCTTGGCCTTCTTGCCGATCCCCATCTTCGAGGTGATCAAGGTCGTCTTGCGCGCAACGCGCGGGGCGGCGGCGCCGCGGTGAGAGCCCGGCGGATAGATCCAGCCTTTACCTACGCCGGGCCCTCTGATACCAACGGGTCCAGCCGACCGCCCCCCGGGCGGTGACGTGCGGAGGAGCCTGATGACGAACCCGCAGATGGTGATGTACGAAGAGGAGTTCAACCAGATCCAGGCGATCGTCGATCGCCTGGTGAAGGAAGCGAACGCCAGAGTCGTCTTCATCATCGACAAGAACGGACAGCTCATCGCCGCGAGCGGTGAAACCGAGCAACTCGACACGACGTCGCTCGCCTCCCTGACGGCCGGCAACATCGCCGCGACCGGAGGGATGGCGAAGCTGCTTCGGGAGAACGAGTTCACGACTCAGTTCCACGAGGGCGAGCAGTCCAACATCCACATCCAGCTGGTCGGCAACCGGGTGATCCTCGTGGTCATCTTCGACAACAAGACCAGCCTCGGCCTGGTCCGACTGCGCGTGAAGAAGTCCTCGGAGGAGCTGAACGGGATCTTCGAGATCCTGCTCCAGAAGGTGCAGGACCCCGCGCGCGAGACACCCTTCGCCGAGATCACCGACGAAGACATCGACAACCTGTTCAACGATTGAGCTAGCCGATGTCGTTCATCAACTACCTCTCGCGCGAGATCAACTGCAAGATCGTCTACTACGGGCCCGGCCTGTGCGGGAAGACGACCAACCTGCAGTTCATCTACAACAAGACCAATCCCGAGGCGAAGGGGAAGATGATCTCCCTCGCCACGGAGACCGAGCGGACGCTCTTCTTCGACTTCCTCCCGCTCGCGCTCGGTGAGATCCGCGGCTTCAAGACGCGCTTCCACCTCTACACGGTGCCGGGTCAGGTCTTCTACGACGCGAGCCGGAAGCTGATCCTGAAGGGCGTCGACGGAGTCGTCTTCGTCGCCGACTCGCAGATCGCCCGCATGGAGGCGAACCTCGAGTCGCTCGACAACCTCCGCTCGAACCTCGCGGAGCAGGGCTACAGCCTCGACAAGCTTCCGTACGTGATTCAGTACAACAAGCGGGACATGCCGGCGATCGCGCCGTCCGAGGAGCTCCGCTCGATGCTGAACCCGAACGGCGTCCCCGACTTCGACGCGGTGGCGGTGAGCGGTCAGGGCGTCTTCGAGACGCTCAAGGCGATCGCCAAGCTGGTCCTGACCGAGCTCAAGCGCTCGGGCGGCTGACCTCAGAGCTCCTCGAGCGCCGTCTCGACCTCTTCGACCAGCTCCTCGAGCCGGGCCGCGTCCTCGTGGGCACGCGCCCGCTTCAGGAGCTTCCGGGCCGGCCCGCGCTGGCCGCGCTTGGCGTGCACCAGGGCGCGGACGAGCGAGAGCTCCGCGGGAGGTGGCTCGGGCGCGTCTGCGAGCGCGCGCTCCGCGAGGGTCTCCGCCTCCGCGAGGTCTTCGCCCTTCCGGGCGAGCGCGTGAGCGAGGTTCCGGGCCACGCGCGGGAAGGTCTTCGAGCGGCGCCACACGGCGCGGTAGCGCGCGATCGCGTCCGCGGAGTCGCCGAGCGCGAAGCTCGCGTGCGCGAGGCCGAGCATCACGCCGATCGGCGCCGCGTCCTCCGGATAGCCGTCGAGGGCCTCGCGGTAGGCGGCGCGCGCGGGCCCGGGCGCGCCTGTCTCGGCGTGGACCAGACCGCGACGCTCGGCGACGAGGGCGGGCGGAGCGAACAGGCGCATGCCGAGCGCGCGCGCGTAGCGGCGTGGGAGCCGGCGACGCTGGCCGCCCGAGAGCAGCCGGACCGCGTCCCGATCGAAGCGCGCGAGGGAGCGCCGCCCGATGGTGGGTGCGCCGAGGTAGAGCAGGAGGGCGGGCGCGCCGATGACGATCACCCACCAGGGCGCCGCCTCCACCCCGTAGACGAGCGTGAAGCACACCGCGATCGACGTGGGGATCAGGGCGTGTCGCGTCAGGGACGAGGGAGGCTCCGCGCTCATGGGCGGCGCAGCGTAGGGCTCGGCTGCGATGACGGGCAAGGGCTCGGACATGGTATCCTCCCGCCGCATGGGACAACGCGCCCTGGTCCTGGTTCCGCTCACGCTCGGGCTGCTGCTCGCGGTGAGCTGCGATGGTGCCGCGCCGACGGACGCCTTCGAGCTCTCCGGCCGCGTGACCGCGCTGCTCGAGGGCGGCGACGCGGGGGACGGCATCGCCAACGCTCGCGTCGTGTTCAGCTCGGACACTCGCATCCTCAGCGAGACGACGACCGACGAGTCCGGGCGCTATCGAATGCGCGTCCTGACCGATGTCCCCTTCGGACAGGTCCGCGCCGAGGCCGAGGGCTTCCGGACGAAAGAAGAGACGGTCTTCTTCGACACGCCGCAGCGGCGCGTGGACCTGCAGCTACGCCGCGTCGCCGGCGAGTAGCGCCTCGAGCCGCCCCTGCCGATCCAGCTTCGCGATGTCGGTGAAGCCGCCGTAGGGCTTTCCGTCGATGAACACCTGCGGGACCGTGCGCTGACCGGACGCCTCCATGAGCCAGGCGCGCTTCTGCTGATCACCGTCGACCGCGATCTCCTCGTACGCGACGCCCTTCGCGTCGAGGAGCGCCTTGGCGGCGTGGCAATAGGGGCACCAGCGCGTGGTGTAGATCTCGACCTTCGGCATCACCCGAGTTACCTAGGGCGCCGCCTGCGAAATGCCAAGAACGTGACGAAGAGGCCCAGCGCGCCGAGCGGCAGCGGCGAGGCGCCCGACGCGCGACAGCCGCAGCCTCCGCCGGAGGGGCTGGTCACGCCACCGTCGGCGGAGACGCCAGCGTCCACGACCGGCGCGGACGCGTCCTCCTCGGTCGGCGGATCCTCGCAGCTCTCGTCGAGGCCGCTCTGCTCGAGCGTCGCCTGGATGCGGTACAGCGCCGCGTTGACCGTGCGCAGGTTCTCCGTGACCACCGCGATGTAGAGCGTCTCGCAGCGGGCGAGCGGCGTCTCCGTCTCCCGCGTCAGGACCACGCGCCCACGCGCGTCCGGGTCGAGCGAGCCGTTGGCGACCACCGGCGGCGTGCGGCTGGGGACGAAGCGGACCGGCGCGCCCACGCGCGTGTGGAGGAGGAAGTCGGGCTCTCCGAACGTCGCCGACTCGATCGTGATCACCAGCCGCGTCGCGTCCGCCGGCACGTCGACGCGGTAGTGGACGGGCGCGATCGAGCCCCCCGCGCTCG
>SHBB01000041.1 GCA_004213565.1 Sandaracinaceae bacterium
CGTCGAGGCGGTGGACGCGCCGGTCGACGGTGCCGACCACCACCGATCCGTCGTCGAGCACGAGGGGAGAGCCCCGCGCCGGCGCGCCGAGATCCGCGGTGCGTCGGGTGACCCCCTCCGGGCTCACGAGCGCGACCAGCCCACCCCGGGTCACGACCACGACGTCGTCGGACGGCGCGAGGCTCGGCGCCGCGTGCACCGCGCCGAGCCGGGCCGACCAGCGCTCGGCGCCGTCCGGGGCGAGCGCGGTGAGCCCGCCCATCGTGCCCACGTAGAGCGTCCCGTCGGCCGCGACGGTCGGCCCGCGGGGGCGCCGAAAGCGCAGGTTCCGCTCCCAGATCCGCGTCGGCTCGCGCTCCGCCACCGCGCCCCGCAGCCGCCCCGTGCGAGCCGCGCTGCCGCCCTCGGTCGGGTGCGGATGGGCGGGGCTCACGCCGTAGGGGATCTGCGCGTAGCGTCCGATCGGGACCGGGTGCGCGCCCGCGGGCACCGCCACGAGGCAGCCGAGGGCCGCGAGGACGAGGGCGCGCTTCACTCCGCCCCCTCGGCGGCGTCCTCGGTCGCGTCCGCGCTCCCGTGCTCGATCACGAGCAGGTACGGCTCCTCGGCGTCGTTGCCCCGGCCGAGCTTGGGTCGATGCGCGCTCACCTCGAAGCAGACGCTCCCCGCCCCCGCGCGCTCGACCGGCTCGGCGACCTCGCCCTGCCCCACGTCGTTCGCGTCGTAGCGACGCACCCGGCCCGTGACGCGGTCGACGACCTCGAGCACCAGGTCGAGGCTGGAGATGCCCTCGACGCGGGCCACCACGTCGGTCGCGTCCTCGGACATGCAGTAGGCGTCCACGTCGCCGCCCCAGCCGATCCATCCACGCCGACGGTCGCCCACGCGGACGCCCTCGGCGAGCTCGAGCGAGTCGTTGACCTCCCCCTCGTCTCCCTCCTCGGGCGTCACGAAACCCCACCGCACGGTGTAGGAATCGCTGACATTCTCCGTCGGGAGCCGGCCCGACTCCCACAGCTCGCGCACGCGCAAATAGTAGGTTGGGCCGTCGATCACGAAGTTCGGCACCGCCTCGGCGACCCCCATGGATCCCGAGTCGGCGGTGAGCACGGGCGCGCTCGTGATGCCCTCTTTGTAGACCTCGAACACCAGGTCCATGTTCGGGATGGCGCTGACCTCGATCCGGATGACCCGGCGCTCGCCGCCCGGGTTGTCGAGGCGGTAGAAGTCCGCGTCGCTCCGCTCCTCGTCGAGCCGCCGGCCGAGGTAGGCCTCGAACGGCACGTCGGGCGGCAGGCGATCGGCGGTGACGAGGGCGTCGTTCGGCTCGGTCTCCGCCGTCGCCACCTCGCGCGGCCGCTGCTGCCACGCCCACCAGCCGCCGCCGAGGGCGACCGCGAGCATGATGAACGCCAGCGCGTAGCCGACCTGGCTCCGGCGCCGCAGTCGCCTCTCGAACTCGTCGACGTCTCCTCGCGTCGCGACCTCGCGCTGGCGCCCCGACTCGCTCGGGATCACCGCGCCGCCGACGCGCGCGAGCTTCGTGGACGAGAGCCCCTCGTTCTGTCCGACCGCCTCGAGGTACGCCAGGAGGTCCCCGCGCAGCTCGCTCATGCTCTGGTAGCGGTCGCGCGGATCCTTCTGCATGCAGCGCAGCAGGATCCGGTCCGCCTCGGGCGGCACGTCGAGCTTCGGCGCCTTCTCCGACGGCGCGACCACGTCCTCGGTCAGGTGCATGGTCAGCACGCCGACGGGTGTGGTCGACCAGAAGGGGGGCACGCCCGTCAGGGCCTTGTACATCAGGGCGCCCATCGCGTAGACGTCGCTCCGCGCGTCGACGTCCTCCCCGCGGATGTGCTCGGGCGCCATGTAGTAGGGCGTGCCGAGGATGTGGCCGGCGCGCGTGATGCTCTTCTCGGCCGACTCCTCGTGCTCGCGCAGCTTGGCGAGGCCGAAGTCGAGGACCTTGACGAAGTCCTTCACGGCGCGGTCGCCGATCATCATCAGGTTCTCGGGCTTCAGGTCGCGGTGCACGATGCCCAGCTCGTGCGCCTGCTGGACCGAGCCACACACCTGCGCCGCGATGCGGGCGACGCGCACGAAGGTCAGCGCCCCGTCCTCCTTGATGACCTGCCCCAGGTCGCGCCCGGGCAGGTACTCCATCACGAGGAACATCATCCCCTCGCTCTGGCCGAAGTCGAAGACCTGCACCGTGTTGGGGTGGTCGAGGCGCGAGACCGCCTCCGCCTCGCGCTTGAAGCGCTTGACCACCTCCCGGTCGCGCGCCAGCGCGCCGTGCAGCAGCTTCATCGCCATCAGCTTGTTGATGCGGACGTGCTCGACCCGGTAGACGACGCCCATGCCGCCGCGGCCCAGCAGCTCCTCGATGCGATAGCGCTCCGCGATGATCCGGCCGAGCAGGGGGTCGGCGCCGCCGTCGTCGTGGTGCGCGCCTGGATCGACCCCGGCGAAGCGGTGCCCGCACCCGGCGCAGAAGCGCGCGTCGACGGGGTTGCCGCGCTGACAGACGGGGCACTCGAGCTGCGTGACGCGCTGGCGAACGTCGCCCGACTGCCCCGGCCCGCTCTGACTCACGCCCGGGAGGGTCTCCGAGCGCTCGATGCCATGTGGGGCGCCTTCGTCCCCGTCGTCCGCGTCCGCTTCGCTTCGCTCCGTCATCTCGCCGGCAGTACGAAGGTAGCGTCCACGCGCGGAACGGTTCGAATCTGATCGTTCTGCGTCCGGAACTGCTGCTCGCCCGCGACCGTGCCCAGCACCCTCACCCGGCTGCGGAGCTCTGCGTCCGTCGCCGCGGGATAGGTCACCCAGACCGGGCAACGCTCCCCGCCGGGGCACTGCTCGACCAGGATCTGGAGCACGCTCTGCCCCGCGCGCACGTCGACGTTGTAGACCATGCCGCGCAGCTCCACCCGCTGACCTCGGTAGGTGGCCGGGTTCTGGGCGATGCGCGCATAGGTGAGACTCTCGTTGACCTCGAAGCGCGCCGCCTCGGCCTCGAGATCCGCCACGCGACGGATCGCGAGCCGCGCCACGCGCGGCGCCTTCCCGGGCGCGCGGGCGACGACCTCCACCTCGTGGGCCGCCGGCTCGGGCAGCGGGTAGGTGTGGAGGAACCGCCCCATGCGGACCTCGACCTCGTCACCGTCGACCGTCACCGTCGAGCCCGGCGCGACGGCCCCCGCGATCTCCACCGAGCTGCGGTCGGTGACCACCTGGGTGCCCGGCCGATCGATCTGCATCGTGGTCAGCGGGATGCGGGTGTGCAGCGCGCCCTGCTCCGTCTCGCCTTCGGGCGGCTGGACCCGGTAACGCACCACGTGCTCGACCACGCCCTCGGCGCTCGCGTCCGAGCCGTCGATCGGGAAGCGGCGGGTGGCGCGGCCCTGCGCGTCGAGCTCGAGCGCCTCGCCGTCCAGGCTCACCTCGGAGCCGGGGGGCGCCTCGACGATGACGTCGATCGCGGCCGGCGCGGACTGGAGCGGCCCCAGATCGGCGCGGATGCGCATCTCGAGGTGGAGGTCGACGGTGTGGCTCTCGACGTCCCCCTCGGGCGAGACGACGTCGACGGTCAGCTCGTTGTCGCCGAGGCTGAGATCCGCGGCCGAGAGCGGGAAACGCGCGGCCCCCGCCTCGAGCTCGCGCTCGGCCCCCCGAAAGCGCACGGAGGTCCCGGCCTGGGCGCCTGGGACCTCGATCTCGAGCATCTCGCCTGCGTCCCCACGCACGACGCCTGCGCGCAGATCCGAGCCGCCCATGAGCAGCGTCCAGGCGAGCGCGCCGCCGCCGATCACCAGCACGATCACCCCGATGGCGAGCACGCCGAGCGCGAGCCCTCGACCGCCGCTCCGTGTGGCGGGCGGGAGGGTGTACGCGTCGTCCTCCCCGCTGCTGCTGGGGTACATCACGGGCGCGCGAGACCGCAGCGGCGTGTCGGGAGAGCCCGCGGCGGCGGGCGGGTTCTCGACCTCGTCACGCTTCGGCGCGGGCTGGCCGAGCATGGTGCGGTTGGTGGTCGGGTCGAGCGCGGCCGCGGGGGAGCGCGCCGGCGGCGCGGCTTCGACCTTCGGCGCCGCTTCTTGCTTCGCCGCCTGCGCTCTCGTGGCCTCTGCCTCCGCCTTCTTCTGCTTCGCCGCCGCGACGGCCTCTTGCACCGCCGCCGCCTGAGGCGCAGGCATGCCGAGCATCGTTCGGGCGCTCCCCGCGATCCGCTTGGCGGGCGCAGACGCCTCGCCAGCCGGCTCGGGGTCCGGCTCGGTGGCGGGCGCCTCGGAGGCTGACGCCTCGGGGGCCGGCTCCTCGGCGATCGGCTCCTCGGCGGCCGGCGCCTCGGCGGCCTCCGGCGCGGGCACCGGGTCGACGATCGTGGCCGCCGCTCGATCCGCCCGGCGACGCTCGGCCTCGGCCTTCGCCCTCGCCACCGCCTCCGCGTCGGGCATGGGCATGCCGAGCATCGTCCTCGCCGCCCCCGCCACGCGGGGCGCGCTCTGCGGCGTCGGCGCGGGTGCCTCCGCGACCGGCTCGACGGCCCGCTCTTCGGGCGCGGGCGGCGCCGGCTCGGGCGGGGTCGCCGCGGGCGCGTCGGCGTGAAGCGGGAGCTTGTGCCCACACTTGCTGCAGAACATGGCGTCCCCGGTGTTGGGGTGCCCACAGCTGCCGCAGGTCCGGATGCCGCTCATGGGCGGGGAGCTTAGCAAGACCTGCGACCGGATTGCGGCCTCGAAATGATGGGGGTTTCATCTGCGCGTCCGGCGGCAGATTTCCTTTCCGTCTGGGGCTTGGGCTATGATCGGGCGTGGGGGCACACCCGTAATGGGCTTGGACTGCACGGCCGTCGCGCGCCCCCTCGCGTGGCCGGTGGGGTGGTGAAATGAGGAAGCGTCAGACGCTCGCCGCGATCGCGGCACTCGGACTGATCGTAGGCGCCTGCGACGACGGCGTGGACGACACGGACGCCGGCATGGACGGCGCGGTCGACATGGACACCGGAGTCGACGACGGCGACACCGGCGTCGAGATGGACACCGGCGTGGACGAGGACACCGGGCCGGGCGACGCGGGGCCGCCGCCGAGCTTCCAGATCCGCCTGGTCCACAACCTGCCGGGCATGACGGGCACCGCCGCCGCCCCGGGCAGCGCCCACCTCTGCCTCTGGGTCAGCGCGGGCGGCGGCGCCATCGCGGCCACCAAGCAGTTCCTCACCGAGGCGACCGGCCCGATCCCGTTCCGCGGGGTCAGCTCCTACGTCACCTTCCCCGTCGTCGCGCCGGCCGACTACCTCGTCGGCGTCTACGAGCCCGACGCGGTCATGACCGACGGCTGCCCCGACGACCCGGAGGACGCCGCCGCGCCCGCCGCGCGCCTGCTCGCGACGATCGGCCCCGACTCGGTCCCCGCCGACAGCTTCTCGAGCGCCATCCTCAGCGGCTTCGCCACCGGCACCTTCGGCGCCGCCGACGACGCCCTCCCCGATCTCTGCAACCCGGCGCCGGATCCCGCCCCGTTCGACGAGACCTGCACGGCCGAGGTCGCCGCGCAGCTCATCGTCCAGCCGGACCCGCAGACGGAGCCGGGCGCCGACATGGCGCTCATTCGGGTGTCGCAGCAGCTGCCGAACATCTCGCCCGTGCCCTTCAACGTCTGCTACGAGCCGACGCTGGCGCCCAACCCGTCCGGCCCGCCCGGCTCCTGCACCGACACCGATCCGGGCGACACGGCCGAGACGCTGTTCGCGCTGGTCGGCTACGGGTCGACCACCGACTACACCGAGCGCGCGCCGATCGTGCCGACGAACCCGCTGGCGGGCTTCGGCGGCGCCATCTACCTCGTGGCGGACGCGAGCGGGACGCGGGGCTGTCCGAGGTTCACCGACCTGGCGGCGTCCGAGCAGGCCTGCCTGCCCATCCTGGCGATGTTCCCCTCGCCGCCCCCGTCGGACAACATCCAGCCGCAGCTCGAGGCGGGGCACCGGACGACGCTGTTCATCAACGGAGCCTTCGGCCTGAGCGGCGACGACGCGATGAACTTCGGGCCGTCGATGTTCATGTGGCAGGACAACTTCGTCGCCGAGTGACCGCGGCGGGGTGATCTGAAAATGAGCCGGCCCTTCGGGGTCGGCTCTTTTCGTGGGGCCAGCCCACGCGTTAGGCTCGCCCTGATGCGTGCTTCTGCTTGCTTGGGTCTGGCCTTGGTCTCCCTCCTCGGATGCGACGGCGGGGACGGCGCGCCGTGCATCATCGACTCGGACTGCGCGGACGTCTCGCAGGTCTGCGTCGAGCAGCGATGTCAGCCCGCGGGCGCGGTCCCCGAAGGCGGGGTCGCCGACTCCGGGCCGCGGGTCGACTCCGGGCCGCCGGGCGACTCGGGCGTGATGGAGGACTCCGGCGTCGCGATGGACGGCGGCGGCGAGATGGACGGCGGAGGAGACAGCGGCGTCATGGACTGCCCCGACGCGGTCGGGAGCTGGTCGGTGTCCAACATCCTCAGCGGCCCGTGCGGCGCGGCGATGACCGGCTACGTGGTCGACGTCACCGCAGGCGCGGCGGTCTGCGAGTTCGCCGCGACGTCGATGGCCGGCGACCCGCCCACGCCGGCGCTCGACGGCTCGTTCGTGCTCCTGTCGGACGGCAACTTCGACATGGCGATGAGCAACCTGTCCGTGGGCGGCGACCCGGCGATCCCGTGCTCGGGCAACCTCGGGGGCGACACGCTGACCGTCACCTGCAACGACGGCACGCGCACCTGCGTGATGCAGCTCGCGCGCTGAGCGCGCCGTCCGTCACTCCTCGAGACCGACCCGCTGGATGCGGGCGAAGGGCCCCACCACGATGGCGCGACGGCGCCCCTCGTCGTCGAGGCTCTCCGCCGCCGCGGCGTACTCCAAGTACCGGGGAGCGACGAAGTCTGGCCCCGGCCGCCGCACGATCAGACTCTCGCCCATCGCGGCGAGCACCTCGTCGCCGCTGAGCCACAGCCGCTCCACACGGTCCGGCGCGCCCGGGATGGTCAGCGGAGTGACGGCGGCGTCGTCGATCACGAGCGTCTCTCCGGCGGCGACCCACACGGTGCCGTTCGAGCGCGGCGCGATGTCGCCTACGCTGCAGTCGACCTCGGCCAAGCGCTCCCAGCTCCCCCCTCGGAGCGCGTGGACCCCGAAGCCGCCGCGACAGCGCGCTTCCCCGTCGGACGCGCCCGTTCCCGCCCACAGCGTACCGTCCGCGCCGATCGCCACCGCGGTGACGCGGTCGGCTTCGACGAGCGCCGGGGAGACCGAGCGCCAGGAGTCACCCACGCGCTCCAGCAGCGCGCCCCCGTCTCCGCCGGCGATCCAGCGCCCGCCGCGCTCGCTCAGGCTGTGGAGCGACATCACCCCGGGCAGCGTGGCGGGCTGCCAGCCCAGCGCGTCGAAGCGCGTCTCGACCACGCCGTCCCCCACCGCGACGGCGAGGCCCGCGCGCGCCAGAACGCGGCGGAGCGGCCCCACGCCAGGCGGGACGGCGCGGAGGCGCCAGCGGCCCAGCTCGTCGATCCGCTCCACGATCACCGGGACGCCAGCGTCGGCCCCCACGGCCAGGAACCCGTGCGGCGAGCCCGCGACGGCGGTGACGTCGGTGAGGTCGCCGGCAAACACCCGCGTGCTCGTGCGACGGAGACTGGCGCCGTCCCAGTCGTACACGGAGCCCGAGCTGGTCACGACCGTGCCCTGGAGGCCGGGCCCGTCGCGCCGGAGCGCCGCGCCCGTGAAGTTGGCGCCCGAGGTAGCGTCCGCGACGCACGACAGCGCGCCCGACGGCTCACGTGAGACGACGCCGCCGGCCGCCCCTCCGCCCAGCGCTTCCCCCGAGGGGAGCCCCACGAGGCTCGCGAGGGCCGAGACACCGCACGGGAGCGCCACCCCCGCGTCCCACACCCCCGGCGCGGTCTCGGTGTAGAGGCGGAGGCTACCTTGCACGAGCGGAGCCCCGGCGTGGGACAGGGCGCGGATCCAGCCGACCCCCGGCGGGAGCGTGACCGGCGTCCAGATGTCCGGCGGGCTGAGCTCGAAGAGCGCCCCCGGCGCCATGGAGGAGCCAGAGCTGCCGACCCAGACGCGCGTGCCGTCGGGCGAGACCATCAGCAGGTCTGCGTCGTCGCGAGGGGGCGGTGACACGCTCAGCCACGCGTCGCCCATGCGCCGCAGGACCGCGCCGCCGCCAGCGGCCCACACCTCTCTACCGCCCGCCGCGACCGCCCATAGGGTCTCGGTGGCCCCTTCGTCCGCGGACGACCAGGTGCCGTCGGGCGCGCGCTCCAGGACGAGCCCGCCCTGTCCCACCGCGACGGCCCGTCCACCGCCGAGACAGACGAGCCCGTGCACGTCGGCGGTCGTGGCGGCCTCCTGGACCCACACGCCGTCGGCGAGCGCCAGGATGCCCTGGTTGCCAGAGATGAGGGAGAGGTCGGGATCCGCGCACGCGGCCTGGAGGATGGGTCCGGGGCGAGGGTGCTCGACGCATGCGCGGTCACGCGCGCTGCAGACCGCGGGCTGTCGGTCGGAGGGGAGCGGGATCTCCGTCGCGCCGGGCGGGAGGACGTAGTCGACGCACTGCCCCTCCACGCAGGTCAGCTCGGGGGCGCACTCCACCTCGATGCAGTCCTCCGTGAGCGGGATCGTCAGAGAGGTTCGCGCGTGGGGGGTGAAGCGCTGCGACAAGCCATTGTGCACGAACGAGTCACCGTCACAGCAGTCCTCGCCTTCGCACGCCTCCACCAGGAAGGTCGCCAGCTGGGTGTGCGTCCCGCCGGGCCCCGGGTGCGTCGGGATGAAGAGCGGAAACTCGTCCTGCTCGGGAATCAAGGCGGACATTGCCTTGACGCTCCCCTCACCCACGACCCCCCCGTTCACGCTGAAGCAGACCGAGCGGGTCCGCGCGCGCACCTCGGGGTCGGCGATCACGTTCACCAGGATCTGTGTCGGGACCTTGCAGGCCGATCCGAGGCAAAGGCTCGCGAGACCGAGCACGAGCGCCACCCCCGGGCGGCGCGGGCTCCGAGCCTCACTGCACCTGGTCATCGCGCCAACCGTAGGAGAGGTCTGTAGGTCACCGAATTTCATTCGTTGCGCAGATGGGGGCAGTCACGCAAGCGACGAGATCGCGCGCCGGACTCCAGGCGAGGAGAGTCGCACCATGCCCGCACCGCCCCTCCGCCGCGCCGCGCTCGCCTCGTGGCTCACCCTCTCCTGGCTCGCAGCCGGCCCCTCGACGGCGGCAGCCCAGAACGTCCCGCTCGTCTACGTGCGCTGCCCCCGCACCGTCGAGACCATCGAGGTCACGGGAGAGGTCACCGTCGGTGGAACGACGAGCACGGTGACGCGACCCATTCGCGGCTGGGACGCCTACGACGTGCTGCCCGATGTCGTGAATTTCTACGGCGACTTCACGGGCCCGTGCGACCTGATGCTGCATGAGCCCGGCGTCGGCGAGCGCGTCCTCTACGACTGCACCAGCACGTCGTCGGACGACGCGGCGTGCGCGGCCATGGACCCGGCGGTGAGCTTCGATGGGCGCACCATCGCCTTCGCCGTCTTCCGCGGGACGCTCCGCCAGGAGACCGTGAGCATCCCGCGCCGCATGCTCGAGCCGCGTGACGAGGTCGGCGGCTACGTCGGCGACTACACCCGCCCCAATCGCATCATGCGGACGACCGAGGCGCAGCTCCATCTGCTCGACGTCGCGACCGGCACGACGACGCCGCTCCCCCATACGCCGGGCACCTTCGACGCTGGCCCCGCCTTCCTCTCGGACGGCCGCATCGCCTTCACCTCCGATCGGAGCCGCATCTCGAGCACGCGCGTCATGGGCGCGACCGTCAACGGGCTCTCCTCGCAGATCTGGACGATGGACGTCGACGGACGGAACGTCGACCTGGCGAGCCACCACGCGCTGGCCTCCGACCAGCACCCACTCCAGCTCGTCGACGGGCGCGTCGCGTTCTCGAGCTGGCAGATCTTCGGGGCGCGCGCCTTCTCCTCGGACAACGGCTCCGTGGGCGGCTTCGGCACGATCTCCAACAAGTTCGCGCTCTTCGTCCAGAACCCCGACGGCGCGAACCCGTTCGCGCTCTACGGGCAGCACACCGGGCGGAGCGCCCTGCCCCACATCCGCCAGGACGGCAGCGAGTCGAGCATCCATCTGCCCGCCACCATCGTGCCTCACTTCATCGCGCAGACGCACGACGGACGCGTCTGGTCGGCGGACTACTACCGCGGCAACAACAACGCGCTCGGCGCCGTCTTCGGCTTCACACCGGAACCCGAGGGACGGGAGGGGCTCGGCTACGACGAGGTGCCGAGCGACTGGGACGGCCCTCAGTCCGGCGACCTGTTCCGCCCGCGCGACCAGGTGACGCTCGCGCTCTGGGCGATCAACCAGGATCTCTCGGCGCGCGCGATGCCGGAGCCGGCCTACCGGACGCCCGGCTACGACACCGACTTCATCTGGGCCGGGAAGCTCGGTCACCCGACCGCCGTCCCTCCGCGGGACGAGAACGATCCCGGCCTGGTCGTGGTCTGGGGCAAGGGCCCCTGCAGCACGGTCGCGCACAACATCGCGCTGCCCGAGCCGCGCCCGCCCATCACGAGCGGTTCGAGCCCGGTGGTCGCGGCCAACCTCGTCAACTCGCTCGGGCCCGACAACGACAACCCCGCCTGCGATACGGGCATCTACCGCGCGCCGATCACGCCGCTCGACCACCCGAACGAGCTCGAGCGGATCGTCGACGAGGTCGAGTGGCACGAATTCCAGGCGCGCGCCGTCGTCCCCTACCGTGACATCTTCGGCGTCGACCAGCCGGCGGACGTGCCGCGGGCGGACCGCGCGTCGAGTCACTCGATGCTCGAGGTCGGGACGCCGTTCAGCCTGATCGGCGCCGCCTCGATGCTCTTCCGTGAGACGCGCCCGTTCCACGGCTATCACTTCGAGGGCAAGTCGCAGTTCGGGCGACAGGGCACCGACACCTTCGAGTGGCAGGACGAGGACCTCTGCGGCGTGCGCTTCCTGACCATCCAGCCCAACCGCGAGGGCAGCGGCAGGACCTACGACGTCACCGGCGAGCGGGTGGTCGTGCTCGGCGAGGTCCCCGTGCGCAACCCGGGCGTGACCGACGGTCGCGGCCAGCCCGACACCTCGTTCCTGCTGCGCATGCCCGCCAACGCGCCGTACATGATGCAGGCCATCGACTGTGACGGCCGGACGCTCAACACCGACCAGACGTGGCAGTCGACGCGACCGGGGGAGACCAAGACCTGCGGCGGCTGTCACGTGCACTCGCAGGAGGGGCTGCCCTTCGAGTCGAGCTTCGCCGGGCGCCCCGACTACGTGCCCGCGCGCCTCGGAGAGGGGACCACTCCACTCTTCGCCGGGGAGTCGGGCACGGCCGGCATGCCCGACGTGACGGAGCGCGAGGGCTTCGGCGTCTCCTTCACCTACGAGAACGACGTGGCGCCCATCTTCGAGCGACGCTGCGTGAGCTGTCACGGTGGCGCGGGCGCGGCGGCGGGCCTGCGGCTCGACCAGAACACGACGCCCGAGCGCCTCAGCGGACGGATGACGGACTGGAGCTACTACTGCCTCGTCCGCGACCGTTACCAGGACTGCGTCCCCGATCCGCTACAGCATCGCATGTCACGCGGCTCCCCCACGACCCTCGCCCGGCCGCAGCTCACCCGCTACATCCGCTTCATGAGCTCGCGCGCGAGCCTGCTCTACTGGAAGGCGGCCAACGCGCGGACCGACCGCCGCTCGGACGCCGACTTCGGGCCGGACGACGGCTACGACCACGACATCGACTTCGGCGCGGATCACCCGACCGACATCACCCCGGAGGAGCTCCGCACGCTCGCGCGCTGGATCGACACCGGGTGCGCGGTGGGGCCGGGCGCGACGGCCGACACCCTCTACCCCACGCTCCATCTGGCCGCGGAGACCGAGGGGGACGCGGTCACCGCGCTGCGCGTGGGCACGGTCGATCTCCCGAGCGGCATCGACCCGAGCACGCTCGTCGTCTGCATGGTGCAGCCGGACGGGGCGTGCGGCCCCGACCTGAGCGGAGACGCGGCCGAGGCGGGCGTCGTCACGGTGAGCCTCGCGTCCCCGTTGACCGACCGCGACGCGGAGGTGCGGGCCGAGGTCGCCGACCGGGCCGGCAACGTGACCCGCGTACAACGCACCGTGGGATACCTCCTCAGCTCTCCGCCGCCTCCGCCCCCACCGCCGCCCGCGGGTGACGGCGGCACCACCACCCTGCCCGATGGGCGCGTGGTGAGCGTCGACGGCGGCCCGGGCAGCGGCCCCGGCCCCGACGTTGTCGTCTCCGACTGCGCCTGCCGGGCGGGCGGCCCTTCGCGCGGTGCGCCGATGGGGCTCCTCCTGCTCTGCCTCGCGCTCGCCCCCATCGCGCTGCGCTCGCGGAGGCGGTCATGAGCGCCCGAGCCCTCCCGCTGACCTTCCTGCTCGCCTGCGCGGGTGCAGCCTGCGACGGCCCGGTGGACACCGACCTGACCGACGCGGCGGCGACCGACGCGAGAGCTCCCGTCCGGGACGGCCGCGTCGCTCCTCCTCCCAGCGACGCGGCCTTCCCCCCCGACGCGCCCGACCCGCGCTGGAGCGGCGCCCTGCTCGACCCGGTCGTCGACCAGGCGGTCGCAGAAGAGGAGACCCTCTCGATCGTCATCCACGCCGACCCGTCCGCGCGCGTCTTCGTCGACGACGCCCCGCCCGGCAGCCGCTGGGACGAGGCGGCGCGCACGCTCACCTTCACCCCGGACTTCATCCAGGGCGCGCGCGCCTACCCGGTCTCGGTCACCGCCATCTCTCGCGACGAGCGCGCGACCGAATCGTTCACGATCGACGTCGAGGACACCATCCACCCGCGCGACCCCGAGATCCTCCGGGTGACCGATGGCTGGCAGGCGACCCACATCCGCGTCGTCCAGACGACCGACGACTACCTCGACCCGCCCGGGCTGGCGGGCCGGGAGCTCGAGGCGGTCATCACCGTGCCAGAGGCCGCGAGCGCGGACTCCCTCATGCCGATGCGGGTCACCCTCCACGCCGCCGGCGGCGCCCCCACCGCCGTGGGCGGCCCCGATCGATTCGGCCTCGCGCCGCACAACCCGGAGGGCAACTGGTGGGGGGGGCGCGCCGAGGTCCTCCCCGACGAGCCCACCACGGGCCGCGTGCTGGACTACTCCCAGCGCCGGGTGCTGCACCTCCTGGACTGGGTGATCCGTAACTACCCCGGCGTCGACCAGAACGCGATCATGCTCGAGGGGCAGTCGAAGGGCGGCGTCGGCGTGCTGTGGATGGCGGCGCGGCACGGGCGCCACTTCTCGCGCGTCTACGCGCGGCTCGCGATGGCGGCCGCGCGGCTGATGCGCGGCGGCATGGACGACGCGTTCGAGGGTCACATGGGCCCGCACGAGATGAGCCTCCTGACGGAGCGCGGCCTCCCCGCGTGGGACGACTACGATCTGATGCGGGCGCTGCGCGACGACCCGGAGGCGGCGAGCCTCCACTACCTCGTCTACAACGCAAAGAACGATCGGCTGACGACCTTTCATCACTGGATCCAGCCGAGCCCCCACACGGGGGAGACGGGCGTCGAGGCCATGCAGCGCCATCGCGTCGGACACGAGGTGGGCTGGGACCAGCGCGACCACTCCGACGGCACGCCCTTCTGGGACATGAGCCGGTCGAGCCGTGACGTGCGGCGCGACCGGGCGTTCCCGGCCTTCTCGCGGAGCAGCGCAGACGACGACGCGGGCGCGGTCGAGGCGGATGGGTCGTTCTCGGGGGACGACTACGGCGTGCTCAACCGCTACTTCGAGTGGACCTCGGAGGAGATCGTGGACACGCGCGCCGCGCTGTCCATCCCGATGCGGGCCGACTACGTGGAGGTCGCGCCGCCGACCGACGGCCGGCCGCCGCGCGACGATGGCTACGCCGGCGCCACGCCGATCGTCGCCGACGTGACCGTGCGTCGGGCGGCGCGCTTCGTCTGCCTCCCGGGCGAGCGCGTGCGCTGGCGCTGGGTGCCGGCGGCTGGCGATCCGAGCGAAGGCGAGGTCGACGCGGACGAGGCCGGCCTCGTCACGGTGCCACAGCTGCCCTTCACCCCCGAAGGCGGCACGCTCCACCTCGAGCGGAGCGAGGTGCGCCCGTGGGACGCGTGAGCGCGCGTGTGCTGGCGCTGTGTGCGCTCGCGGCCCTCGGCTGCGACGGCGTCGGCGACGCCGCTCCCGACGCCCGCGTGGCCGACGCGCGCGCGCCAGGCCCGGGCCACGACGCGAGCCGGGACGGAGGCGACGACTCCGACGCCGGCCCGCCGATCGATCTCGAGCCACTCGACGTCCCGACGGGGCGCTGGATGCTGCGCCACGAGGACGCCCGCGCGCGCTCGTGGGAGACCGGCATCGTCTGGGATCCGGGCGTCGGGCGGATCATCCGCCACGGCGGCCACGAGCCCTCGAGCTACGTGCAGATCGGCTACACGAGCCTCTACGACCCCGTGGAGGGCGGCTTCGTCGAGTCCGCCGCCCCGGTCCGGCCTCAGCGCCGCTGCATCGTGGAGCTGGCCCACCTCACCGCGTCGGGCGAGACGTTCACCGCGCACGGCGGCGCCGATCACGGGTCCCTGCCCGTCGGGCAAGTCGCCTCTGACGCCACGCGCGTGCGGCGCACGGACGGGGTGGGCCCGTGGCTCTACGACGCCCGCGCGGACCGCTGGGAGGACACGCAGCCCTACGGTGACCCTTGGCCGCGCAACGCGCACGCCCCCATCGCATACGACCCCGGCTCGGACGCCGTCTTCGGCATCGTCGGCGGCTCGCTCGCGGTCTACTCGGCGCACCAGAACCGCGTCACGCACCGCTCGCTCCCGGACGCGCTCCGCAACCGCCTCGCCTACGCGATGGCCGTCGACCCCGGGCGCCGCCGGCTCGTGGTGTTCGGCGGGACGGGGCCGCGTCAATGGACCTGGGTCAGCGGCGACCCCGTCGCGGCGTACGAGGAGAACGTGCGCGACGACACCTGGATCTACGACATCGCGGAGGACGCGTGGCACGAGGCCGCGCCCGACACCCGCCCGCCGCGCGGCGAGCCGATGGTCAGCCACATCGAGCTGCGCATGGTGCACCACACGCCGAGCGACACGTTGCTGCTCCTGCAGACCCCCGCGGACACGCCCATCCGCGACATCGACGCCTTCCCCCCGACGGAGCTGTGGGCGTTCGACGTGGAGACCGAGCAGTGGGTGCGGGTCCCGGTGGAGGATCCGCTCCCCGTCCCCGGAATCCTGATGTACGCCCCTGAGCTGGACGTCCTGGTGCACTACCGGAGCTCAGAGGTGCACGTGGCCCGCGTCGAGGTCCCCGGCCGCGCTCCGAGGCCCACCCACCCTCTGCGCCTCGCGCGCACGCTCGAGGACGGCGCGGTGGCGCTGCGCTGGAACGCCCGCGCGGGCCACGAGTACGTGGTCGAGCGCGCCGAGGTGCTCGACGGGATCCCCGTCGTCTACGCGCCCATCGGCGCGACCGACGAGGCGAGCTTCCGCGACACGACGCTCGCCGCCGACACGCGCTACGCGTACCGCGTCCGGGAGCGCGGCGGCGGATCGGCCGCCGTCTCGCCCGCGCGCTTCTCGAGCCCCGCGCGCCCGCGTCACACGCGCGTCGTGGCCGGACCGGCGGGGGTGGAGGTCCGCTGGGAGCCCTCGGCCGACGCGTCGCGCTACGAGGTGTGGCGCGCGCACGCGGGCGCGCTCCGCGACGGCAGCGCGGTCTCCGTGGCGGAGCTCGACGGGAGCGAGACCCGCTGGACCGATCCCGCCCCGCCCTCGGACGGGCGGGTCACGGGCTACTTCGTGCGCGCGCTCGGACCGGGAGACCTCCGCTCGGGACGCAGCCCGCTCGCCTACACCGCGCCCGGCCCGGTCGAGGCCCTCTCCGCGGAGCGGATCGACGACACTCACGCGCGGCTCACGTGGACGGCGCCCGAGGGAGCCGGGGTGCGCGTCTGGATGAGGACGCGGCACGAGAACTTGCTCGGGCGGAGCGACGCGCAGCGCCAGGAGTTCTGGGACTCGTGGTCACTGATGACGGAGACTCCGGCGCACGGCGGCTCGCTCGACGTGACCGTCCCCGCGCCCACCGAGGAGGACCCGCACGTCTACTTCTACGCTCGCGCCGAGACCGCGGCGGGCATGCTCGGCTTCTACTCGGACATCGTCTCGCCGACCGACGTGCGCTTCCGACCGTGACTCCGCTTGCGACGGTGACGGGTCTCTCAGCCCAGCGCGTCGATCCCGAGCACGTGCGGCATCTCGTAGCGGCCCGGCGCCTGAGCGACGACCCACCGGGCCGCGCGCACCGCGCCGCGGGCGAAGATGCTGCGGTCCTGGGCCCGGTGGCTGAGCTCGAGTCGCTCACCCGGGCCCGCGAGGACCAGCGTGTGGTCGCCGATCACGCTGCCGCCGCGCAGCGTCATCACGCCGATCTCACCGTCGGGCCGGGGACCCACGTGCCCGCTGCGACCGTGCACGACCGCCTCGGCCGGATCGAGCCCGCGGCCCGCCGCCACCCGCTCCGCGAGCCGCACCGCGGTGCCGCTGGGCGCGTCGACCTTGTGCCGGTGGTGCATCTCCACGATCTCGGCGTCGAAGTCCGGACCGAGGAGGCGGCTCGCCTGCTCCGCGAGGTGGAAGAGCAGCGTGACCCCCACGCTCATGTTCGGCGCCCAGACCACGGGCACGTCCGCCGCGAGCGCGTCCAGCGCGGCCAGCTCCTCCGCGCCGAGCCCCGTCGTGCCGCTGACGAGCGGGCACTTCGCCGCGGCGCAGCGCTCGATCACCGCGCGGGTCCCGTCGGGCCGGGTGAAGTCGATGACCACGTCGGCGTCGATCGGGCCGAGCTTCGTCACCGTGATCCCACGGAGCGAGGTCCCGAGCGCCTCGTCGTCGTCGCGCCCGTAGGCGGCGGTGAGCGTGAGGAGCGGGTCCTCCGCGATCACGTCGGCGATCGCGTGACCCATGCGGCCGGTGGCCCCGGCGAGCGCGATGCGCGTCATACCGTCAACCCTGCTTTCTCTGCTTGTTCGCGAACATGTGCCAGCGCGGCGTCGCTCGGCCAGGCGAGCGGGAGGCGAACCTCGGGGGCGAGGTGCCCGGCCGCGGCGAGCAGCGCCTTGACCGGCCCGGGGTTCGACTCGCAGAACATGCTCTGGTGCACGGGGAGCAATCTCAAGTGCAGCGCGCGCGCCGCGTCGAGCTCGCCGGCGAAGAACAGCCGGCAGACGTCCGAGGTCTCCCGGGGGAACGCGTTCGCGGTGACGCTGATCACCCCGCGGCCGCCGACCGCGAGCACCGGGAGCGTCAGCGCGTCGTCCCCGCTCAGCACCGCGTAGCGGTCCCCGAGGCGCGCGAGGATCTCCTGGGAGCGCATGACGTTGCCCGTCGCCTCCTTGATGCCGATCAGCTCGGGCACGTCGCTCAGCCGCGCGAGGGTCTCGACCGAGAGATCGACGCCGGTCCGCCCCGGGATGTTGTAGAGGACCGCCGGGAGAGAGACCGCCTCGAGCACGGCGCGGAAGTGCGCCTCGAGCCCCGCCTGGGTCGGGCGGTTGTAGTAGGGGCAGACGAGGAGCAGCGCGTCGGCGCCGGCCCCCTTCGCTCCCTGGGCCAGGTGGATGGTGTGGCGGGTCGAGACGCTGCCCGCGCCCGCCACGACCGGCACCCTCCCCTTCGCCTGGTCGACCGTGATGCGCACGACGCGCATCTGCTCCTCGTCCGAGAGCGTGACGCTCTCGCCGGTCGTGCCGCAGGGCACGAGGCCGTCCACCCCACCTTCGATCACCCGCTCGACCAGCGCGCGGAGCGCGTCTTCGTCGACGTGCCCATCACGGAAGGGCGTGACGAGCGCAGGCAGCGTGCCGGTCAGGTCCATGAGCCGCGGGACACTATGAGCGCCGATCCCCTCGGTCAACCAGCCGGGAGCGGATCGGCCAGGAGCCTCGTCACCACGCGCCAGGTCCCGTCGGTGGTCTCCGCCTCCTGCGCGGAGCTCCAGCGATCCGCCTCCGCGTCGAGCCCCGCGGGGGGCACCCAGACGCGATCGGCGACGACGGGCAGCCACGCCCGGCGATCGACGAAGCCGTCGAGGCGCGCCTTGAGCGCGTTGCGGGTCAGATCGCGCAGCGCGACGGCGTTGAGCACGCTCGCGTAGAGCACCGCGAACGGCCAGCCGAGCCCCACGCTCCCCACCACGCAGAGGCCGAGGTAGCCGCTGACCAAGAGGCCGAGGAGGAAGCGTCGCTTGAAGGGAGAGGCCAGGTAGCCCGCGCCGATGGGCACGAACACGCCCGCCGTGAGCACCCCTCCCGCGATCGCGGCCGCGATCGTCAGCAACCCTTGCAAGCGGAGACTCCCCGCGCGCTCCTGGGGCAGGAAGCGCACCGAGCGCGTGCGGTCCGCGAACCCCGGCAACGCGGCGCGCGCCGACTGGCTGTCGAGGCGCACGCGGACGAGGGCCGAGGTCGCGCGGTCCAGGACCGGGATCACCTCGTCTTCGATGGCCGGGAAGAGCTGCACGTGGGCCTCACGGAGCGCGCCCGACGGCAGGCGCTCCACCACCGTCACGACGCGCGTGGTGGCGGTGTCGGCGTAGCCGATCCGCGCGAGCGCGTCGGAGGGCACGACCCACGCGGTGGGCCGCCACCACACCCGGCTGAGGAAGAGCGCGCGCCCGTCGGCGATCACCAGGTGCCCGGCCCGACACCAGCCCAGCTCCGGCGCTCGGTAGACGTAGGCGGGCAGCGCGGTGGCGCCCCCGAGCCCCTCCGCCTCGAGCCATCGCCGGGCCCACTTCGGGGGCGCGGGCGGCGCCGCGTCGTCCTTGAACATCTTGCGCAGCAGCGACCACCCGATGCGCACGTGGATCCACGTCAGGCGCGTCAGCAGCGGCCCCGTGAAGACCCCGAGCAGCAGGTAGAGCGCGAGCAGGGCGGGGACGAGCAAGGTGTCCGCGAAGGCGAAGCCGGCGACCGTGGCGCCGAACGCGAAGAAGTCGTCGACGAAGGAGTGCGCCAGCTTGAGCCCGGGGATGGGCACCATGGTCAGGAGCAGGCGCACCCCGGTCTTGCTCATCGTGCTGATCCAGTTGAAGACCAGCGCGACCGCGATCGTGAGGGCCACCATCGAGCCGCCGAGCCAGAGCGAGTCGGCGTGGCGGGTCTCGGTCAGGGCGAGGTGCAGGGCCTCGAGCTGGGTCGCCTCGGGGAGCTCACGCGCCGCGGCCACGCCGATGAGCGCCGCGCACGCCACGCCCGCGAACGGGCGCCACGAGGTGCTCACGGGGACGAGCCACTTCTCGAGGAAGCCCACCTTGTCCGCGATGGAGTCGAGCACCGCGAGCACGGCGAAGACCGCGCCGAGCGTCCAGAGCAGCTCGACCGGGCCGAGCGAATGGAGCTGACCGTGCAGCGCCGGATCCATCATCACGCCGGGCACCGAAGACGGCGCGGCGAGCAGGAAGATCAGCGCGAGCGGCAGCCAGGGGTTCTTGCCCGCCGCCGCGCTGCTCGCGACCGCGGCCACCATCGAGCTCGGGAGCACCATCGCCGCCCGAGAGTACCGGGAAACGAGGACGGATATTTCGCCGGTCTCCGGATACGCTCCCCGCATGTCCGAGCCGACCCCTCGCGCGCGTCCCCTCGCGGTCCTCCGCGCCCTGATCGACGCCATCGACCGCGACGTGCTCCAGCTGCTGAGCCGCCGCATGGCCATCGTGGCCGAGGTGGCGGAGTACAAACGCGGTCACGGGCGGCGCATCCGGGACTTCGAGCGGGAGCGCGAGGTGCTCGACGACCGCCGCGAGCGCGCGGAGAGGCTGGGCCTCGGCGCGGGCGTCATCGAGTCGATGTGGCGGCTCGTGCTCTGGGCGAGCCGCGACAAGCAGGCGTCGCTCCGGGCCGAGGTCCCCCTCGACGTCGAGCCGGTCACCGTCGCGATCATCGGCGGCAAGGGCGGCATGGGCCGCTGCATGGCGCAGCTCTTCGGCGACCTCGGCCACGCGGTCATGGTCGCCGACGTCGACACGAGGCTTCGCCCCGAGGAGGCGGCGGCGCTCGCGGACGTGGTCGTGATCAGCGTGCCCATCGCGGTGACCGAGGAAGTCATCCGGCAGATCGGGCCGCACGTGCGCGAGGACGCGCTGCTCATGGACGTCACGAGCGTGAAGGAGGCGCCGCTCGCCGCGATGCTCGCCTCGACGAAGGCCTCGGTGGTCGGCACCCACCCGATGTTCGGTCCCAACGTGCACTCGGTGCAGGGGCAGCGCGTGGTGATCTGCCCCGGGCGCGGGGAGCGATGGGAGGCGTGGGTGCGGCGCATGCTGAGCGCGCGCGGCCTCGAGATCACCGACGCCAACGCGGAGCAGCACGACCGCGCGATGGCCGTCGTGCAGGTCCTGAACCACTTCCAGACGCAGGTCCTCGGGCTGACGCTCGCCCGCTTCGGGGTGCCGGTCGAGGAGACGCTCCGCTTCGCCTCGCCCGCGTACCTCATGGAGCTCTACGTCGCGGGTCGACACTTCGTGCAGTCGCCGCAGCTCTACGGCGAGATCGAGATGCGAAACCCGCGCACCGGCGAGGTGACCCGCGCGTTCCAGGACGCCGCGCGCGAGCTCGCGGAGGTGATCGAGGCCCGCGATCAGGACGCCTTCGCGGAGGTCTTCCAGGAGGTCCGCGACTACTACGGAGAGCGCTTCCAGCGCGAAGCGGCCGAGCAAAGCGGCTTCCTCATCGACCGTCTCGTGGAGCGGTCCTGAGCCGACGTGTCGCCGTTCGCGGGTGACCGTTGTTGGGTCTTGCAGCTTCGCGTCCGATTGCGTAGTTCTGTTCTCCGACGCTTCCAAGGGGGAAGCATCGACCCGGGGGGGTTCGATGGTTCGAGTCGATTGGGGAGACCTGCGGCCGTCCGCAGGTCAGCGGGCGCGTGTGCAAGCCAGCATCGAGCGCATGGGGACCATGGAAGGACCCATCATCGGACTACGGAAGTGCGGCATGGGATACGAGGCGCGACTACAGACGCCGACGCCGCACTCGAGCGTGGAGCTGAGGCTCCACGACGCAGACCTCGGCTCGGCGATGGACCGGCTCGTGGACCTGCTCAGCATCGTCAAGCGCTCCGCCTGAGCGCCGCTCAGGTGGCCGGGCGCGGCGCGCGGCGGGTCACGAGGAAGATCCCGGCGAACACCAGCGCGGCGGCGCCGAACAGGCGCGGCGTGGGCGTCTCGTCGAGGAAGAGCACGGCCAGCAGGGTCGCGCCCACCGGCTGCAGGTAGATGTAGATCGCGACGATCGAGGGAGGGGCGTGTCGCAGCGCCCACGCGTTGGTCAGGTACGTGAAGATCGTCGGCACCAGCACGATGTAGGCGACGAGCAGCCAGGTCGTGCCCCGCACGCCGGGTGCGTCGTCGAGCAACGCCTGCCCGCCGAAGGGCAAGACCCAGAGCGCGCCGAAGCCGAAGAGCCACACCACCGTGGTCATCGATCCGTGTCGCCGCGCGAGGTCGGCGACGAGCACGAGGTAGGTCCCGTAGAAGAGCGAGTTGCCGACGATCATCAGGTCGCCGATCACCGTCTCGGGCCCGAGCGAGAGCGCCTCGGCGCCGAGCAGATAGAGGACGCCCGCGAGCGCGAGCGCGACGCCGGCCACGCCCTTCGGAGTCGCCCGCTCGCGGCGCAGCACGAGGCTCACGAGCAAGGTGAACACGGGGATGGTCGTCACGAGCACGCTCGCGTTGGACGCCGTCGTGCGCTGGAGGCCGGAGAAGAAGAGCAGCTGATTGCCCGCGATGCCGAGCGCGGCGCAGCCCGCGAGCTTCGCGAGATCTCGAAACGGGACGCGCGGTGCGCCCCGCGACAGGAGGTGCACGCCCAGCATCACCGCCGCGGCCACCGTCGCGCGGACGAGCGCCAGCCCGGCCGGCGACAGCTCCCGCACCGCGATCTTGCTCACGACGTAGTGGCTCGCGAAGCCGACCTGCACCGCGAGCAGCCCCGCGTGCACGAGGGCGGGCGACGGAGGCGGCGGGCCCTCGGGCTGCGTGGCGTCTGGCATGGGGCGCCGCATACTGCGACGAGTCATGTGCGCCCGCTACACGATGGCCACCGCGCCGGACGAGCTGATCGAGGAGTTCGAGGCCACGCTGGTCGCGGACGCGCTCCCGGCCCGCTACAACATCACGCCCACCACCGAGGCGCCGATCGTCGTCGCCAGCAAGAAGGGCGAGCGGCGGCTCGGGCTCTCTCGCTTCGGCCTGATCCCCCACTGGGCCAAGGACGCGAAGATCGGGGCGCGGCTCCTCAACGCCCGGAGCGAGAGCGCGGCGGAGAAGCCCGCGTTTCGCGATGCCTTCCGCAAGCGTCGCTGCCTGGTGATCGCGGACGGGTTCTACGAGTGGCGGCGTGAGGGCAAGCAGAAGATCCCGCACCACTTCCACCTCGAGGGGAGCGGCGAGGCGATGAAGCCGTTCGCGATGGCCGGCCTCTGGGCGATCTGGGACGACCCGGGCGGGGAGAAGGTCAGCAGCTTCACCATCCTCACCCGCGAGGCCGAGGGGGTCGCCGCGGAGATCCACGATCGGATGCCGGTGATCCTGCAGCCCGACACCTACGCCGCGTGGCTGGATCGCGCGCGCACCGACCCGGACGACGTGGCCGAAATCCTCGCGTGGCACCGCGCGCGGGAGCTGACGTCGTTCGAGGTTTCCCAGGCGGTGAACAATGTGCGAAACGAGGGCCCCGAGCTGATCCGCCCCGTCTGACGTCGGATCGCCACTCCGAAGGAGAGACCATGTCGACCTCGCCGACCGAAGAAGAAGCCTGGCGCGCGCTCACCGCGCACGCCGCCTCCATGCGCGACGTGCACCTGCGGACGCTCTTCGCCGACGACCCGGAGCGCGCCGAGCGCATGCGGTTTCGCCTGGACGATCTCTGCTTCGACTTCTCCAAGCATCGCGTCACGGGCGAGACGATGGAGGCGCTCTTCGCCCTCGCGCGCCAGCGTGAGCTGCCCGCGTGGATCGAGCGCATGTTCTCGGGCGAGAAGATCAACGTGACCGAGGCGCGCGCGGTCCTGCACGTCGCGCTCCGCAACCGCGCCAACCGCCCGATCCGCGTCGACGGCAAGAACGTGATGCCGCAGGTGAGCGCGGTGCTGGCCAGGATGCGCGGCTTCACCGAGCGGCTCCGCGCGGGCGAGCACACCGGGTTCACGGGCGAGGCCATCACGGACGTGGTGAACCTGGGCATCGGCGGGAGCGACCTCGGCCCGCTCATGGTCTGTGAGGCGCTCGAGCCGTACTGGAAGGCGGGCCTCACGCCGCACTTCGTCTCCAACGTCGACGGCGCGCACCTCGGCCGCACGCTGAAGCACCTGAACCCGGCCACGACCCTCTTCATCGTCGCGTCGAAGACCTTCACGACGCAGGAGACCCTCACCAACGCCCGGAGCGCGCGCGCGTGGCTCGTGGAGGGGCTCGAGAGCGACGCCGCCGTCGCCAAGCACTTCGTCGCGGTGAGCACGAACCACGAGGCGGTGAAGGCCTTTGGCATCGACCCGGCCAACGTCTTCGAGTTCTGGGACTGGGTCGGCGGACGCTACTCGCTCTGGAGCGCGATCGGGCTCCCCATCGCGTGCTTGATCGGCATGGACGGCTTCGAGGAGCTGCTGCTCGGCGCGCACCGGATGGACGAGCACTTCCGTACGGCCGAGCTGGAGGAGAACCTCCCCGTGATCGGCGCGATGCTCGGCGTCTGGTACACGAGCTTCTTCGGCGCGTCTTCGCACGCCGTGTTGCCCTACGATCAGTCGCTGCATCGGCTGCCCGCGTGGCTCCAGCAAGCCGACATGGAGAGCAACGGCAAGCGCACGCGCCGTGACGGCGACGTGGTCGACGGCTACGTGACCGGCCCCATCGTCTGGGGCGAGCCGGGCACGAACGCGCAGCACAGCTTCTTCCAGCTGCTGCACCAGGGGACCCGGCTGGTGCCCGCGGACTTCCTCGCGCCCCTCGAGAGCCACTACGCGATGGGCGACCATCACACGAAGCTGCTCGCGAACCTCGTCGCGCAGTCGGAGGCCTTGATGATCGGGCGGACCGAGGCCGAGGCGCGCGCGGAGCTCGAGGAGAGCGGCCTGAGCGAGGCGCAGGTCGAGCAGCTGCTTCCCCACAAGGTCTTCGAAGGCAACCGCCCGAGCAGCACCATCCTCTTCGACCGCCTCGACCCGAAGACGCTGGGCTCGTTGCTCGCGTACTACGAGCACCGCGTGTTCGTGCAGGGGATCATCTGGGGGCTCAACAGCTTCGATCAGTGGGGGGTCGAGCTCGGCAAGGCGCTGGCCAAGAAGGTCCTCCCCGAGCTCTCGGGCAAGGAGGAGCCGCGCGGCCATGACGCCTCGACCACCGCGCTCATCCGTCTGATCCAGGCCGGTCCGCAGTCGGAGTGACGCCGCCCGCGGTGATCCTCGACGCGCGGGGCCTCACCGTCGGCGTCTCCGATCCGCTGGGCCCGGTGGTGGCGCGCTTCGAGAGCTGGCGGCGCGGGGCGCCCGTCTTCTGCCGACACGTCGGCGTGGTGGGGACCGCGCTCGCCGCCGTGCCCGCGCTCCACGCCTCGCGCGAGGGCCTCTGGGTCGCGTGGTGCGAGGAGGACGGCGCGTGGATGTGCGCGCTCGACTGGGAGGACGGCGCGGCCACCACGCCCCGGCTGGTGCTCGAGGGCGCCGCGCAGGTCGCGCTCGCCGGGGACGGCGGTCAGGCCACCCTCTTCGCGGCCGACGCAGAGGGGATCGCCGCGGTCGACCTCCGCGCGAGCGACGACGGGCCCGAGGCGGCGGGGCCCTCGAGGCGGCTCCTGACCGAGCGCAGAGCCGGGGCGCGCCTCGCGGCGGCCGTCCTCCGCGACGAGCGGCTCCTCGTCTGGGCCTTCGCCGGCGACGAGGCCTGGGGCACGAGCTGCGGCCGCGGAGAGCGCTGGACGACGGTGCGCCATCCGCTGCCGGGCGCGGTGCGTGACGTGCGGACGTCGGCGGGCGGCGGGCGCGTCGCGGTCACGATCGACGCGGGCGAGGAGACCCGGCTCGCCATCCTCGGGGCGGGAGCGCGCGTGTTCGAGAGGCCGCATCCCTTCTTCCCCACGGGCACGCCCCCGCTGCGCAGCGCCGCCCCGGTCTGGGTGGAGGACCGCTGGGCGGTGCTCGCGGCGGCGCCCGACGAGACCCTGCGCGCCCGGCTGGAGGCGCAGCCCCCCTTCGCGCTCCCCGCCCTGGGGCCTTCGCTCACCTTCCGCCATCGGGCCAAGCACCTGTACGCCTTCGCCGATCAGCCCGGCGCGCTGCAGCTCCTGCGGTGCGACCGGGAGGGGCACGCGGTGCAGCGCCGCACCCTCCCCCTCGAGCCCGTCGACGCCGACACGCGGAGGCTGAGGCATCGCGTCCGCGCCACCCTCGCCGCCGTCGTCGAGCGAGGCGCGACCGGCTATCGCGACGCCTCCCAGATTCCGTCGCTCGACCGGGACGGGGCGGAGTTGACGATGGGCGCGCACCGCAGGCTGCGCCTCGAGCCGCACGAAGGCGCGCTGCGGCTGTCGCTCGTCGACCGAGACGGCCCCGCGCCGAGCGGCTGGATCGGTCGCGCCCTGCGCGCGGCGACGCGACGGTGGCGCCCCTCCGCGCGCCGCGCCGACGCGGAGGCGCGCGCGTGGACGGACGATCTCGCCCGGGCGCTCGACGCGACGGTCACGGAGTACGCGCTCACGCCCGGCGGCCTCACCCTGGAGCTCTCCTGCCCGAGCCTCCCGGAGGCCGCCGACCTCGCTCGCTGGTGGCGCCGCGTCCGCGAGGAGTGCTCGACACGCCGTCGCGCCGCCTGATACGAGAGCGCGTGCGCAAGCTGCAGCTCCATCACTGGATCCTGATCGGCATGGCGCTCGGCGCCGCGGTGGGGCTCCCGCTCAACCTCCTGGCCGAGCAGGGCACGATCGACGTCGCGCTGGTGCGAGAGGTCGCGCGCGTGGGCGAGGAGCTCGGCCGGGTGTTCCTCCGGCTGCTCCAGATGATCGTCGTGCCGCTCATCGTCTCGAGCCTGATCACGGGGGTCACGGGCCTCGGCGATCCGCGGGCCCTCGGCCGACTCGGCGGGCGCACGTTCGCGTACTACGCGCTGACCAGCCTGCTCGCGATCACGGTCGGCATCGTGATGACCAACCTGATCCGGCCGGGCGACGGGGTGGCGCTCGAGGCGCTCGAGGCCGAGAGCGCGGGACACACGATGCCCGACGTCGTCGCCGGCGACCGCTCGCTGGGGCAAATCCTGTGGACGCAGCTGACCGAGATGATTCCGACCAACCCCTTCGCGGCCACCGCGGAGGGGGACATGCTGCCGATCATCTTCTTCTCGTTGTTGTTCGGCCTCTTCATCACCTTCACGGGGGGCGAGTCGGGCGGGCGCCTGAAGACGTTCTTCGAGGACGTCTTCGCGGTGATGATGAAGATGACGATGTTCGTCATCCGGCTCGCGCCGTTCGGGGTCTTCGGCTTCATGCTCTACGCGGCAGCGGGCGCGGGCCTCGGCGCGTTCGTCGCGCTGGGCAAGTACATGATCACCGTGCTGCTCGCGCTGGCGTTCCACGCGCTGATCACGCTCCCGCTGCTCCTGTTCGTCCTCGCCCGACGCTCGCCCTTCGAGTTCGCGCGCGCGATGTGGCCAGCCCTGCTGACCGCCTTCAGCACCGCGAGCAGCAACGCGACGCTCCCCCTGACCATCACCTCGATCGAGGAGCGCGCCGGGGTCTCCAACCGCGTCAGCTCGTTCGTGCTGCCGCTCGGCGCGACGGTGAACATGGACGGGACCGCGCTCTACGAGGCGGTCGCGGTGCTCTTCATCGCCCAGGCCTTCGGCGCGGACCTGACCCTCGCGCAGCAGGTGGTGGTCGCCTTCACCGCGCTGCTGGCCAGCGTGGGCGCGGCCGGGATCCCGCACGCGGGGACGGTGATGATGGTGGTGGTGCTGGACGCGGTCGGGCTGCCGGCCACCGCGGTCGGGCTCATCCTCGCCGTGGACCGGGTGCTGGACATGGCGCGCACCAGCGTGAACGTGTGGTCGGATTCGACGGCCGCCGCGGTGGTCGCGCGGCTCGACCGGATCGGGGGCGACGAGCCCTCCGAACCGAGCGACGAAGGGGCGGCGGTGGGGTAAGATAGGGGTAGTGACGAAGCTGACGGACCGGAAGCCGCTGACGACCCCCGAGGGGGGGCTCCCCCGCGTGAACCCGGACAGCACCGAAGCGCGGCTCCTGGCCCGAATCCTCGAGGTGGTGCCCGGCGGCATCGTGCAGGTGGCCGCCGACGGCGGGATCCTGAGGGCCAACCGCCAGGCGCAAGACTTCCTCGGGCTCGCCTGGGATCGGCTCAGCGCGCGCTTCATCACGGACTTCGAGGGTGAGACCTTCCACGAAGACGGGCGCCCCTGCGCGGTCGAGGACTATCCCGTGGCGCGCTGCCTCACGACGGGCCAGGCGCAGCCACCGCTGACGCTGGGCGTCCGTCAGCCAGAGGGGGATCTGCGCTGGGCCATCTTCACCGCGCTGCCCTTCCCGGAGTCGGGCCAGGGCGCGCAGGGGGCGGTGGTCACCTTCGTCGACATCACCGACCGCAAGCGCGCCGAGGTGCGCGCGCGGGCCCACGCGCAGCTCCTCGACACGGTGCGCATGGTCCACTCCCGGGACGACGCGGGCGCGGTGGTCGCCATCTTTCACGCGCCGCTGGCGTCCTTGCTCGAGCTGACCGGGAGCCGCTTCGGCTTCGTCGCGCGCCCCCTCGACGACGGCTCGGCGGAGCTGGCGCTGCACGCTCGCATCGACGGCGGCGCGTCGAAGGGCAAGACCCTGGAGCCGGTCCCCGTCGACGCGCTGAGCCAGCGGGTCCTGAGCAGCGGCGAGCCCGCGATGGCGGAGGACCCGGGCGTCCTCGGTGGCCCCTGGGGACGCGTCGCGCGGCAGCGCGCGGCGGTGCTACCGCTCGCGGTCGGGGAGCGCCTGGTGGGGGTGGTCGGTCTCGCGGACGCCCGCAACCCCTACGACCACG
>SHBB01000410.1 GCA_004213565.1 Sandaracinaceae bacterium
TGAAGCTCGCCGAGGCGCACGGGCTGCGCGCGCGCCGGGTGACCGAGCGCGGCGGCATCGAGGACGCCGTCCGCTTCGCGCGCGAGGCGCCGGGCACGTGCCTGGTCGAGTTCCGGGTGACGCAGGAGGACACCGTCTACCCGATGGTTCCGGCGGGCAACGACCTCGCCGACATGATCCGCAGACCGCGGACGAAGGGAGCAAGCTGAGATGACCGATGCGAACACCGAACGGACCTTCGCCGTCCTCGTGGAGGACGTGCCCGGGGTCCTCAACCGCGTGGCCTCGCTCTTCCGGCGCCGGAGCTTCAACATCGTCTCGCTCAACGTCGGCCGGACGCACGAGCGAGGCGTCTCGCGGATGACCATCGTCGTCGAGGCGGACGCGCGCACGGCGCGGCTCGTCGAGGCGAACCTCTACAAGCTCGTCAACGTGCTGGCGGTCGAGGACATCACCGCCCGCGCGACGGTCGCGCGTGACCTGGCGCTGATCCGGGTGCGGGCCGGCGCCGAGGAGCGCGCGGCCATCCTGCAGATCTGCGAGGTCTTCCGCGCGCGGGTGGTCGACGTCGCGCCCGACTCGCTGGTGGTCGAGATCACCGGCGCGCAGGAGAAGATCGAGGGCCTCGAGGCGCTGCTCGCGCCCTTCGGCATCACGGAGATGGTGCAGACGGGCGCCATCGCCCTGACCCGCGGGGCCGACGCGGGGGCGGCGGAGCTGCACGGGCTGGCCGCGTACGGGCTGGCCAGCGGGCTGCCAGCGCGCAGCCCCGACGCGAGTGAATCGAACACGGATGAAGCCGCGGAGCGCGCGGCGTGAAGGAGCGAGCCATGACCACCATGCGATACGACCGAGACGCCGATCTGACCCTCATCCGCGGCCGCCGCGTCGCCATCCTCGGCTTCGGCTCACAGGGGCACGCGCACGCGCTCAACCTCGCCGACAGCGGGGTCGACGTCACCGTCGGCCTCCGCGAGACGAGCGCGAGCCGCGACAAAGCGCAGGAGGCCGGCCTCGCCGTCGCCACGCCGGAGGAGGCCGCGCGGTGGGGAGACGTGGTGATGATGCTCGCCCCGGACACCGCGCAACCCGCGCTCTACCGCGACCAGGTGGCGCCGCACCTCGCCGCGGGTGACACGCTGATGTTCGCGCACGGCTTCAACGTCCGCTTCGGCACCATCGAGGCCCCGCGCGGGGTCGACGTCTCCATGGTCGCGCCGAAGGGGCCGGGCCACCGCGTGCGCGAGACCTACCAGGAGGGCGGCGGCGTGCCCGCGCTGCTCGCCGTGCACCAGGACGCCTCGGGGCAGGCGGACGCGCTCGCGCTCAGCTACGCGTCGGCCATCGGCGCGGGCCGCGCGGGCATCCTCACCACCACGTTCGCGGAGGAGACGGAGACGGATCTCTTCGGCGAGCAAGCCGTGCTCTGCGGCGGCGCGTCCGCGCTCGTCAAGGCGGGCTTCGAGGTCCTGGTCGAGGCGGGCTACCAGCCCGAGGTCGCCTACTTCGAGTGCCTGCACGAGCTGAAGCTCATCGTCGACCTGATGTACCGCGGCGGCCTCTCCTACATGCGCTACTCCATCAGCGACACCGCCGAGTGGGGCGACTACGAGAGCGGCCCCCGCGTCATCGACGCGGCGACCAAGGAGCGCATGCGCGGCGTGCTCTCGGAGATCACCGACGGCACCTTCGCCCGGCGCTGGATCGCCGAGAACGAGACGGGCCGGCCCACCTTCGAGCGGCGCCGCGTGACCGACCGCAGCCACCAGCTCGAGGACGTCGGCAAGCGCCTGCGCGCGATGATGGACTTCGTCGATCCCGTCGACCCGGAGCGGCTGACGTGAGCCGCGTCATCGTCTTCGACACCACCCTGCGCGACGGCGAGCAGTCCCCCGGCGCGTCCCTCACCAGCCGGGAGAAGCTCGAGATCGCGCGGGCCCTCGCCCGGCTCGGGGTCGACGTGATCGAGGCCGGCTTCCCCGCCGCGTCCGAGGACGACTTCGCCGCGGTGCAGCGCATCGCGCGCGAGGTCGGCGCGGGCGAGACGACCATCTGCGGGCTCGCGCGGGCGAAGCCCGAGGACATCGAGCGCGCGTTCGACGCCATCCGCGACGCGGCCCGGCCGCGCATCCACACCTTCCTCGCGACGAGCCCCATCCACCGCCAGCACAAGCTCGGCATGAGCAAGGTGGAGGTCATCGCGCAGGTGCGCGAGATGGTCGCCTTCGCGCGCGAGCGCTGCGAGGACGTGGAGTTCAGCGCGGAGGACGCCTGCCGGACCGAGCCGGGCTTCCTGTGCGAGGTCTTCACCGCGGCGCTCGAGGCGGGCGCGACCACGCTCAACGTGCCCGACACGGTGGGCTACACCACCCCGCTCGAGATGGACCGGCGCATCCGGACCCTCCGGGCCAACGTGCCGGGCATCGAGCGCGTGACGCTCTCGGTCCACTGTCACGACGACCTCGGCATGGCGACCGCGAACACGCTCGCCGCGGTCAGCGCGGGCGCGCGCCAGGTCGAGGTCACCCTCAACGGCATCGGCGAGCGCGCGGGCAACACGGCGCTCGAGGAGGTCGTGATGGCGCTGCGCACGCGGCCGCGCTTCTTCGGGCTCGAGACCGGCGTGGACACGACCCAGATCTACGCCGCGAGCCGGCTCGTCAGCACGCTGACCGGCATGCCGGTGCAGCCCAACAAGGCCATCGTCGGCGCGAACGCGTTCGCCCACGAGGCCGGCATCCACCAGGACGGCGTGCTCAAGCACGGCGCGACGTACGAGATCATGCGGCCCGAGACGGTCGGGGTGCCCGAGAGCCTGCTCGTGCTCGGCAAGCACTCGGGGCGCCACGCGCTGCGGGTTCGGCTCGAGGAGCTGGGTCACCCCACCGAAGGCGACGCGCTCGACCAGGTGTTCGCGCGCTTCAAGGCGCTGGCCGACCGCAAGAAGCACGTGACGGACGCGGATCTCCTGGCCCTCGTCTCGTCGACCTCGGCCGAGGACGCGGGCGCGCTGGTGCTCGACTCCATCCAGGTGTCCTGCGGCACGATGGGCATGCCCACCGCGACGGTGCGCCTGCGCGATCCCGACGGCGTGGTGCACGTGCACGCGGCGGTGGGAAGCGGGCCGGTGGACGCGTGCTTCCAGGCCATCGCGGCCATCGCGGGCGTCACGCCGCGCCTGCTCGAGTACCGCGTGCAGGCGGTGACGGCGGGCATCGACGCGCTCGGCGAGGTGAGCGTCCGGATCGCCCACGCGGAGGACGCGCCCACCCAGAACGCGCAGCACGGCGCGCGTCGACGCGTGCACCACGGGCACGGCGCGGACACCGACGTCGTCGTCGCCAGCGCCCACGCCTACCTGAACGCCCTCAACCGACTGATGGCCGCGGAGCCTCCGGCCGACCAACGAAGAAAAGCGAGCTGACCCGTGAAGACCCTCTTCGACAAAGTCTGGGACGCCCACGCCGTGCACGAGGCGCCTCACCACCCGAGCGTGCTCTACGTGGATCTCCACCTGGTGCACGAGGTGACCTCGCCGCAGGCCTTCGCGGGCCTCGAGCAGCGAGGCCTGCCGGTCCGGCGGGCCGCGCGCACGCTGGCCACGATGGACCACTCGACGCCGACCCGCCCGGGCGGCCTGGCCATCGTCGACGACGCGGGGCGCGCGCAGCTCGAGATGCTCGCGCGCCGCTGCGCCGAGCACGGCATCGAGCTGTTCGACCTCGACTCGCCGCACAACGGCATCGTGCACGTCGTCGCGCCGGAGCAGGGGCGCACCCACCCGGGCATGACCGTCGTCTGCGGCGACAGCCACACCTCCACGCACGGCGCGTTCGGCGCCCTCGCCTTCGGCATCGGGACGAGCGAGGTCGAGCAGGTGCTCGCCACCCAGTGCCTGCTCGCGTGGCGCCCGCTCCCCTTCGAGGTGCGCTTCGACGGGACCGCGCCCGAGGGGGTCGGCGCCAAGGATCTGATCCTCGCCCTCATCGCGGAGATCGGCGTGGCCGGCGGCACGGGCCACGTCTTCGAGTACCGCGGCGACGCGGTGCGCGCGCTCTCGATGGAGGGGCGCATGACGCTCTGCAACATGTCGATCGAGGCGGGCGCGCGGGCCGGCATGGTCGCGCCGGACGAGACGACGTTCGCCTACCTCGAGGGCCGGCCCGGCGCGCCGACGGACTTCGAGGAGGCGGTGGCACGCTGGCGCGCGCTGCGGACGGATCCGGGCGCGTTCTTCGCGCGGTCGGTGTCCATCGACGCCTCCCGGGTCGCGCCGCGCATCACCTGGGGGACCACGCCCGCGATGAGCGTCGGCGTGGACGAGCCGGTGCCGCAGCCGACCGACGCCGCGGCCCGCCGCGCGCTCGACTACATGCGGCTCGAGGCGGGCAAGCCCCTGCTCGGCCAGCCCATCGACGTCGCCTTCATCGGCTCGTGCACCAACTCGCGCATCGAGGATCTCCGCGAGGCGGCGCGGGTGATGCGCGGCCGGCGGGTCGCGGCCCGCACGCTCGTGGTGCCCGGCTCGCGCGCCGTGCAGCGACAGGCCGAGAGCGAAGGTCTGCATCGCGTGTTCGAGGCGGCGGGCGCGGAGTGGCGCGACCCAGGGTGCTCGATGTGCCTGGCGATGAACGGCGATCGGCTCGAGCCGGGGCAGCTCTCGGTCAGCACCTCGAACCGCAACTTCGAGGGGCGGCAGGGCCCGGGCGGGCGCACGCTGCTGGCCTCTCCTCTGACCGCCGCGGCGAGCGCGGTGGCGGGCGCGGTGGCCGACGCGCGGCGCACCCTGGCGGAGGCGGCATGAAGGCGTTCGCCACCCTGACGTCGCGGGTCGCGCCGCTGCTGCGCGACGACGTGGACACCGACCAGATCATCCCCGCGAAGTACCTCAAGGTGACCGATCGATCCGGGCTCGCCGAGGGGCTCTTCGCGGGGTGGCGCGCGGACCCCGCGTTCGTGCTGCACCAGCCGCCGACCGAGGACGCGCGCGTGTTGCTCGCGGGGCGGAACTTCGGCTGCGGCTCCTCGCGGGAGCACGCGCCGTGGGCGCTCCTCGCGGCCGGGTTCCGCTGCGTCGTCGCGCGCTCGTTCGCCGACATCTTCCGCGGCAACGCGCTCCGGAACGGGCTGCTCACCGTGGCCCTCGACGAGCCCGACCACGCGCGGCTCTCGGCCGAGGTCGAGGCCGACCCATGGCGCGTGGTCTCGGTGGACCTCGAGGCGCAGCGGATCCGCTGGGGCGCGGCCGAGGCCTCGTTCGAGGTGGACCCGTTCTCGCGCACGTGCCTGCTCGAGGGGCTCGACCCCATCGGATACCTGCTGTCGCACGCGGGCGCGATCGACGCCTTCGAGGAGAGGAGGGGCGATGCGACCGCTTGAGGCGACCCCCTACGACGCGATCCGGCTCTACGACACGACGCTCCGGGACGGCACCCAGCGCGAGGGCCTCAGCCTCTCGAGCGGGGAGAAGCTCCGCGTGACCACCCTGCTCGATCGGCTGGGGGTCGCGTACGTGGAGGGCGGCTGGCCCGGCTCGAACCCGAAGGACGCGGACTTCTTCGAGCGGGCGCGCGATCTCTCGCTCCAGCACGCGAAGCTGAGCGCCTTCGGGGCGACGCGCCGCCGCGACGTGCACGTCGAAGACGACCCGAGCCTGCGGGCGATGCTCGCCGCGCGCACGCCGGTCTGCACCCTCTTCGGCAAGAGCTCCATCGCCCACGTGCGCGAGGTGCTGCGGGTCTCTCCCGACGAGAACCTGCGCATGATCGAGGAGAGCTGCGCCTTCCTGCGCGCCGCGGGCCGCGAGGTGATCTACGACGCGGAGCACTTCTTCGACGGCTGGGCCCTCGACGCCTCCTACGCGCTGGCTACCCTGGTCGCGGCGAGCCGGGGCGGCGCGCAGACGCTGGTCCTCTCCGACACCAACGGCGGCAGCTTCCCGTGGCAGGTCGAGGAGGCCGCGCGCGAGGTCTCCCGCCTGGTCGGCGCGCCGATCGGGATCCACGCGCACGACGACTCCGGGTGCGCGGCCGCCAACAGCCTCGCCGCGGTGCGCGCCGGCGCTCGACACGTGCAAGGGACCATGCACGGCTGGGGCGAGCGCTGCGGCAACGCGAACCTCTGCACGCTCGCGCCCGCGCTCGAGCTCGGCATGGGGCTGCCCGCGCTCCCGGACGGCGCGCTCGCCACGCTCACGTCGGTGGCCGAGCAGATCGCGCGGGTGGCGGGGCTCGACGCCGATCCGCACGCGCCGTACGTCGGCCGGAGCGCCTTCGCCCACAAGGGCGGCGTGCACGTGGCCGCCACGCGGCGCTGGGCGGAGGCCTACCAGCACGTCATGCCGGAGCTCGTCGGAAACCGCACCCGCGTCGTCGTCAGCGAGCTGAGCGGCCGCGGCAACGTGCTCTCGTTCGCGGAGGAGCGCGGGGTGCCGCTCGCGGAGTCGGTGGCGCGCGAGGTGCTCGCGGAGATCGAGCGCGAGGAGGCGGAGGGCTACAGCTTCGACCGCGCGGAGGGCTCGGTGGCCCTGCGGCTCGAGCGGCGCTCGCCGAGCTACCGCGCGCCGTTCGAGGTGGAGCGCTACCGCGTGCAGCTCGGCCGGGGCGGGGACGAGCGGCCCTACGCCGAGGTGACGGTGTGGACGCGCGTGGGGGATCGCCTCCACCACACGGCGGGGGCCGGCCGAGGCCCGGTCGAGGCCTTCGACCGCGCGCTCCGCGAGGCGCTCGAGCCGACCTATCCGGAGATCGCGGAGATCCGCCTGACCGACTTCGCGGTCCGCATCCTCGACGGCGAGGCCGGCACGGCGGCGACCACCCGGGTCTGGATCGAGCACCGCCGAAAGGGCCCGAGCGCGACCGAGCACGCGTGGGGTACCGTCGGCGCGTCGGACAACGTCATCGAGGCCTCTCGCCGTGCGCTCGTCGACGGCCTGGAGTACGGCCTCTCGCTCTCACTCTCTCGCGTGCCCGCGGCCTCCTGAGGCCGCTCGGAGGAGCCCCCATGATCGTGATGCTACCGGGTGACGGAATCGGTCCCGAGGTGATCCAGGAGGCGCGGCGCGTGCTGGAGGTCGTGGCACCGGATCTCGAATACGAGGCGGCGCGCATCGGTGGGCACGCCATCGACGAGACGGGCGAGGCGCTGCCCGAGGACACCCTCGCGGCGTGCAGGGAGGCGGACGCCGTGCTGCTCGGCGCGGTGGGCGGGCCCAAGTGGTCGGACCCGCGCGCGAAGGTGCGCCCGGAGCAGGGCCTGCTCGGGCTGCGCAAGGCGCTCGGCGTCTACGCCAACCTCCGCCCGGTCCGCGTGCCCGAGGCGATCGCCGACCGCTCGCCGCTGAAGCGCGAGCGCGTCGTGGGCGTCGACTTCATCGTCGTGCGCGAGCTGACCGGGGGGCTCTACTTCGGCGAGCCGCGGCGGCGAGAGCGCACCGACACGGGCGAGCGCGCCATCGACACCCTCGTCTACACCGACGCGGAGATCGCGCGCGTGGTGAAGATCGCGTGCGAGCTGGCCGTGACCCGGCGGAAGCGCGTGACCAGCGTCGACAAGGCCAACGTGCTCGAGAGCTCGCGGCTCTGGCGCGAGACGGCCGAGCGCGTGGCGGGCGAGTTCCCGGGCGTCTCGCTCTCGCACCAGCTCGTCGACTCCATGGCGATGCGCATCCTGACCCACGCGGCGGAGCTCGACGTGGTCGTCACCGAGAACCTCTTCGGCGACATCCTCACCGACGAGGCGGCCGCGCTCACCGGGTCGCTCGGCGTCTTGCCCAGCGCGTCGGTCGGCGAGGGGCGGCGCGGCATCTACGAGCCCATCCACGGCTCCGCCCCCGACATCGCGGGCCGCGGGGTGGCCAACCCCATCGGCACCATCCTCAGCGCCGCGCTCATGCTGCGCTGGTCACTCGAGCGCGCCGCCGACGCCGCGGCGATCGAGGCGGCGGTGGACCGGGCGCTCGAGTCCGGCGCGCGCACCCGGGACCTCGGCGGCGAGCTGGGCACGAGGCAGATGACCGAGCGGGTGCTCGCCGAGCTGTGACGCCCGAAGCGAGGTCCGTGCGGGAGATCACGGATTGCATCGCCGCATCTCGCCGGGCGCTGGGCTGTTCCAGCCCGTTTCGTCCGCGCTCGCGGCCTCCGCGCCCGGCCAGTGGTACGGCCGATGCAGCGTCTCCTTCGCGAAAGGAGGCCCTCATGGCCCACATCGAACCGTTCTACGACGACCGCACGCACACCCTGACGTACGTGGTCTTCGACCCGGAGACGCGCGACGCGGTGGTGATCGACCCGGTGCTCGACTACGACCCCGCCGCCTCGCGCACGTGGACCGAGTCGGTCGACCGGGTCAGCGACTTCCTCGGCGAGCAGCGCCTGCATCTGCGCGCCGTGCTCGAGACGCACGCGCACGCCGACCACCTCTCCGGGGCGCAGCTCCTGAAGCGGCGCTTCGACGCGCCCATCGCCATCGGCGAGAACATCACGAAGGTGCAGGAGACCTTCCAGCCGCTCTTCGACCTCGGCGAGGACTTCCGGACGGACGGCGCACAGTTCGACATCCTGCTTCGCGAAGGAGAGCCGCTCGAGGCGGGCAGCTTGGCCGTGCACACCCTCTTCACGCCCGGTCACACGCCCGCGTGCTCGACCTACCGGATCGACGACGCGATCTTCACCGGGGACGCGCTCTTCATGGACGACTACGGGACCGGCCGGTGCGACTTCCCGAAGGGCAGCGCCGCCGACCTCTACGACTCCGTGCAGAAGCTCTACGCGCTCCCCGACGAGACCCGCGTGTTCGTCGGCCACGACTACCAGCCCGGCGGCCGCCCGCTCCGCTTCGAGACCACGATCGGCGCGTCCAAGGCTCACAACCCGCAGCTGAACGCCGAGACGACCCGCGAGGCGTTCATCGCGGCGCGGGAGGCGCGCGACGCGACGCTCTCCGCGCCCCGGCTGCTGCTCCCGAGCGTCCAGGTGAACGTCGACGCGGGGCGCCTGCCCGAGGCGCGCGCGAACGGGCGCCGGTACCTCTCGATCCCGCTCAACCTCATGCACCCCGCGGACGCGCTCGGTGAGCCCATCGAGCGTTGAGGGTTGACGGTGGCGCGCAGCCGGGCATCCTTAGACCACCGGTCGAACCGGTGGTTGAAGGAGTCCGGTTTGCCGCTGCCCCGTTTCGAGAAGCTCCCGAAGGAGAAGCGCCGCAAGATCCTCGCGGCCGCCGCGCACGAGTTCGCGGAGCACGGCTTCGAGGGCGCCTCGTTCAACCGCATCATCGCCGCGGCCGGCATCAGCAAGGGCGCGATGTACTACTACTTCGCGGAC
>SHBB01000411.1 GCA_004213565.1 Sandaracinaceae bacterium
TCCGCGCATCGCAAGGCGTCGACGCGGCTCTCTTGACATTTTGTGAACGTCGTTCATTGTTGTGAACGTGGTTCACGAGTTGCCGCCGATGAAGAAGAAGAAGAAGACGGCCCGCGCCAAGCGCCGCGAGGAGACGAGCGCGGCCATCGTCGAGGCGGCGCTCGCCATCGTCACCGAGGAGGGCTTCGACGCCCTGACGATGAAGCGCCTGGCGGACGAGCTGGGCTACGCCATCGGCGCCTTCTACCGCTACTTCCCATCGAAGGACGCGCTCCTGCTCGCGGTGCAGCGACGGGTGCTCGAGCTGCTGGCGGAGGAGCTCGCCGAGGCCCGACGCAGGCTGGACGCACACCTCGCGCGCGAGCCCGCCTCCGAACAGATCGCGGCGCTGGCCCGCATCGTCGCGCTCGCCCAGGTCTACGAGACGCTGCCGACACGCCGGCCGGCGCACTTCCGGCTGCTCAGCCGCTGGCTCGGGGAGCCGGAGCCCATGGTCGGCACCGAGGCGGCCGCGCCGGCGATGCCGGTCCTGCTCGCGCTCTTCGGCAGCGTGCCCGCGCTCCTGGTGGAGGCGGAGGCGGTCGGCGCGCTCCGCCCCGGCGACGTGAGCCGTCGCGGCAACCTGCTCTGGGGCGCGCTGCAAGGAGTCTTGCAGTTGAGGAAGCTCGACCGCTTCGGCGTGGACGCGTTCCGGCCGGGCCCGCTCGCGCAGGAGCTCTACCGGACCGTGCTGCTCGGGTGGGGCGCGGACCCGGTCCGGGTGGACGCCGCGCTGGCGCTGGCGGCCGAGGTATTGACCGTGCAGATGAGGGAGGAGATCGAATGAACATCGCGCTCGGATTCGTGGGGGGCCTCGTCGTCTGGACGCTGCTCGAGTACGTCTTGCATCGCTTCGCGGGCCACCAGTTCAAGCTGGGCAAGACGATCGCGCGCGAGCACCTCTCGCACCACGCCACGCCGGACTACTTCTCGCCGATGCGCAAGAAGGTGCTCCTGGCGATCCCCGTGCTCGGCGGCCTCACGGCGCTCCTCGTGCCGCTCGTCGGATGGGGTGGGGCGGCCGTCGTCTTCGGCACCTTCGCTGGCTGGCGCTTCTACGAGGCGCTGCACCGGGCGACCCACCTCCGCGGCCCGCGCAACGCCTACGGCGCGTGGGCGCGGCGCCACCACCTGCACCACCACTTCCAGGCGCCGAAGGCCAACCACGGCGTCACCTCGCCGCTGTGGGACTGGGTCTTCGGCACGCTCGAGAGGCCCGAGACGATCCGCGTGCCCCGCCGTCACGCGCGCTGCTTCGCGTGGCTCCTGGCGCAGGGCACCGCGGACGAGATCGACCCGCGCTACGCGCGCACCTATTCGTTGCGCTGAGCTCCAGCCGGGCTGGCGCTCAGCCGCAGACGCGGTTGCGACCGCCGCGCTTGGCGTCGTAGAGGCGCTCGTCGGCCTCCTTGACCAGCTCCTGCGGATCTTCGACCTGCGGGCCCCAGGCCGCGACGCCGATGCTCACCGTGACGGGGATCTGCGTGCCCTCGAAGCGGAAGATGGCGCTCTCGACCGACGCGCGCAGCTTCTCGGCCAGGAGAATCGCGCCCTCGCGCGCGACCTCCGGCACGATGACGCCGAACTCCTCGCCGCCCGTGCGGGCCGGGACGTCGTCGCGGCGGACCCGCGCGCGCACGAGCGCGCCGAGCTGACGCAGCACCGAGTCGCCCGCGAGGTGACCGTAGGTGTCGTTGATGCGCTTGAAGTGGTCGATGTCGAACATCACGAGCGAGAAGTCGCGCTCGTAGCGGCGCGAGCGGGAGGCCTCGCGCTCGAGCGCCTCGTTGAAGAAGCGCTTGTTGTGCAGCTCCGTCAGGCCATCCACCGTCATCAGCCGGTAGATCTCCTCGTGGTACTGCGCCTCCATGTTGCCGCTGACGATGAACTTGAAGATCGTGCGGCCGATCTTGAGCTGGTCCCCGTCCCGGAGCGCCACCTCGTCGACCAGCTCGTCGTTGACGTACGTCCCGTTCGTCGAGCCGAGGTCGCGGATCACGTAGCCGTTTCGCTCGCGGCTGATGCGCGCGTGGTTGCGGGACACGCTCTCCTGGTCGAGCTGCACGTCACACTTGGACGAGCGTCCGATCACGGTGGGCTCCGTGCCCAGGGGCACCCGACGTCCGAGATCGTCACCGTAGATGATCACCAAACAGCCCTCGCGGGAGTCATCCCCCTTCTTGTTGGGGGCCTTGGTGATGACGGTGACGACCGTCTTGTTCGGGTTGGTCGTCCGCTCGTCTTCCATGCGGGTGGCTCCCATTGTGACCGACCCCGGGCCGAAGCGAAAGAAGAGCGGGGCTCGGTGCGCTTTTTTGACCCGCCGATCCTCCCTCCGTAGCTTCGGGCCCGATGCGGTGGCTCTCCAGGCGGACCCTCTCCATGGCGGGCGCCGTCGCTCTGATCGGGGCGGCGGTCGGCTTCCTGAGCGGGCCGATCAGCGCGGACGCCCCACGCGCGCGCCGGGTCGAGCCCGAGGCGGCGCCCTCCCGGACGCCCCAGCGCCCGCCGCCCCCGCGCGGCCGGACCTTTCCGGGGCTGGACCCGCGCCAGCACCGCGTCGAGGACGGCGTGACGGTCGCCGACCTGAGCGACGGCTCGACCGCGATCCTCTCCATTGATCCCGGGCTCCAGGCGCACGCGGCCGAGGTCTTCTCGAGCTACGGCGTGCCGTGGGGCGCCCTCGTGGCCCTCGATCCCCGGAGCGGCCGGGTCCTCGCCTACGTCTCGCATTCGAGCGCGGAGGCCGATCCCGGCGATCTCGTGCTCGACCCGGGCCCGCCCACGGCCAGCGTCTTCAAGGTCGTGACCGGCTCGGCGCTCATCGACGCCGGCGTCCAGCCCGACGCGCCGGTCTGCTACCACGGCGGCGCCAGCCGGTTGATGGGCCACAACCTCGACGACGATCCGTCCCGCGACCGCCGCTGCGCGAGCCTCTCCGAGGCGATGGGCGGATCGATCAACAGCGTCTTCGGCAAGCTCGCCGATCGCCACCTCGACGCCCCCACGCTCCAGCGCTACGCGCACGCCTTCGGCTTCGGCCACGCGCTCCCCTTCGACGTGCCGACCCGGGTGAGCCCCACCGAGGTGCCCGGCGACCGGCTGGAGCTGGCCCGCACCGCGGCGGGCTTCTGGCACAACTACATGTCGCCGCTCCACGGCGCGCTCATCGCCGCGACCATCGCCAACGACGGCCGCATGCCGCGCGCGACGCTGGTCGACCAGGTCATCGACGGCGCCGGGCGGGTCAGCTACGAGGCCGAGCCCGAGATCTTCCGCGAGGTCGTGCCGAGCGCGACCGCCCGCGCGGTGGGTCGCATGATGGTCGAGACCACGCGCCGCGGGACCGCGCGCCGCTACTTCTTCGACCAGCGCGGCAACGCCTTCCTCCCGGGCATCGAGGCGGCGGGCAAGACCGGCACCCTCGCGAACGACGAGCCCTACCGGGGCTACACGTGGTTCGTCGGCTTCGCCCCGGTGGACGACCCCCAGATCGCCGTCGCGGCGCTGGTCGTCAACGAGCCGCGGTGGCGCATCAAGGGCGCGTACGCGGCGCGCGAGGCGATGCGCTACTGGCTCGTGCAGCGCCCGCGCGAGCAGGCCGCCGCCACCCGCGCCGCCCAGGCCAGCGCCGAGTAGACCCGCTCAGGCGAGCGCGGCCCGCGCGACCTCGACGTCGACGAGGCCCTCCTTGACCAGCTCGCGCAGGTGCATCTCGAAGGTCTGCATGCCGTAGGGGTGTCGGCCGCGCTCCATCACGTCCTTCAGCGGCACGTTGCCCTCCGGCCTGCGAATCGTCTCCCGCGCCGTGCCCGTCACCACCAGGATCTCCGCCGCGAGCACGAGGCCCTGCCCGTCGGCGCGCGGGAGCAGGCGCTGCGCGATGATGCCCTTGAGGTTGTCCGCCAGGCGCTCGCGCGTCTCCTGCGCGTCGCGCTCGCCGACCAGCGCGAGGATGCGGCCGACCGTGCGGCTCACGTCCGGCGTGTGCAGCGTCGAGAGCAGCAGGTGCCCCGTCTCGGCCGCCTTCAGCCCGATGTCCATCGTCTCCTCGTCCCGGATCTCGCCGACCAGGATCACGTCGGGAGACTGCCGGAGCGCGGCGCGCAGGGCGGTGGCGAAGTCGCCGGTGTCGATGCCCACCTCTCGCTGTGAGATGAGGCTGTTGCCGTCCTGGTGGATGAACTCGATCGGGTCTTCGATGGTGACCACGTGGGAGCGGCGCTGCTCGTTGATGTGGCCGATCATCGCGGCGAGAGTGCTGGACTTGCCGTTGCCGGCCGCGCCGCACACGAGGATCATGCCGCGCTCGATCTCGGCCAGCTTCTTCGCCACCGGCGGGAGGCGCAGCTCGTCGAAGACGGGGATCTTGAGCGGGATCGCGCGCAGCGCGAGCGCGAACGTGCCGCGCTGCCGGTAGACGTTGGCGCGGTAGCGCCCGACGCCGGGCACCGAGTACGCGGTGTCGTACTGCTGCAAGTCGTCGAGCGTGCCGGTGAAGGGCGAGCTCGCCAGGACGATGCGCGCGAGATCTTTGGTCTGATCGGGGCGGAGCTTCTCGCCCTGGAGGTAGTGCAGCGAGCCACCGACGCGGAAGGCGGGCGGCTGGCCGACCTTGAGCAAGATGTCGCTGGCCGAATACTGCTGCCCCTTCTTGAGCAGGGCGTGAAGGGCCGACTCTTCCATCGCGTCGGATTCTATCAGTCCCCGAACGCAGAGACGCGGAGAAGGCACGTGGCCTCCTCCGCGTCCTCCTGCGCGTCCGAGATGAGCGCGCGCGCTCGCTCAGCTCTCGTCGGGCGCGCGGCGCCGGACCACGAGCGTGTTCATGCGCTCCGTCTCCTCGAACTGGCGACGGTAGGCGCGCGCCTCGCGCATGGTCTCGAACGGGCCGATGCGGACCCGCCACATCGTGCCGCGCCCCTCGACGTCGGCGCTGATCACGAACGCGCGGTGACCGCGAGACCGCAGACCGGCGGCGAACGCCTCCGCGCCTTCGGGCGAGTCGTAGCTGATGACCTGGACCGTGTACTCGCCGTCGTGACCGGCGGGCGCGGGATCGGCCGACGCCGCAGGCAGAGCCGACGCGACGAGCGGGTCGGTCGCCGCGCTGCGCGCGAGCGCCTCGCTGCCGGTCGCCGCGAGGGAGGCCGCGGGGAGCGCCGCTGGCAGCGCCTGCTGGATGTGGGTCCGCATGGGCGGGAGGTGCTCGAGGGGATCGGGGTGGGCCAGCTCCGCCGCCGCCGCCGCGACCACCGCCGCCAGCTCCGGCCGATCGTCGGTCGGGCCGAGCGCGTCGGGGAAGCGCAGGCCGGTCCGGTCCACGTCGGGCAGCGGCTCCTCCTCGGCGTCGGCGACGGGCGCCAGCCCCGCGGCGCGGTCGAGGCGGGCCAGCGGATCGTCTTCCGCGACCTGCTCCTCGCTGGACCAGCCCACGACGCTGCCCATCGCGAACACGAGCGCGACCGTCACGCCGATGAGCAACGCCACCAGAGCCAGGGGCCGCCCCCCGCCCTCGTCCTCGCGCTCTCGGATCTGCTCCAGATCCCGCATCGCACTGTCCATCCGTACACTCCCTTACGTTGTGCTACCTATCCCACATGTAGGAGACAGGAGCACTCCGCGTCAAAGAAAGTGCGAGAGTGTGAACAGATGTAGGAGAGCGGGCTACCAGGTCAGCTTGAACGAGAAGTCGAGCGGGGTCTTCTGGTCGAGGTCGATCGTGCAGTCCGCGCCGTGCACGAGCTTCAGCGCCGTGTCGAAGGTGCCGAGGTTGTGGACCGGGCCCAGGTACTCGCCGGTGAAGTCGAACACGCCGGTGTTCGCGCTCGTCTGGCGGAAGCGCCGCTGACCGTAGGAGGCGAGCAGGCCGTACCCATTGGGCGCCGCGCCGAGGAGGCGCGTGGGGTCCTTGCCGGCGAGCAGGGCCATGGTCTTGCCCGCGATGGAGTCGAAGAAGGTGTCGACCGAGCTGGCCCCGATCCGGTGCACCGCCTCGTCGAACCCTCCCGCCGCCGTCGCCATGAGCCTCGCCGCCTCCTCCTCGTAGCGAAGGAAATCGGCCATCGGGTACTTGCTCATCGCGTCGTGCTTCTGGTCGCCGATGCCCGCGGCCTCCTTCGCGGCGGCCATGGCGTCGGGGCCGAGGACCTTCTCGATCGCGCGGTCGACGGACTGGAAGACGATGCCGCGGAGGGTCTCGTCTCCGGCCAACAGCTCGCGGCGCTTCGGCAGCGCGACCTCTTCGGGCATCGCAGGGCGGAATTTCATGGTGGTCATGTTCGCATCCGTCGGAAGGAGTCCGCTATCCTCGTAGAGAGGAAGGTCGGTGCGGGATCCGACCCGAGTTCAGATTTGCCTGAGTCACAGCCTCGAGCCGTTGCCATCGTGGGTGTCGGTTGCGTTCTACCGGATGCCTTCCGCGTAGACAGCTTCTGGAAGAACACGCTGGCTGGTCATCGCGCGCTCCGCACCCTGAACGGCGGGCCGTACGCGTGGGAGCGCTACCACGATCTCGGGGGAAGCGACACCGAAAGGTCTCGGAGCATCGTCGGCGCGCGCGTGGATGGATGGGCCTTCGACTGGCGGCGCTTCCGCGTCCCGCCCAAGGACGTCGAGACCGTCAACCCGCTCGCGTTCATGACCGTCGACGCGGGGGCCCAGGCGCTCGACGCGGTGAGGGTCCTGCCCAAGGAGCGCGCGGGCGTGTTCGTGGGCGCCACCGGGTTCGGGTGGCAGCGCGACGCGGCGCTCCGAATTCGCATGCCGCAGATCGAGGAGGCGCTGCGCGCGGCGCTGAGCGCCGGCGGGCGAGACCTCGGGCTCGTGGAGACGGTCCGCGCGAGGCTCGACGCGCGCCTCGGTCCGGTGACGGACGACACGATCGTCAACACCCCCTCCTCGGTGGCGGGCGGGCGCCTGTCGATGATCTACGATCTCCGCGGCCTGCACTACGCGGTCGACGCTGGCTTCGCGTCGGCGCTCGCGGCGCTCGAGGTCGGGGTGCGCGCGCTCCGGGACGGGACGCTGGACCTCGCGCTCGTGGGGGGCGCGAGCGAGCTGTTGACGCCGCTCGAGCTGATCGCGTTCAGTCGCCTGGGCGGCCTCTCGGCCGGGGACGTCAACCCGTTCGACGCGCGCGCGCAGGGCACGCTGCTCGGCGAGGGCGTGGCGATGTTCGCGCTCAAGCGGCTCGAGGACGCCCTCCGCGACGACGACGAGGTCTGGGCCGTGGTCCGCGGGGTCGGCGGCGCCTCCGACGGACGCTCGCGCTCGCTCCTCGCCCCCGATCCGGACGGCCAGGCCCTCGCGATGCGGCGGGCCTACGACGACGCGGGGATCGACCCGAAGACGCTCCGCTTCGTGGAGTGCCACGCCACGGGCACCGTGGTCGGGGATCGAAGCGAGCTGCTGGCCCTCAGCCAACTCGCGCCCCGCGGCGCCTGGGTCACGAGCGGCAAGGCCGCGCTCGGTCACCTGCGGGGTGGGGCGGGGGCGGTCGGCCTCCTGCGGGCCGCGCTCGCGCTGAAGCACCGCGTCCTGCCGGCGCAGGTGGGCTTCGAGACCGGGAGCGAGGCCCTGGCCGCGAGCGGCTTCGAGGTCCCGCGCGAGAACGTGCCGCTCGAGGGGCCAGGCCCGCTGCGGGCGGGCGTCAGCGCGTTCAGCTTCGGCGGGGTCGACTACCACGCGGTGCTCGAGCGCTTCGATCCGTCTCTCCACGCGCCCGGCAAACGGGCGTCGACCTCGCCCCGGCGCCGCCCGACGCCCGCCCTCGAGCCCATCGCCATCGTCGGCATGGGTGGGCTCTTCCCCGGCGCGGACGACGTGCCCTCCTTCTGGCAGCGCCTCCTCGAGGGCTATGACGCCACGCGCGAGGTGCCCGAGGAGCGCTGGGACGTCGAGGCGCACTACGCGCCGGGCGGGGGGGCGGATGACAAGAGCTACACCCGGCTCGGCTGCTTCCTGGACCGCTTCCCCGAGCTCGACCCGGCCTGGGGGATCCCGCCCAGCGCCCTCGAGACGCTCGACCCCGGGCACCTGGTCTGTCTCCGCGCGGCGGAGGAGGCGCTCGCCGACGCGGGCGTGGATCTCGACGACTGGGGTGCGCGGGAGAAGGTCGCCGTCATGCTGGCCTTCCTCCCCTACCAGGGGAAGAAGTTCCTGGCCGACGTGCGGGTCAACTTCCGCGAGGTCCGCGCGGAGCTGGAGGAGGCGCTCGTCGAGCAGGGCGCTCGGCCCGAGGAGGTCACGCGGATCTCGGCGGCGGCCGCGGCGCGCTTCAACGAGGGGCTGCCCCCGCTCACGGAAGATACGTTGACGGGCTACCTCGGCAGCCTGAACGCGGGACGGATCGCGAGGCGCTTCGATCTGAAGGGCGCGCACTTCGTGGTCGACGCCGCCTGCGCCTCCACCCACGCGGCCGTGCACGCGGCCGTGCAGGCGCTCCGGCACCGCACCGCGGACTGGGCGCTCACCGGCGGGGTGTGGGCGGACATGCAGCCGGAGTTCTTCGTCGGGGCGTGTCGCTTCAACGCGCTGAGCGCCACCGGGAGCACGCCCTTCGACGCGGCGGCCGACGGCTTCATCCCGGGCGAGGGCGGCGGCGTCTTCGTGCTGCGGCGCCTCGACGACGCGCTCCGCGACGGGCAGCGCGTGCACGCGGTGATCCGCTCCGTCAGCGGGTCGAGCGACGGCAAGGGCCGGTCGGTGCTCGCGCCGACCCAGGAGGGCGAGGCCGCCTCGATGCGCCAGGCGCTCGCCGAGGCGCAGCTGGCCGGCGCGGACATCGGCTACGTGGAGTGTCACGGCACGGGCACGGCGCTCGGAGACGTGGTCGAGGCGAACGCCTGCGCCGAGGCGTTCGCCAGCGACGCGCACGGGGCGCCGCGCGAGGCCCCGCTCCGCATCGGATCGGTGAAGTCGAACATCGGCCACCTGAACGCCGCGGCCGGCGTGCCGGGGCTCGTCAAGGCGGCGCTCGCCGTACGGGACGGGGTGATCCCCGCGTCGCTCAAGGTCGCCGCGCCCAACCCGAAGATCGACTTCGAGGGCGGCCGCATCGCCGTGGTGCGAGAGATGACCCGCTGGGACCGCCCGCCCGGCGGGCTCCGGCGAGCGGGGGTCAGCTCGTTCGGGGTCGGCGGCGCGAACATGCACGTGATCGTCGAGGAGCATCGGGAGCGCGCCGCGGGTCAGCTGGCCATCGAGCCGGACGCGGCGCCGGGGGACGCAGCGCCGGTCGCCCTGCGCGCCGACGCGCCGAGCCGGCTGCC
>SHBB01000412.1 GCA_004213565.1 Sandaracinaceae bacterium
GGGCGGCGCGCGGCTCGTCGAGCGCGACGTCGAGGAGGTGACCCAGGTTGTGGTGGTACCAGGGGTTGTGCGGCGTGATGGCCAGGGCCCGTCGGTAGCCCGCGACGGCGGAGCGGTAGTTCCCGAGCAGCGCCTGCGCGAGCGCCATCAGCGAGTGGGAGACGTCGTCGTTCGGGTGCGCGGTGATCACCTTGCGGAGGTGGAGCGCCGCCCGCCACGGATCACGCTCGAGCCGGAGCTCGGCCAGGTGACGGTGCGCGAAGACCTGCGCGGAGTCGCCCTCGGGAGCCATCCCGAGCAGCCGCTCGAGCAGGGGCTCGACGACCTTGCGCCCTCGTCCTTCGTCGAGCGCGCGTTCCACGCGTCGTCGAAGGCCGTCCACGCCGTGCTCGTCGCGTTGGCCAACCATGCTTCGACCGTATAGCCGGGCGTTTTTTCGGTGGCAAGACCGCCCCCGGATCACCGCCGGCGCGCGACCACCACCAGGAAGCCCCCGAACCATCGCAGCGGGGAGCCGACGAGCGCCCTCTCGGTCGCCGCGACGAGCGGCGCGAGCGACGTCCGATGCACGGCCGCGGCGGGGGTGATCACCCGTACGCCGCGCACGTCGATCACCTCCAGCGAGCCCGGCAGCGCGGCGAGCGCCTCGCGCGGAGAGTGCCAGCGCGTGGGGATGTCGGCCTCGGTGTGGGCGCGGCCGATCGTGCGCGCGCCCGCGGCGCGGCGGGCGAGATAGCGGAGGCTCCAGCGGTTGTAGAGCTCGATCACCACGTGCCCGCCCGGCCGCGTCACCCGCGCCATCTCTTCGAGCGCCCGGTCCAGCTCCGGCACGTGCGCGAGGACCTTGAAGCTGCAGGTCAGGTCGAAGCTCTCGTCGGCGAACGGGAGGGCGGTCACCGATCCTTGCACCACGCGGAGGCCGCGCTCGCGCGCCTTGGACAGCATGCCGGGGGACAGATCGACCCCGACCGCCTCGCGCGCGACGCGCGTCAGGTGATCGAGGATGAGCCCCGTGCCGCACCCGGCCTCCAGCACGCGCGCCCCGGCCGCGAGTGGCTTGACGATCCCGATCTCGAGCTCGTCGATGAGCGCGTGGTAGCCGCGGTCTCGGCCGTCGTCGTAGCTCGCGCTGAAGTCGTCGTAGTAGCGACGCGCGCGCTCGGTCACGTCGGTCATCGGAGCAGCTCGTCGTAGAGCGATTCGTAGGCGTCGACCATCGCCCGCGGTTCGTAGCGCTCCTGCGCGACGCGTCGAGCGCTCGCCCCGCGCCGCGCCCGCGCGTCGTCGTCGTCCAGCAGGCCGTCGAGGGCCTCGGCGAGCGCGTGAGGGGGACACGCGAAGGCGCCGTCGTCCTCGGCCAGCTCCTCCGCGGGCGAGCCCTCGAGCACGACCACGGGACGGGCCAGCCACATCGCCTCGAGCAGGACGAGCGGCAGGTCCATCTTGCCGTAGAGGTCGAGGCTCGGGAGACACACCACGTCCGCGCAGCCGAGCAGATCGTGGATGCGCTCCGTCTCTCCGACCCAGCGGGTGCCTTCGGGCGCGAGACCTCTGAGGCGCCGCTCCGCCGACGCCGCGCCAGGCGTCTTCGCGCGGCACGCCATCACGAGGGTCGCGTCCGCGCGCAGGCGCCCGGCCGCCTCCACCATGCGCTGCGCTCCGTCGCCCAGCTCGAGGTCGCCCGGGAACACCACGACCGGCGCGTCACCGAGACCGAAGTGCGCGCGCGCGGCCCGACGTGCCTCGGGCGTGAGGGGAGCGAGCGACGGCACGGCGGGCGGGATGCGCGTCACCCGCGACTCGGAGATGCCCGCCTCGTGGAGCGCGCGCTCGGCGTGTCTCGACAGCACCACGGTGCGGTCGGCGAAGAAGAGCCCCGGGGTCACCACGCGCGGCCGGCTGCACACGGACTGGACGGTGGGCACGCGCCGCAGCGCCGACAGCGCGCGTCCCGCGTGGGAGCTCTTCGGGTTGGGGGCGAAGAAGAAGTGCCACAGATCGGCGCGGGGCCCGGTGGCGAGCCGGCGCAGGACCCGGAGCTGCGCCGTCAGGCCCGGCGAGAAGCGCCCCGCGCCGCGGTAGACCGGCTCGACCCGGCCCCGCGGGAGCGAGAGTGATCCCTCGTCATCGCTCAGCGCGAGGGGCGTGTGCCGACGCATCCCGAGCGCGACGTCGCGCGCGAGGTTCTTGCTGCTGTCGTTCCAGGGCGGAGCGAGCGGCTTGGAGACGAGGAGCACCTTGCCCATGGGTCCCGGGCGCATAGTGGATCGAGGGCGGCCCTGGCAAGCTTGACCACGGATGGGGCGAGCATTACGAGGTCGCGGTGAGCGAGCACGACGAGCCGGACGATTCCCTCGAGGACGCCCCCCCCGAGGCCGAGGAGGCCCTGGACGAGGACCCCGTCGAGGAGGCCGATCCCGCCGAGCGTCGTCGTCGTCGCCTCGAGCGCATCCTGCCGCAGGTCCTCAAGCGCGCCATCGAGCGCGGGCTCGAGAAGGGCTTCGAGACCATCAGCGATCCCGGCGAGGCCCTCCGCGGCGTCGTCGGCGAGAACGTGAAGCTCCCCAAGGAGATCGTCGGCTACATCTTCTCGCAGGTCGACGAGACCAAGAACGGCATGGTGCGCGTCGTCGCCCATGAGATCCGCGACTTCCTCGAGGCGACCGACCTCTCGAAGGAGCTCCAGAAGGCCCTCACCAGCCTGTCTTTCGAGATCCGCACCGAGATCCGCTTCATCCCCAACGAAGCCGGCGGCGTCCGCCCCGACGTGAAGTCCTCGATCCCGAAGATGCGCGGCAAGAAGGACAAGTCGTCCAGGCGAGACGACAAGAAGCGCGGCACCGTCCCCCCGCCCGATCTCGAAGACGACCCGGACGACGCCGACGAAGAGTAGCCCCGCCCTCGATCAGCCCCCGCCCCTCGAAGACCGGGGACGCTCTTCGTCATATCGTCATTCGTCCCTCGCGAACCCCGCCCCGACCCTGCCGGAGCTCCCGCGGCACTTCGCCGAAGCCACCGAGCGCGCGAGTTCCTCGGAGCAGCCCCGAGCGGAGAACCCAGAGGTGCGGGCGAGCTTCTCGCAGCAGCCATGAGCGGAGAACCCGCGGCAGCGGGCGGCCAGCTTTTCGCGAAGCGAAAGCGCGAGCCGCGCGGCTCACGCGCGGAGCGCGGGACCGCGGGAACGAGCGAAGCGAAGTTCCCGCGCAATTGGGAGGGGGCCCCGTGGAGTGGGAGGGTCTGCGTTCAGACCCTCCAACGAGAACAGGCGGCCAGCTTTCGCGAAGCGAAAGCGCGAGCCGCGGGGGCCCCAGCGCCCCGCCGCTGGGGTCGGCGTGGGAGCGCGCGGAGCGCGCGAGCCGCCGTAGGTGGGAGGGGGCCCCCATTGGCGCTTCGCCCAATGGGGGGAGGGTCTGCGTTCAGACCCTCCAACAAGCTAATGCTGGTGACCGCCGTGCGGGAGGACGCGGGGGCGAGAGGGCGGGCCCGTGCGGCCGTTGGGCAGCGGGCTCGGCTCACCGTATTGACGCGGGTCGAAGCGCTGACGGGGATCGGACCCCGGCGGTCGCGAGGCGCCGCGCGGCTCCGGCGGGGCCTGCGGGCGGGTCGGCTCGGCCTGGGCCGCGCCGCCCTCCACGCGCCGGATCATCAGGCGCTGGATGTGCACCGGCGTCAGCGGGTGATTGCCCTCCTCGGGCGACTGCGGCACGCGGGCGATCTGGCTGATGACGTGCTGCGGCCGGCACTGCCCGAAGATCGTGTAGCCCTGTCCGTCGAGCTGGGGCGCGGGGCCGTCGGTGATGAAGAACTGCGCGCCCGAGGTGTTCTCGCCGTCGTGGTTGGCCATCGCGAGCTGGCCGGCGCGATCGTGGGCGAGGGTGTCGTGGGGCTCGTCGTCGATGGTGTAGCCGACGGTCCCGGTGCCGTCGCCGAGGTAGTCGCCGGTCTGGATCAGGTAGCCGGGGATCACGCGATGGAAGGTCAGGCCGCGGTAGTACGGCCGGCGCACCCACTCGCCCGCGCGGGCGTCCCACCAGGGCCGGAGGCCGCGGGCGAGGCCGATGAAGTTGGCGACGGTCTCCGGCGCGCGGTCCGCGTAGAGATCGCAGAGCACGGTGCCGAACTCGGTGGAGAGCTCCACCACGAGGCTGCCGTCGATCGGGAGCCCGACCACCGCCTCCTCGAGGGTGAACTCGCCGGCCTCCGGGTCGGGCTCGTTCGGCTCGCGGATGAGCTGGTCCTCGCCCGAAGCGGTGCCGGAGACCGCGCGCTCACCGCGGTCGTTGGGGCCCGCGAAGATGATCTGCGTCCCGTCCGGCGCGACGCCGGTGAGCGCTTCGTCCTGCCGCCCCTCGTCGCTCGCGGCCGTCTCTTCGTCGCCGTCGCATCCGAGGCAAGCGAAGGCCACGCAGGCCAGAACGGCAAAGCGATTGAAACCACCGGGATAGCGGCGCGGGACAGCGGCTCCGGCGCGGGTGGGGTTCATCATCGTCACGTTATTCCTCCGGGAGACCGGTGAAGCGCACGGGCGTGCCCGTGGAGAGAGAGTGGGTGCGCGCGAAGCCCGCGTGCACCTCCAAGACGTACTGTGAGTCGGCCTCGACCGCCCGCGAATCGTCGGTGAGCGGGGAGGCGTGCTCGACGACCCCGACGACGCGGCGATCGGCGCCGATGAAGAGGATGTCGAGAGCGAGGAAAGTATTCCGCATCCAGAAGGAGCGCGGCTCCGCGCGAGGGAAGATGAAGAGCATGCCAGCGTCCCGGGGCATGTGACGCCGGAACATCAGCCCACGTTGGCGCGCGGCGGGCGTATCGGCGACCTCGACCCGCACCTCGACCGGGGGCGCGCCCTCCGGCTCGAGCACCACGCGCGCGGACGGCGCGTCGGCTTCTGGCGTCGGAGTCGCGCGCACGGGCGGAGTCGGAGGGGCGGAGCGTTCGGGGGGCGCTGGCCCCCCGCAGCTCACCAGGAACGCGAGGGCGAAGGGCAGCCTCACCGGCGACGCGGCGGCGCGGGCTCCTCCTCCTCTTCCTCTTCTTCGTCCTCCTCGGCCGCGGCCGCCGCCCACCAGGGCGTGCCTCCGCCCCCGGCCTGGCCCTGCTGACTCTGGCCAGAAGCGGCCTGACCCTGCTGCCCTTGCTGACCCTGGGAGGCCTGGCCCTGCTGCCCCTGCTGCGCCTGCTGACCTTGTTGCCCCTGCTGCGCCTGCTGGCCTTGCTGCCCTTGCTGGGTCTGCGCGCCCTGCTGCCCCTGACCCGCGGAAGCCTGCTGGCCCTGCTGCTGCTGCGTGTCCGACGCCTGGTCGGGCTCGTTGCAGTTGGGGAGCCCCGGCGGGCACTCGTGGGTCTCGACCGCGAACACGGGCTCCGGCTCCTCGGCCGGCGGCTCGCGCTCCGCCCACCACGGCTCGACCTCGGCCGGCACCTGCTCGGCCACGCCTCGCAGCGCGGCGCGCCGCTGACTCCACGCCCACCAGGGCGCGTCCTCGGGCAGCGGCTGGACGGCGGGCTGACCGCCCTCGACCTCCTCGGTGCCGCCGCGGATCGAGACGACGAAGTTGGCGCGCATGCGACGCTGCCGGAAGCGCGGGAACTCGATGTCCGCGACCTGACCGCGCATGCACTCCACGAGCGGGTCGGAGTTGGGCGCGACCGTCAGCTCGCTCGCCTGCCCGTCGCTCGAGAGGATGAAGACGAGGCGCACCTGGTTGAGGCGCGGGTTGCGCTCGAGCTCCCCCGCCACGCACTCGCGGATCGAGTCGGCGTTGGCGGCGAACGTCTGGTTGACCTGCTCCTGGCTGAGCCGGTTGGGCAGGGCGGCCTCGGCCTCCGCCGCGGCCTCCGCGAGCGCGGCCTGCGCGGCCGCCTCCTCTTCCTGGGCGCGGCGCTCCTCGGCCTCGCGCTCCGACTGGTAGAGGCCCTGGATGTAGGCCGCGATCGGCTCGTGCGTCCGCGCGGTCTCGACCGAGAGCGACGCGAGCAGCTCACGCCCCTCGACCCCGCCGTGCTCGAAGATGCCCTCCGCCGCGAAGGCGAGCGCGCGGGCCTCGGGATCGGCGCTGACGGGCTGACCGCCCTCTTCCTCGGGCGCCTGGTCCGCGACCGGGCCCTGGAACTCGCTGTCCGCGTGGTAGAGGACCAGGAACGAGCGCAGGGCCGGGACCGCGTCCTCACCGCCGAGCCGCACGACCGCGCGCACCACGTCGGGCAGCACGCGAGCCGGGGTCTCGTGATCCATCATGTGGTGGATCAGCTGCGGCACGGCCTCCGCGTGCTCCATCTCGAGCAGCGCCGGCACGATGGCCTCGAGCGGCGGCGCCTGGGTGTCCTCGAGGTAGTCGTAGCGGCGCGCGAGCGCCTCCATGAGGAACTGGGCCCCGCTCCGGCGAGTGCGCAGCGACTCACGGATCGCCTCCTTGAGCGCGCCGGGCATCGACTGCTGCTGGTAGAGGTCCAGCAGATCCCGCGTGATCTCCTCGTCCTCGATCGCCGCGAGGCGCTCGATGGCGTAGGCGCGCGCCGCGACGAGCCGGTTGTCGGGGTCGACGACCATCTCGTTGAGGCTCTGGCGCAGCGGGCGGGTCTCGCCGCTCTCACCGCCGGGGCTGAAGCCGGCCGCGTCCAGCGCGACCGAGGCGGTGGCCAGCCCGGTGTCCTGCGTCCAGCGGTCGTTGCCGGTCTCGACGTCGAGGAGGTGCATCTGCCCCTGCTCGCCGAAGGTCAGCAGGCCGTGCGGCATCGCCTCGGCGTTGACCACGTCCTGCTCGAGGATGCGCGACCAGCGCAGGTTGCCCTCGAGGTCGTAGGCGAAGACGTAGCGGTAGTAGGCGAAGTAGTAGGTGTCGCCTTCGATGTGGATCGACTCGGCGTCCGCGGCGGGGGCCGGGTTGAAGTAGACCCGGATGCGCCCGCGCGCCGAGCGGGTGCCGGGCTTCGGCACGAAGCCGTCGGGGAACACCGACTCGGGCTGACGCGGCAGCTCGCCGAGCGGCGGCCGGATGTGCGTCGACTCCGCGCGCGTGCCGCTGACCGAGCGGTGCGTCAGGCGGTAGACCCCGCGCCCGCCGTAGTAGATGCCGGTGGGGTGATCGAAGGCCCACGCGATGACGTCGTCGGTGGAGCGGAGGCGCGCCACCTCGTCGCCCGTCGCCTCGTCGAGCACCGCGATGTTCTGCCGCTCCCACGGCACGAACACGAGGCCGCCCTGCGCCGCGGGCTGACCGAAGACGCCCTGGACCTCGTGGCGCCAGATCTCTCGGCCGCTGCGCGCGTCCATCGCCACCACGTGACCCACGCGGCGCGCGCCGCCGAGGGCGCCGACGGTCGCCGACCAGTAGATGGTGTCGCCGTCGCGCGTGGCGCCGACGTACGCGAGGTCGGGCAGGTCGTACGCCCAGAGCTGACGGCCGCCGCTCAGGTCGTACGCGATGACCCGCTCGCGGGTGCTGATGAGCACGACGTCGCCCAGGATCTCGGGCTGGGTGGCCGCGTCGGCGGCGACCGACCACATCGTCTCGCCGGAGTCGACGCGCAGCGCGACGATCTGCCGCTCTCCGCCGTCCTCGGCGTGGGTGGTCACGACCGCGATGGGCTGCCCGAGCGCGTTCTCGGGCGCGTCGTCCTGGGACGCCTCCGGGAGCTGCTCGAGGATGGCCGCGAGCTGCGCCTCCTCGTTGTCCGCGAAGTGGTAGCTGAAGGCGTTGCGGTACTGGGGCCCGCACGCGACGGCGAAGAGGGCGGTGAGCGCGATCGCGAAGCGCGTGTTCGTCCGGAGATTCACTGTCCGTCCTCCGTGTCCTGTTCCTGGGCTTCGGCGCTGTCCGAGCTGACGACCCGCCCGCGCGCGCTGCCGGCGTGACCGGGGATGCGGCGAAGGGTGTCGATGACGATCTGGCGGACCCGGCTCCGGGACGCGCGACCGCGGGTGGGGAAGGTGTCGAGGTAGCGCTGCATGAACACGCGCACCATCGGGCCGGACACCTCGCCCAGCCGGTTGACGATGTCGATCTTCACCTCGTCGGCCACGTCGTTGCGGCGGACCATCTCGGAGTAGCCGGAGAGCATCACCGAGAGCGGCACGTTGCCGAGGTAGCCGTTGAAGCGCTCGATGTGCTGGCGGTTGCCGAGCTTGCCGATCGCGATGGCGGCCTCGACGACGCCGCGGTCGAAGGCGAGGAAGAGGGTGTCGAGCGAGCGGTCGGCGCCGATCTCCCCGAGCGCGCGGGCGGCGGAGGCCCGCACGTTGCGGTCGCTGTCGCGCAGGCCCTGCTCGAGCAGGGCGGGGCGGCGGCGATCGTCGGTGGACGCGATGGCCGCGTACGCGAGCCGGCGGGCCCGCGCGCGGCGGTGATGGGTGAACTCCACGAGCACGTCGATCGCGCTCGGGTGCGCGAGGCCGCCGAGCGCCTGCAGGGCGCGGTCGGTGACCTCGTCGGAACGGCCCGAGCGGAGCAGCGTCGCCAGGTGGGGGACCACGCTCGGGTGATCGATGACGCTGAGCAGGTCGATGGCGGCCCGCACCTCGTCCGCGTCGCGCGACGAGAGCCGACCGGCGATCTCGTCCACGTCACGCACCGTGGGCTGCGGACCGGCCGGCTCGGCCTGGTCGTTTTCGGTAGCCTGTGGGCGCCGGCGACGCTGGGCCTCGGCGTCGCTCGGAGTGAGCGTCGGCGCGAGGAAGGTCAGCACGGTCGCCGCCAATACGGCGAGCTCGGAGAAGCGAGTCATCGGTGTTCCAGTCGCGTGAGTCGCTCGCGCTCCGTGGCCCCCATCCCCTCGGACGGGCAGCCCAGGAAACCGCCTGCGCGGGCGAAAAGTGCCTGAGTTTGGTCAACAATCAGGCCCGGGGCAACACTGCCACGTCGCGGGGGTGACGACTCGGCGATCGCCGCCGCGGCGTGAGTTCCCTCAGGATGGTGTACGGTTTTCCAGGACGCGGAACGCCGCGTGCTAGACCCGGGGTCCGTGGAGCAGAGCCCGACGTTGACCAACGAGGGAGCCGCGGCCGACGCGCCGCGCCCCGCGAGCCAGCCGTCCCCTGGCGCGCCCTGGCGAGCTCGCCTGCGCGAGGCGCTGCTGCGCCGGAGGCGGCTGCTCATCGCCCTCTGTGTGGCGCTGCTGGGACTCGTCGCGGTCCGCGCGACGTGGTCGGGCGCGAGCGCGGAGAGCCTCGAGCAGGCGCTCGCGGAGGTGGCGCTCAGGAGCGGTGTGCGTGTCGACGTGCCCACGGTGCTGTGGCTGACAGAGGACGACGGGCCGCTCCACATGCGGCCCGCCTTGTTCCTCGCCAGACGCGCGGG
>SHBB01000413.1 GCA_004213565.1 Sandaracinaceae bacterium
GGACGGGCCTTCTTGGCCGGGCGCGGGGGGAGGGCGCCCGCGAGGGGGCGAGGCGGCGCGGGGGGCGCCTTCGGGGCGCGCGGGGGGAGGGCGCCGGGCCGCGGCTTGGGCGGCAGCTTCGCGCGCGGCGGGGGGACCGAGCGTGGCGCGGGCGGGCGCGGGATCTCGGGTCGGGCGGCGCGCGCGCGCTCGGCGGCCGGCAGCACCTCTTGCAGTCTCTCGAGGAGCGTCTCCAGCTTGTCGATGAGCTCCGACGGATCGCGCGAGGCGCTGACGGCGCGCTCGGTCTCGGGGGGGAGCTCCGGCAGCGGCTCATGAACGCCCGACGGCGGCGGCAGCGAGGGGCGAATCGGGGCCTGCTCGGCGTCCGCCTGGGCGATCGCGTCGTCGACCGGCGACATCACGTTGGCCGCGCTCGGCGCGTCGCGGCGCTCCACCCGGACCCGCCCCGAGCCGAGCCCGAGGAGGGCGGCCAGCGCCGCGGGCCCCTCGGCCAGCTCCTCGTCGCCGCCCGGCGCGAACGCGCGCGCGCCCACGAGCAGGCCCTCGGCGAGGTCCACCTCCACGCGCGCCCGGGGGTGCGTCACGGTCACCTTCAGGCCACGCCCCGTGTCGGTGAGCGCGCGCAGGAGTCGGCTCGGGCCGATCATCTCGAGGCGCGTGTCGAACTGCGCCTCGGCCTGGGCGCGCTCCGCGACCTGCCGATCCGGGTGCACCAGCGAGCGCATGGAGGCGCCGAGCCGGGCCAGGTTGGGGCTCGCCTCCTCCTTCGGCCAGAGCTGCTCGGCGTCGACCACGAGCAAGGACGCCCACCGGAGCCGTGGATCCCGGCGGAGCTTGCGCAGCGCGGGCATCGCCCAGCCGTCCACGCCCGAGCCGTCGATGACCACCACGTCCGGGTCGTGCGCGCGGGCGCGCTCGAGGCCGTTGCCGTCGCCGTCCGCGACCGCCACCAGGGCCCCGCGCGCGCGCAGCTCCTGGACCAGCACGTCCGCGCGCGCCGGATTCTGCTCGATCAAGAGCACGCGCCGCCGCTGCAAGACCTCGACGTCTTCGGCGTCGGACTCCAGGTCCAGCAGCCGAAGGCGCGCGGTCGGGCTCTCGTGGAACTCGTAGCGCACGGGGCCGGACTGCTTCTTCAGGAGCGGCCGGAGGCGATCGACCAGCTCCTCGATGGCCTCGGTGACCGGGCGCCCGGCGCGCAGCACGACTTGTGCAGATTCGCCGTCCGCGGCGCTGACGCTCAGGATGCCCGTGCGCAGGCGCTGACTGAAGAGCGAGACCAGCTCGTCGACGGTCGCCTCGCCGAGCTCGCCGCCCACCTCACCCGAGCGCTCGGGCAGGTCGCGCGCCAGCTCCGCGATCTCGCGCGCCATGCCGTCGGCGCTGGCGCTCTTGCGCACGACCGCGACGACGCCGTGCTTGAAGGCGCCCAGGCGCGGCTCGAGCCCCTCGTCGTCGCTGAGCAGGACGACCGGCACCATGGCGGCGGCGGGGTGCCCGCTCAGACGGCTCAGCGCCGCCTCGCCTGCGTCGGCCGCGGCGTCGCCCACGAGCAGGAGCAGGTCGGGGGCGGCGGCATAGGCCGCCTCCACCACCGCCTCGGTCGGGACGGCCTCGACCATGAGGTCGTGCCGCTCGAGGGCCTCCTCGAGCGCGGTCTTCATCCGTTCCCCGCCGCCGACGACGAGGATCGTTGGGCGATCGAGCACGCTCACCGCTCCACCGGGCGGGTGTCGGACGCCAGCACGGGCTCATGGTACCAGCGCCCGCGCGAGGGGGCCTCTTTGTGACACTGCGTCTCCGTCACGGGGGCCGCCAGAGAGTCGAACCGCTTACCGGACCGAGCATGCCGATTCCTGCGGTTTCTGGGCAAGGCGCGACGAGGGAGCGTGCCTTCAGCACGTGACCGAGGAAGCAACGTGGTCCAGGAATCGCAGGGAGCGGCAGGCGACGGGAGGCAAGCGGATCGCCTCTCCAGGACGCATCATCGCCCGGCGGGCGCTCTCACGACGTCGGGGTTTCGCCCACCCAGCGCGCGAGGTAGCGCCGGATCCGGAGCTTGCGAACGGTGTTGTCGCTGCTCATGTACCGGATCTTGCCGTAGATGGGGCGCTCGGGGCCCCAGGCGCGGTCGAAGTGGCCCAGCACCCACGTGATGCCCGAGTACGAGTTGGGATCGCGTCCGTCGAGGGCCCACCGATCGTTGAGGTGGATCATGCGCGCGAGCGCCTCGCGAGGGCTCGGGCTCCACTCCAGGATCTTCTTGCCCCAGAGCATGCGCAGGTAGTTGTGGATGCGGCCCTCCTCGACGAGCTGCCGCTGCGCTGCGTTCCAGACCCGGTCGTGCGTCTCGGCCGCCTCGAGCTCCGCCACCGAGTAGAGGTGGGGGCGCGGGTCGTCGGCGTGCTCGGCCAGCGTCTTCTGCGCCCACGCGGGGAGCACCGCGTAGCTCCCGTGATCCGGGCGCCACGCCGCCGTCGCGTAGGAGAGCTCGCGCCAGCACGCGAGCTGCTCCAGGAACGACTCGGCCGAGTCGCTCATCCGCCACCAGCCCTCCCGCTTGCCGTTCGGCTTCTCCGCCTGGTCTCCCAGGCTCCAGCCCGCGTGGGCGGCGACGTCGTCGAACAGCTCGTGCGCGCCGAGCTGCCCCCAGTGCAGCCACGGCGAGATCCCGCTGACCGCGTCCTCGTCGGGGTGGTTGCCGTCCTTGGCGTAGCGCGCGAGCTCCTCGTCGACGAAGCGACGCCACCGGGCGCGACCCGCCTCGGCGCCGCCTCGCTCCGTCGCCGCGACCCCGTGATCGACCGGGAGGCTCGCGAGGTCGACGTCCCGCCCGAAGGCCCAGCGCTCTCGGATGGACGCGGGCGGAGCCCACGCGGCGTCGAGGCGCTCCTCGAACGGATCGGGGCGCGGCGGTCGGGCGAGCTCGGTGGGCAATACGCCTTGCGACCAACGTCGAAACCCGCGCGCCGTCACGTGCTCCTTGTCGGGCAGGCGGAGCGGGATCAGCCCGTTCCCATCGACCGCCTCCATGCGCACGCCGACCCGGCCGCTCGCCGCCTCGAGCATGCGGGGGAGGAAGAAGCTGGGGTAGTCGTCGGTGACCACGACGGCCGCGCGCTCGGCGAGCGCCTCGAGCAGCCCGCGCCCCGCCCCCGGGGTCGGCTCGAGGTAGGGGAGGTAGGTCACGCCGGCGGCCTCGCAGCGCGCCGCCTGATCGCCCATCCCGTCGATCACGAACTGGTGGAAGCGGTCGGACGCGTGCGGGTAGCCGACGCGCAGCGGCTCGAAGACGACGAGGGGGAGACCCAGCTCGCGCGCCCACTCCAGCGCGCGATCGAGGGCGTAGCTGTGATGGGTCCGGCGCGCGGCGACCATCCAGTAGAGCACCAGCTCGCCCTCGGCGTTCACGGGCGCTTGGTCGAGGGCGCGGATGCGGATGGCGGGTACGGGCACGGTCGGGGTCCTTTACGCGGGAGGGGGCGGGCTTACGTTAGAGCGGCTTGGGTCACCGGGGTCTGCCCGCCAGCCCGTCTCGCCAGCCTCTGTCCACCACATCTCATGACCGACGACCTCTACGAGCTGCTCGGGGTGTCCCGCGACGCCAGCCGCGACGAGATTCGCAAGGCGTACCGCAAGCTCGCCCGCAAGCACCACCCGGACCTCAACCCGAACGACGCGAGCGCCGAGGAGCGCTTCAAGAAGGTGAGCGGCGCCTACGAGGTGCTGAGCGACGAGGCCAAGCGCAAGCTCTACGACGAGCTGGGCCCGGACGCGGCGAAGATCGGCTACGACCCCGAGAAGGCCGAGGAGTATCGCCAGTGGAAGCGCCGCATGGACGCCTCGCAGCAGGCCGGCTTCGGCGGCTTCGGCGGGCCCTTCGGCGGCGCCGACTACGGAGGCGCTGGATACGGAGACGTCGATCTCGAAGACCTCATCGGCGACCTGTTCCGTCGGCAGCGCGGCGGCCAGAGGCGCGGCTCGGACGTCGAGGCCAACCTCAGGGTCGCCTTCCTCGACGCGGCGCGCGGCACCACCGCCCACGTCGAGCTCGCCCGACCGAGCGGCGAGGTGAGCCGGCTCGCCGTCACCATCCCGCCCGGCGTCGAGAGCGGCCAGCGCCTGCGGCTGAGTGGGCAGGGCAACCCGGGCGGGCAGGGCGGTCAGGCCGGCGATCTCTTCGTCCGGGTCGAGGTGGAGCCGCACCCCGTCTTCGAGCGCGACGGCCATGATCTCACGCTCCGCTTGCCCGTGACGCTGCCGGAGGCGCTGCGCGGCGCGAAGGTGGAGGTGCCGACGCTGGACGGCACGGTGAAGCTGCAGATCCCGAGCGGCGCGCAGAACGGTCAGCGCATGCGGCTGCGGGGCAAGGGCATCGCGCCGCGGAGCGGGCCGGCCGGGGACCTCTATGTCGTGCTCGAGCTCGTCGCGCCGCGCGGCGGCGACGAGGCGACGCGGGCCCGGATCGCGGCGGAGCTGGAGGCGTTGTACGACGCCGACCCGCGGGAAGAGCTGCTGCGGAGGGCGTCGTGAAGATCGACCGCGTCCGGATCGCAGAGCTCTTCGACGTCGACGAGGGCTGGGTGCTGGAGCTCGAGGAGCACCAGATCATCGTGCCCGACGAGACCGGCGGCTACGACGCCCGGGCGCTCGAGCGCCTGCGGGTCTGCTGCGGGCTGTCCACCCTCGGGGTGAACCTGGCCGGGCTCGAGGTCGCGCTCGATCTGCTCGAGCGCTGGCAGGACGAGCGGCGCCGCGTGCAGCGCCTGCTCGACCGCCTGGAGCGCGAGCTCGAACGCGACCTGAGACGCTCAGGCGCGGCGGCGCCAGACGAATAGCGCGCCCAGCAGGCCGAGGAGCGCGAGCGGGCCCGCGCTCGACGACGCGCCGGAGGCGCTGCAGCCGCCGCCTTCGGCCGGAGGGGTGGTGCCCGAGTCGGCCGCCGGGGTCACGCCGGAGTCCTCGGGCGCGCAGCCGGAGACGTCGGTCCAGGCCGTCTGCGTCGCGCTGACGTCGCAGGTCTGGCAGGCGTTGTCGGGGTTCGTGTCGCCGTTGCTGAAGCAGTCGCTCCCGATGAGGCAGCAGTTGGCGCCGCAGCAGATCGCGTCGACGCGAGAGGCGACGTCGTCCTCCTGCGCGAGGGCGGGGACGGCGAAGAGGGTGAGCACGGTGAGCAGAGAAGCGAACGAAGCGGTGCGCATCTGGTCGGTCCTTTCCTGCGGCTCCCGCCGCTGCGCCGAACGGTACCAGAAATGGTAGATCCTGGCCGTGCGCGTCGCGTCCGCCGTCCTGTTCCTCGTGCTCACGCTGCGCCCCGGCGCGGCGCTCGCGCACGGTCGGCCGCCCGCGCTCCACAGCCTCGACGCCCACCCCTCGACGCCCGACGTGCTCATCGCGCAGGCGACGTGGGGGCTGGCCGTGCGCGGCGGCGGCGAGTGGCGCTGGCTCTGCGCGGCCGCGCTGGGCGTCGACCCACGCATGGAGGACCCGGTCATCGTCGCGGGACCCGACGGCGCGATCCTGGCTGGCACGTTCGAGGGCCTCTGGCGCAGCCCCGACGGCGGCTGCACCTGGGAGAGGCCCAGCGACGACCTCCGCGACGTGTTCGCGATCGACGTGCGCCGCGTGGGGGCGGAGACCTTCCTCCTCGTCCTGAGCGACGTGTCGATGGAGGACCAGCTCTGGCGCTCCGAGGACGGCGGGCTCGAGTGGGCGCCCGTCGGCGGGTTCGGCGAGGTGCTGGTAGACCGGGTGAGGGTCGCGCCCTCCCGCCCCTCGAGGGTCTACGCCAGCGGCTCCATCCCGGCGCGCGAGGGCGTGGAGCGGCAGACCTTCCTCCTCCGCAGCGACGACGGTGGACGATCGTTCGAGCGCGTGGTCGTCCCCTTCGAGCCCGGAGAGCGCCTGCTCCGACTCGAGGCGATCGACCGGACGGATCCGGAGCTCCTGTGGGCGACGATGCTGCACTTCTCCGGGGAGGAGGCGCCCGAGCGCGTGCTCCGCTCGGACGATGGCGGGAGCACCTGGACGAGCCCGATCGCGGTGCCGCAGGTCGGCGGCGTGCTCGCGACCGGAGACGGCGTCTGGGTGGGGAGCCGCCTCGGGGGGCTTCACCGCGCCCCGGACGGACGCGCGTTCGTGGAGGTCGATCCGACCCTCCCCGTCACGTGCCTCGCGGAGATCGGCGGAGAGGTATGGGCGTGCACCGACCAGGCGCGCGCGGGCCATGGAGTCGTGCGTGTGGCGCCTACCCAGGCGCCGCTGCTCTCCCTGTCCGAGATCGCCGAGCTCGTCTCGTGTCCGCGCTGCAGCACCTCGGGGGTCGTGTGCCCGGCGTGGGCGGCCGACGTGGCGTACGACCTCGGCCGGGACGCGAGCGTGCCGTTCGGTGACGGCGGGACCGGCGCGCCGCGCGACGCGGGGCTGCCCGCGGAGTGCTCGCCGCAGGCGGGGAGCGGATGCGGGTGCCGTTCGGCCGGCCGCGGCGCGGGCTCGCCGGCCTGGCTCGCGCTGCTCGCGTTGATCCTGCGCCGTGTGACGAAGAAGTGACGCCTCAGGACGCCCAAACGGGGTCTCCAGCCTGGAGACCCTCGGGATCTGTGCGCTCCTGAAAAGCGCCGTGTTGCCGGTGATCTGCGCCGTCGACGCGTGCCGCGCACAGACGTGCTTCAAACAGTGAATCGTGCCGCAATCAATGCGTCATTCAGTCGTCAATGTTGACGATCCGCTGTCCGTCACCATATGGAGTGTCCCCTTCTTTGGGCTGTGGAGAACTTGTGGAAACATGCTGAAAAACCCTGTGGGGAGGGGTGTGGTTCTTCTGTGGATGGCCTGTGGATGAAAAAAGATTCGTTTGATGAGCGTTTTCTTGTTGCGTATGGAGACTCGTCGGGTACTCTCCGGAATGAAGGTCGCGGAACACGAGTTCGGGCCTTCAGGTCGCAGAAGCCTCCGAGGCGCTGCGGCTCCGGGGGAGAGGGCCTGCGAGGGTCATTGAGCCGGGGGTCGAGCGCGGTCTCGAGGGGAGCCCCTTCACGGGTCCTCGAGTCACCGCGTTACAAAGGCGTTTCGAACGCGCGAAGCCATCGCAGATGGGCATGTCCGGTGACGGGGTGCTCGGAGCGGGGTAGGGCGTGAACGGCGTGTGGGAAGCTCCGGCGGAACACATGTCGGGGGTGGAAGGCACCCGGCCGGAAGCCGTCCCTCGTGGACGGTGGAGGGTCTCGATCCGCCCGCAGGGGCGCAGGGCTACCCAGCTCCGCGTGCTCACGGACGGGTGACGAGGGTGTCGGGGCGCAGGTTGGCGGGGGCAGGTCTTCGGGCCACCTCGAGCGACTCGTCCCACCGACGCGGGCGGTCCGATCGCGAGGTCGGGTCGTCACCGACGTCCTCTGGGAGAGGGCGGAGGTTTCTCGAGGTCCGAGAGGGTCGCGAGAGGGCGTCGTCCGAACGAGCAGACTCATCCTCTCCGGAGGGCGGGTCGGCAGGGCTGTCCCTTCACCGGGGCGCTCGTCCTCACCGCGCGTCACCACGCGCAGTCGAGGGTCGGGAGGAGACTGAAGGCACGCATCAGTGCCCCGAGGGTCGGTTGACACGGCAGACACCTTTCGCCGCCCGTTGGCGCCAGCCAACTAGGCCAGCTGAACAGGCGAGGTCCGAGACGATCGGACCAGGCCGAAGAGCGACGGAGGGTGAGAAGGCGCTTCGGGTCTCATCGAAGCCGGGACCGAGCATGCGGCTCGGTGGAGGGAGACCCAGGCCAACGGGTTCGACCCGTGATCCTCGAGAGGGGATCGGTGGGCCGAGCTGGTGGACCAACCGTTCGCGGAGGATCCACTGGAAAGCCCGCGTGGCAAAGGGGCGTCAGCGGTACGTCGGAGGGAGCGCTCGAGGAAGACAACGCCTCGGGAAGGCTCGCCGGCTCGCCAAAGCGTCGTTCCGACGTGCATCCGGAACGGCTCGTGTCGTGTGGGAACGCGACGCGGCGTGCGCCGAGACAGACGAAGTCGGGGTACCCATCTTTGACAATGATGAATCGTGAGTTGCAGACGTCGGTCGAAAGGACCGCGGTCGCCCTCGAGGCACACCCACGTGCCCTCGAATCGCCCGAATCTCTCGGGCCGCTGGCGGAGAGCCTGGCTCTTCGTCCGCGAGGCGACCTAGCTCATCGAGTCGCGTCCCCAGGTGAAACGCTGGGGGAGCGAGCTCGGCGACGATCGCACGCGTCCTCGAGAGAGGAGCAAGCACCCCTGAAGGTCTCGGGCAACCGAGCCGCCGTCGGGGGGCGCGCGTGAGAGAACGATCGGCTCGGACGCAGACATGCGTTCGGGGAGTGAACACGGATCCGAGCGGGTCTCTCCGAGAGGAGGGGCGCGCGCTGCGAGCCTGAAGCGGGCTCGGAGATCGGTACGACGAAAGACATCGGGGTCACCCCCTCTCGCCCTCCCGGCCGCTCGCGCGGCGGGGGAACGATGACGGTGATCCTCGACGACGAGGTGGTGGCGTGCGTTCGCGTGTGGCCACCATCCCCCTCCATCGCGTTCGAGAGGACGCGGTGGGCCGGAGGCTCTGGCCTTCGGGCGACCGAATGGCTACGGCCTTTGGGCGACCGGCTCGTGAGCCGGTCCGTGTGGGGAGAGCGGGGCATCGGGTGGGACCCGAGCATCGCTCGCCGAGTCGTGACGAAGAGATGTCAGACAGCGGGTGACCGTCCAGCGAGCAGGTCGAGACAAGTCTAAAAGGACCGTCGAGACCGCCCATCGCGCCGCGACGCCGTCTTCGGACGGCGCCGGACGCGGAGGGCTGGCGCGGAGTCTGCCGAAGCCGGAGGGCGATCCTCGGATCGCTCGACGCGCCGTGACCCGGTGTGCGTCCTCGGACGCGCCCGGAGCGGGACTCACGAGGAGATGGCCGTGTCGGTGGTGCGAGGCCTCGCACCATCGGCGGGCAGCCGCCACCGGCGGCATGGGTGAGACTCCCGTGTCGTACGGAGCGGGTCGCGAGGGAGACCGAGCGACGGTGGGTGACCACCCTGCACGCCAGCGAGCTTCAGAAAGCGACCCTCGACGGAGGGTCGCTTTCCTTTTTTCTGGAGGGCCTGAACGCAGGCCCTCCCCCCATGGGGCGAAGCGCCCATGGGGCCCCCCTCCCAACTACGGCGGGTCGCGCGCTCCGCGCGCTCCCACGCCGACCCCAGCGACGGGGCGCTGGGGCCCCCGCGGCTCGCGCTTTCGCTTCGCGAAAGCTGGCCGCCTTCGCGCGTCG